>NZ_AYMF01000008.1:0-239284 GCF_000633435.1 Achromobacter sp. DH1f | reverse complement strand
GATCATGCTGTTCGATGAGCCCACCTCGGCCCTGGACCCGGAAATGGTCAAGGAAGTGCTGGACGTGATGGTCAACCTGGCCCAGGAAAGCGGCATGACGATGCTGTGCGTGACCCACGAAATGGGCTTTGCGCGCAAGGTCGCCAACCGCGTGATCTTCATGGACCGCGGCGAGATCATCGAGCAGAACAGCCCGGACGAGTTCTTCGACAATCCGCAGAACGAACGCACCAAGCTGTTCCTGAGCCAGATCCTGCATTGATCTGGAACGCGGGGCGGCTTTGGTCACTGCCCCGCGGTTCGTACAACCCAAGCGCCACAAGCCGGCCGATCCGTTTCCACCCGCGCCTTAACAAGATCTTGAGACTCGCCTACCTAGAATCGCCAACGATTCTCATTGGCACTTCTCTTGGAACTTTTCATGGCGCAGTCCTTCTCCCCTCCCCGCGGCGCGTTCGCGCTCAAAACCCTGGGCATCGCTCTAGGCGCCGCCGCCAGCGCCCAGGCCCAGCCGGCCGACACCGCCGTGCAGCTGGCCCCCGTCACGGTGCAAGGCGACGCCCCGCCCTACAAGGCCGACCGCGTCCAGTCCGGCAAATTCACCGAGCCGTTGCTGGACACCCCGCAAAGCATCACCGTCGTGCCCCGCGCCGTGCTGGAAGAACAGCAGGCCCAGAGCCTGCAGGACGTGCTGCGCAACGTGCCCGGCATCACCTTCAGTTCCGGCGAAGGCAACCTGGGCTGGGGCGACATGTTCACCATCCGCGGGTTCTCGGCCGAACAAAGCATCACCGTCGACGGCATCCGCGACGCGGGCCTGTCCAGCCGCACCGACATCTTCAACCTGGAACAGGCCGAAGTCTTCAAGGGCACCGGATCCATTGAATCCGGCGTGTCCGCCGTGGGCGGCAGCGTCAACCTGGTCAGCAAGGAAGCCCGCCTGGGGTCGTTCTACAAGGCGTCCGGCGGCCTGGGCACCGACCACTACCGCCGTATTACCGCCGACCTGAACCAGGAACTGACCGACAGCTCGGCCCTGCGCATCAACCTGATGCGCCACCACAACGGCGTGGCCGAGCGCGACGTCACCGAATTCGACCGCTCCGGCATCGCCGCATCGCTGGCCATGGGCCTGGGCACGCCCACCCGCGTCACCTTCAACTACCTGCACCAGGAAGACAACAACATCCCCGACGGCGGCGTGCCTATCCAGCGCGGCACCGGCGGCCAGCGCATGCCCAACGTCGCGCGCAACGCCTGGTACGGCGATCCGTCGCTCTACACCGAGCAGACCCGCACCGACCAGGCCACCCTGAAAGTCGAACACGACTTCAACAAGGGCGTGCGCCTGTCCAACATCAGCCGCTGGCAGCAGACCGACCGCATCGGCGTCCTGTCGCCCGCGCGTTTCAACAGCACGTCACGCACGTCCTACGGCTACGTCGGCGCCGGCCCGCTGGTCAACAGCGCCGACGGCATTGCGTCCTATAGCGGCTACACCGCGCTGGACAATCCCAGCCCCTACGCCCAACTGCGCGGCAACGACTTCGGCACGTCCAAGCGCTACACCATCCTGGCCAACCAGAGCAACCTGAACCTGGACTTCCAGACCGGCGGCATCAAGCACCAGCTTGTCACCGGCATCGAGTTCTACCAGGAAACCTACGGCGACCACGAACGCACCATCAAGGCCCCGTCCACCAACCCCACCATCGACCTGCGCAACACCGGCGGCGTCGACATGGGCGGGGTCGACACCGTCAAGGGCAACAGCGGCAACGAAGCCCGCGTCTTCAATACCGGCCTGTACGTCGCCGACAATGTCACCCTGACGCCACACTGGCTGGTGCAAGGCGCGCTGCGCTACGACCGCTACCGCGTCACCCAGGTCTCCGGCTCGGCCGGCAACCACACCACCAACCGCATCGAAGACGGCGCCTGGAGCGGCCGCGTCGGCCTGACCTACAAGCCCGTCGAACAAGCCAGCCTCTACGCCGCGTACAGCCAGGCCGCCCAACCGTCTGCGCTGGGCGCCTCGACCAACAACAACATCTATGGCGCGACCGGTGGCGACACCTACAAGCCCGCCGTCTCCAAGACCTGGGAACTGGGCGCCAAATGGGACGCCGCCGGCGGCGACCTGTCGCTGACCAGCGCCCTCTTCCGCACCGAGCTATCCGACTCGTGGGAATACGGCGACGACGCCACCGACGTCGTGCGCGCCCTGCCGGCCAAGCGCGTTGACGGCATCGAACTGGGACTGTCCGGCAACATCACCCCGCGCTGGTCGGCGTTCGCAGGCGTCAGCGCCATGAAAAGCCGCATCACCAAAGGGGCCAACAGCGGCGAAGAAGCCAAGAACGTCCCCGACCTGACCTTCAACCTGTGGACCACCTACGCCGCCACCGACCGCCTGTCGCTCAGCTACGGTGCGCAATACGTCGGCAAGCGGCGCTACACCGACAACAAATACGTCGGCGGCAAGAACAACAACAGCGCCACGGTCTCCGGGCCGTCGGGCACGCATCCGATCTGGGTTCGGGATGACGAGAAGGCACCGTCGTACTGGCTGCATTCCGTGGCGGCGCGCTATCGCGTGGACAAGGCGCTGACGGTGGGGATGAACGTCGAGAATCTGTTCAATAAGTTCTATTACAGCCGCGTAGGTGCGTCGCTGGATGGGTTCCAGCTGTATGGGGTGCCGGGGGCTGGGCGGACAGTGACGTTTACGGCGGAGTTGTCGTTTTAGAAACGTTCTGGAAATTAAGAATCTTCCAATTCTCCTTTGAGTCCGGAATGCGTAGCTTGGGTGCGCATTCCGGATTTTTGCTTTTCAGAAGATGCCCTTTCGAGCCTCAGCAAACAAGCCATCAGAATTGCGTGCCGGCCCCCCACTGACAACCCTTGACGAGAAAAAAATGAGCGAAGCCGCGATTCAACTTGATCTACTTGAAGCACACATCGACCTCAACGCCTTCTCATTTGACGAGTCAGCCCTGATCTTCTCCCGGTTCCTCCAGCAGCTCGCCACGGAAATGTGTGAGAAAGGACTATTTTCGAGCAAGTTCCTGCGGTGGACGACCGAGACGCTGGGGCTGCGGCTCACTCCTGGAAAGCATCCCGCGGTTTCCGAGCTACGTCAGACAAGGGCAAAGACCTGGGAGCTCTACCACGCCGAGCCCGATTGCCCCAAGAAGCATTTTCTCAGAGCGGTGATCTGCAGTCTCTACGATAAAGACACCGACGCAACCACCGAGCTTGAAGCCCCGGAAATGATTGAACTGTTCTTCTTCGTGCTCTCGGATGTCGGGACGGGGATCTGCGAGCGGTTCAGAGTTTTCATTGAATCTCAGGACAAGCAGCGCTGAGGCGCAGCGACGCAAGACATTGGCTGAGGCGACGTCTTCTTGAACCTCACCGGCAGCTTGTACACTGCCCCTCAAGCCCACCACCCGGAGCGCAAGACCGCCATGGAGATCACCCCCGTCGACTACCGCGGGCAGTACGCCTTCCAGCCTGTCGACACCCTCAGCCATCGCCGGCTGTCCGGCGCCGTGTCGCTGCGCAAGGTGCTGCAATGCCTGGACGAGTTGCGGCGGGCCGACCCTGGCCACCGCTACTTCTGCACGCTCGACGACATCAACCAGTGCTGCTACACCAGCGGCCACGCGGGCAATGACGATCGCATCGACATGGACTACGGCGACACCGACTTCGACGACCCGGAATCGGTGCACGCCTTCGAGGTGCGTCGCGCGGCTCACGTGGTGACGCGATTGCAGGACGCGGCATTGCGCCAGTCCTGGGAAGACGTGTGCGGCACGCTGATGACCACCCAGGAAGATGTAGACGTCCTGGTGGCCACCAACCGCGATCCCGATCGGGTGATCGATAGCGTGGTCTACCTCCAGCGCGTCACCGTGCCCGACGACACCTTCATGATCGCCGCCCTGCCCAATGGCTACTTTTCCTGCGACTGGGATGTGTTCCAGAACCATGCGGTGATCCGGCGCCTGCACGAGCGGCATGGCTACCGCTTCCTGGGCCTTGGCGCATCGTGGCTGGGGTTCGTGCGCGATACGCCGCCAGGTACCGCGGCAGCCGAGGCCTTGGTGGCCGACCTGGCGGACCTGTATGGCTGCGCGGGCGAGCAGTACCAGGCTTCGTGGCGCCAGCTCGTCGAGATCGTGGCCGACGGCAATGTGCTGCTGCTCGGCTACACGGAGAATTTTGCGGAATAGGCCACCTGCCGACGGCCCTGACAGGCTAGTTATTGGATTGACGCATGTCTTCGAAATGATGCAAGTCCAGGCCCGACTTCTGAAAGCGGCTGGTGACCGCTTTCAACTGTGAACCGCTGAAGGGCCCAATCGACTGCAACGCAGCGCCACAGCGCTGCGCATTGCCTGGGCAGCCGCTGTCGGCGGGTAGCGCCTGCGCGTACAGCGCGACATTGACCGCCAACGTGGGAATGGCGACATCCTCGGCGCGCTCGCCGCGATAGAAGCCGTCCAGCTGCCGGCGCAGGCCCGCCCAGATGCGCTCGCCCGACTCCTGGCCGGCATGGCAATCCTCAAAGCGCAGGTCTTTACCCGCTGAAGCCGGCGCCTTGCAGGCCAAGGTCACGCTTTCCCCAGGCACCAAGACCCGGCGGCGCACGGCAGAGTCGTCCGCGATGCGCGCGCGCACCTGAAGAGACCCGATCTCAGCAAACACCATCGACACGGTTCCGGTCTCGTCCTTGACCGCTGAGGCGACGCGGCCCGGCATCAGCACGAGTCTATTGACGTACCGTTTGCCGGCCGCAACGCGGTCCTGGGCGTAGGCACGCGCCACCTCTGTCGCCGCGGCACGGGTGACCGCCACGTTCATCTTGTTGGCGGCATAGGTCTCACGGCCCTCGGCAAAACCGAGTAGGTCATCGGCGACAAGCAAGTCGAACACCATGCGCTCGGCCGCGCTGGGCGCGTATCCGATTGAACGAGGCGCCTGAGAGATCGAATCGGCTTGCGCCACCCCAAACCACAGACTCCAACAGATGAAGATCACCATCAACCTGCAATGCATTGCTCGACTTCCCCCGTGGGCTTCTCCCACATCTCCGTGACGCTGGACCATGGCATTTTCGTGGATTCCGGATCAGTCTCTTTAGTGGTTGCACATCGTACATGCCGTCATCCCATTTCCACCCGGAAAACGCTCCCCTGCCCCGCCTGCGACCGCAATGACACCGTCCATCCCTGATGTTCGCAAATCCGCTGCACCAACGACAAGCCCAACCCCAGGTTGCCGTTGTCCGGCTGCGAGCCACGTACAAAGGGACTGAAGATGGCCTCCTGGCGTTCGGCCGGGATACCCGGGCCGTCGTCGGCGACCTGCAGATAGCCCCTGCCGGTCTGGACCGTGACGAGCGCGCCCGGGCCTGCGTATTGCAAGGCGTTGCGGATCAGGTTCGACAACACCGCGCGCAGCAGCGGCGCGGGAAAGCGCGCGTCGGGCTCGACGCCCTGCTTGTCGTCAACCTCGTCCGCTTGCAGCGTCAACGTCATCCCCCGCCGCTGCGCGACCGCGCTCCAGGCCGAGACTTGCTCGCGCGCCGCTTCGACCGCGCTTTCCCGCACGAACTGCGCGCCGGCATCGCGGCCCCGCGCCAGCATCAGATACGTGTCCAGCCGCTCGCCCATGTCGGTTGCCGCCGCCGCGATCCGCCGCACCCGCGCCGCGCCCGCGTCGTCCAGCCCCGGCTCGTCCAGCAGCAATTCACACGAACTGGAAATCACCATCAGCGGCGTGCGCAACTCGTGGCCGACGTCGGCGGTAAAGAGCTGTTCGCGGCGCAAGGCCTGTTCGAGCTGGTTGTAGGTGGCGTCGAAGGCGGCGGCCAGACGGCCGATTTCGTCGGGGGGATAGTCTTCGGCCAGGCGGGTCTGGGGCGGTTGCGCGCCGCGGGCGGTGACTTGCGCGGCCAGGCGCGCCAGCGGGCGCAGCATGCGGCGCGTGGCCAGGGTGCCCAGGACGAAGGCCAGGACCAGACTGGCGGCAAGACCCGTGACGACGGTCCAGTGGGACGTCGCCTGGTTGCGTTCGTATTCGGTGTAGTCGCGCAGCAGCATGTAGCGCTGGCCGTCTTTGTCGTCGACCATGGCGTGCCACACGCGGCCGTCGCGCTCGATCTTGTGAAAGCCGGGCCCCAGGCGCCGCAGCCAGTCCGGAAACGCCGGGCCGCCGGGGTCGCCATGGAAGAAACGATGCGGCCGGCCCGGGTCGATGCCGGCCAGGAAGTCGCCGCGTACGCGGTCCACGGCCATGCCCATATCGATGCGTTGCAGATGGACTTCGAGCTTGTTGACGCTCCAGATCGACACCCAGGTCAATGCGCCGCCGACCAGCAGGGCCAGCAGTACGTAAGTCAGCACCAGGTGGCGGGCCAGGCCGCGCCGCGCGCTACGCATCGGCGGCGGCCCGTAGCTGGTAGCCGATGCCGTGCACGGTGACCAGCAAGGGGGTGTCGAACGGTTTGTCGACCACCTGGCGGATCTGGTGGATATGCGTGCGCAGGCTGTCGCTGTCGGGCGGCGAATCGCGCCACAGGGCTTCTTCCAGGCGGCCGCGATGCACCACGGCCGGGCTGGCGCGCATCAGCAGCATCAGCAGTTGCAGGGGCGATGGCGGCAGGCGCAGGGGCTGGCCGGCGCGGGTCAGCGCCAGGGTGCCGGTATCCAGCGTCAGGTCGCCCACGCGCAGCACGCGCGCAGCGCCCGCGCCGCTGGCCCGGTGCAGCAGGGCCTTGGCGCGGGCAGCCAGTTCGGCCAGGGCGAAGGGTTTGACCAGGTAGTCGTCGGCCCCGGCATCAAAACCGGTCAGCCGGTTGTCCAGGGTGTCGCGCGCGGTGACCATGATGACGGGGGTGTCGCAGGCGGCCTCGGTGCGCAGGCGGCGGCACAGGTCGTAGCCGTCCAGCCGGGGCAGCATCAGGTCCAGCACGATCAGGTCGAAGCCGCCCGTGGCCGCCATGGCGTAGCCGCGCAAGCCGTCTTCGGCGCAGTCGACGATGTAGCCGCGGCGCGTGAGGTGGTGCGTGATGTTGGCCAGGATGTCGGGGTCGTCTTCGATGACAAGAACGCGCATGTCGGGCAGTGCCGGAAATGGAAATCAGTCTCATATTGTAAGCGCCACCCCTGCCCGCCCATTCGCTGGCCTGCCGCTTGCGGCCCCGGCGCCACAGCGGCAACGCGTCTTAACGCTTTCTTGAGACGGGATGGCGGAGACTGCACGGCGATAGGAATGGTTCGCGTTACCCGCATCCCCGCGGCGCACGTCGTGGCCACAGGATCCCTCCATGCGTTTGAAAGCTATGTTCCCCGCGGCGCTGGCCGTCGCCGCCACCCTTTTCGCTGCCGCGCCCACCGCCCAGGCCCGCCAGGTGACCGACCTGGCCGGGCGCGTGGTGACGGTGCCCGACCACCCGCAGCGGGTGCTGCTGGGCGAAGGCCGCTTTGTGTTCGCGATGGCGTTGCTGGACCGCGCCGACCCGGTGGCCCGGGTGGTGGGCTGGCAAGGCGAACTGAAGCAGCAGGACCCGTATTCCTGGCAGCAACTGGTGAAGCGCTTTCCGAAGGCGGCCGACGTGCCGCTGATCGGCAAGACGTCGGAAGCCAGCGTGAGCCCCGAGAAGATCGTGTCGCTCAAGCCGGACGTGGCGGTGTTCAGCCTGAGCGGCCATGGCCCGGGCCGCAACAATCCGATGATTGCGTCGTTGCAGGACGCCGGCATTCCCATCGTGTTCATCGATTTCCGGCAGCATCCCGTGCAGAACACGGTGCCCAGCCTGCGCATCCTGGGCCAGGCGCTGGACCGCCAGGACGCGGCCGAGCGCTATATCGCGTTCTATGAATCGCACATGGCGCGGGTGCGCCAGATCGTGCAGCCGGTGCCGCAGGCCGAGCGGCCGCGCGTGTTCGTGGAAATGCTGGCGGGCGTGTGGCCGGCGTGCTGCCACAGCACGGGCAACGGCAGTTTTGGCGACCTGCTGGAAGCCGCAGGCGGCGTGAACGTGGCCGCGCCGGTGCTGCCGGGAGCCATTGGCGATGTCAGCATGGAATTCCTGCTGCAGGCCCAGCCCCAGGTGTACATCGCCACGGGCAGCCGCTCGGAACCCGGCCGCGCAGGCCTGTTGGCAGGCCCCGGCGCCGCAGCGGACGTGTCGGCCGCCAGCCTGTCCACGTTGCTCGAGCGTGACGGCATCCGCGACCTGGAGGCGGTCAAGAAGGGCCGCGCCTTCGGCATCTGGCACGCGTTCTACAACTCGCCCTACAACGTGGCGGCGGTGGAAGCGATGGCCAAGTGGCTGTATCCGGAACGCGCCGCCGCGCTGGACCCCCGCGCCACGCTGGACACGCTGTACCGCGACTTCCTGGACGTGGACGGCGCGGGCACCTACTGGACCGCGCCGGCGGGCCGCTAGGCACGGCCGGGCACGCTGATCATGTCGCTTTCCGCACTTGCCAGGGCGGCCACCGCCGCCGCCCCGCTTGACGCCATTGCCCTGCACCGCCGCACGCAGAAGCGGCGGCTGGCGCTGGCCCTGCTGTTGACGCTGGCCATTGCCGTCAGCCTGTTGGCCGACATTGCCACCGGGCCGGCGGGCCTCGCGCCGGCCGACCTGCTGCGCACGCTGCTGCACCCCGACGCGGCCGATGCCGGCGCGCGCGTCATCGTCTGGCAGTTTCGCCTGCCCTATGCGCTGATGGCCCTGCTGGTGGGCGTGGCGCTGGGTCTGGGCGGCGCCGAGATGCAGACGATGCTGGACAACCCGCTGGCCAGCCCCTACACGCTGGGCGTGTCGGCGGCGGCGGCCTTCGGCGCGTCGCTGGCGATCACGCTCGACTGGCACGTGCCGGCGCTGCCGCCGGGCATGGTGGTGTCGCTGTCCGCCTTTGCCAGCACGCTGGTGTCGGTGCTGATCCTGGAACGGGTGGCGCGCTGGCGCGGCGGTTCGACGCTGGGGGTCGTGCTGTTCGGCATTGCGCTGGTGTATTCGTTTCAGGCGCTGGTGATGCTGCTGCAGTTCGTGGCCAGCGAAGAGGCCCTGCAAGGCATCGTGTTCTGGACCATGGGCAGCCTGGCCCGCGCCACCTGGACGACCGTGGGCGTGATGGCCGCCGCGTTGGCGCTGGCGTTGCCGTTCTCGATGCGCGACGCCTGGAAACTGACCGCCGTGCGGCTGGGCGAAGAACGCGCGGCCAGCTTCGGCATCGACGTCAAGCGCCTGCGCCTGGTGAGCCTGCTGCGCGTCAGCGCGCTGGCGGCGCTGGCCGTGTCGTTCGTGGGCACCATCGGCTTCGTGGGCCTGGTGGCGCCGCACATCGCCCGCCTGCTGCTGGGCGAAGACCACCGCTATTACCTGCCGGGCAGCGCGCTGGCCGGCGCGTTGATCCTGTCGCTGGCCTCGGTCGCGTCCAAGACCGTGCTGCCCGGCGCGCTGATTCCGGTGGGCATCGTGACGTCGCTGGTCGGCATTCCCTTTTTTCTCACCATCGTCGTCCGCGCCTTGAAGCGCAGCTGACGCATTTTTCTGAACTTCGGAGACGCTTTCCCATGCAACACCGCTACACGCTTGCCCTGGCCGCCCTGTTCGCCGCCGGCGCCGTCCATGCCGCCGAGCCCGTCGCTGCAGCGCCCGCCACGGCCGCTTGCACCATCGACGTGCAAGGCCAGCCCGGCAAGAAGTTCGAACCCAACCACATCGTGGTGCCCTCGACCTGCAAGGATTTCACGGTGCGCCTGATCCACACCGGCAAGAACAGCAAGGAAAAAGCCGGCCACAACTGGGTGCTGACCAAGACCGAGGAGATCGACGCGGTGATGATCGACGGCCTGAAGGCCGGCGCCGCGCACGAGTTCCTGGCCCCCGGCGACGCCCGCATCCTGGCCAAGACGCCGATGCTGGGCGGCGGCGAAACCGCCACCGTGACCTTCCCCGTCAGCCGCCTGGCCGCCGGGCAGTCGTACACCTTCTACTGCTCGTTCCCGGCGCACGCCCAGCACATGCGCGGCACGCTGACGCTGCAACCCTGACGCCATGAATCTGCGGGACATCCCCTTGCCAGGCGGCACGGCGGCGGCCAACGCGACGCTGGAAATCCGCGGCCTGACGGCCGGCTACGGCAGCCGGCCGGTGCTGCGCAACCTGCACGCCAAGGCCTTGCCCGAGGCCTCGCTGACGGCGCTGCTGGGGCCCAACGGCAGCGGCAAATCGACGCTGCTCAAGACCCTGGCGGGGCTGAACCCGATGCAGGGCGGCACGCTGCGGCTGGACGGTACGGATTTCGGACGCCTGCCACCGGCGCAGCGGGCCGCGCAAGCCATGTACATGCCCCAGGCTTTGCCCAAGGGCGTACACATGACGGTGCTGGAATCCGTCCTGGTGGCCGCTCGCTCGGGCCGCCATGGCCAGAGCGGTGACGCACTGATGGGCGAAGCCATGCGCGTACTGACCGAACTGGGCATCGGCCCGTTGGCCAGCCGCTACCTGGATGAACTGTCGGGCGGCCAGAAGCAGCTGGCGTCCCTGGCGCAGGCGCTGGTGCGCCGGCCGCGGCTGCTGCTGCTGGACGAACCGCTGTCGGCGCTGGACCTGAACTACCAGTTCCACGTGATGGACGTGCTGCGCCGCCAGACGGCGCGCCATCGCCTCATCACGCTGGTGGTGCTGCACGACCTGAACATCGCGCTGCGCCACGCCGACCGGGCCTTGCTGCTGCATGGCGGCGCGCTGCTGGCCGAAGGGCCGCCGCAAGATGTCGTGACCGCCGACACGCTGCGCCGCGCCTACGGCGTGCGGGCGCGGGTGGAGCGCTGTCCGCAAGGCCAGCCGCAGGTGCATGTGGACGGGCTGGCCTGACGACAGGTTGACCTGACGTTATATAGTCAAGGCTCCGTCGACCGCCGACCTGCTTGCCGAGAGCCGAACGATGAAAGCCCGCCGCGCGCTGACACAGCCCCTTTTCCTGCTGGCCGCACTGCCAGCCGCCCTGCTGGGCACGTCCGCCACTGCCGACACGATCTACAACCGCGACGGCCTGGTGGCCGAAGTCAACAGCGGCAGCCGGCAGGATTGGAACACCGGCCAGCGCCAGCAGACGCGCAGCACCACCCTCACCTTCCAGGGCCAGGCCCTGTGCGGCAAAGACGTGGCCGACCTGCTGTTTGCCGATGGCAAGGGGCCGCCGCAACGCGCCTTCTATTGCCCCAACGGCGCGCAGGCGCTGGACGGCGGCGTGCTGGCGTTCTTCACCAGCGGCAGCGCGAGCACCGTGCTGGCCTACTTGCAGGTGGTGAACGGCGCCCTGCGCGCGCAGCGTATCGATGTCTCGAAAGACCCCAAGCGCAACAGCGTCCAGGTCACGCGCTTTCTGGATGCGCGCCTGCCCGGCTGGACCCGCGTGGAAACCGCCTGGAACGAAACCGTGCTGATCCGCCATGCGCCCTTGCAGGCCATCAACCTGGGCGCCGGCCGGCTGCTCGACGTGGACGGCGACGTGGCCTACCTGGCGGTGCCGGCAGGGTCCAAGGCCATCGAGACCCAGCCCGCCAAACAGGTCAAGGACGCCGACGGCTACATGCAGTTCGTGCCCGCCATCACCGAATTCGTGCCGACCCCCGCGGGCTTTCGCGTGGCGCGGCTGGCCGATGGACGCGAGCTGGCCCGCTGGGATGCCAAGGACACCTGCCAGCAACTGCCGGCCATGCAGTTCGACCCCGGCGCCACGGGCGTCAGCAGCAAGATCGACATCCGCTACGACGATCTGCCCGCCTGGCGCGCACGTTCTCTGGAATTCACGCCAGGCCCGCCGGGCAAGGCCATGCTGCACCTGAAACCGGGCGTCGACCTGCCGCGCAAGCCCCGCTGCACGCCGGCCTGATCAGGCCTCGCCCGATACGGCCTTGCGTGCCCGGCATCCTGCCCCGGCCGGATGCCGGGGCATGGGCGTTCAGACCAGGAACTGCCGGTACGCCTCGTTGTCCGTTTCTTCCCAGTGCGCGTAGCCCAGCTGCGCCAGGAACTTGTCCAGCGCCGCGTCGTCCGCCAGCGGCGCCTGGATGCCCACCAGCACCGAGCTGAAATCGGCCCCCTGGGCGCGGTAGTGGAACAGGCTGATGTTCCAGTTGGGCGCCATGGCCGACAAGAACGTCATCAGCGCGCCGGGACGCTCGGGAAACTCGAAGCGGAACAGGCGTTCGCCGCCGGCCAGCGGCGAACGTCCGCCCACCATGTAGCGGATGTGCTGCTTGGATACCTCGTTGTGGCTCAGGTCGCTGACCGCGAAACCCTGTTCGGTCAGCGCCTGCATGATCTCGGCCGCTTCGCCGCGGCGCCCGATCTGCACGCTGACGAAGATGCGGGCGGTGCGCGCATCGGCAATGCGGTAGTTGAACTCGGTAACGCTGCGCTGGCCGATCACGCCACAGAACCGGCGAAAGCTGCCGCGTTCTTCGGGCACCGTCACCGCAAAGACCGCCTCGCGCGCCTCGCCCACTTCCGCGCGGTCGGCCACGAACCGCAGGCGGTCGAAGTTCATGTTGGCGCCCGACGTGATGGCTACCAGCCCCTGATCCTGCGCGCCTTCGCGTTCCACGTACTGCTTCAACCCGGCCACCGCCAGGGCGCCCGCCGGCTCCAGCACGCTGCGGGTGTCCAGGAACACATCCTTGATCGCCGCGCAGACGGCGTCGGTGTCCACCAGCAGCACTTCGTCCAGGAACTCGCGGCACAGGCGGAAGGTTTCTTCGCCCACCAGCTTGACCGCCGTGCCGTCCGAGAACAGCCCCACCTCGGCCAGGTTGACGCGTTCGCCTGCCTCGATGGACTGCGCCATCGCGCAGGAATCGGCGATCTGCACGCCGATCACCTTGACCTGCGGCGCCACCGCCTTCAGGTACACCGACACGCCCGCCGCCAGGCTGCCGCCGCCGATGGGCACGAACACCGCGTCCAGCCGCCCCGGGTGCTGACGCAGGATTTCCATGCCGACCGTGCCCTGGCCGGCGATGACATAGGGGTCATCAAACGCCGGAATGAACGTCAGGTTCTGTTCGGCGGCCAGCGTCTGCGCATGCGCATAGGCATCGCTGTACGAATCGCCCGCCAGCACCACCTGCACCGTCGGGCCGCCGTGGGCGCGCACCGCGTCCACCTTCACCTGGGGCGCGGTCTGCGGCACCACGATGGTGGCGCGCACGCCCAGCTTGGCGGCGGAAATCGCCACGCCCTGGGCGTGGTTGCCGGCCGATGCGGTAATGACGCCGCGGTCCAACGCCGCTTGCGGCGTGTTGCGCATCTTGTTGTAGGCGCCGCGCACCTTGAAGGAAAACACCGGCTGGTTGTCTTCGCGCTTGAACGACACGCGGTTGCCCAGGCGCCGCGACAGGCCCAGCGCGGGGTCCAGTTCGGTCTCGCGGGCAATGTCGTAGACCCGCGCAGTCAGGATCTGGCGCAGGTATTCCATGGGCGCGGCATGGCCCTGGGCGAAAGTGTCGGTGTCTGTGGCGGTGGCGGCTTGCGGTTGTTGCATGGCGGATCTCTGCGGCAGGGGAAACGGGGAAACCCGGCAGAGGCGGCAACAAAAAACCCGCCTCGTGGGGCGGGTTCGTTTGACTGACTACGGTCGTGCGCTAACCCACCATTCTCGGAATGATGGTAATAATCAGCGAAATGCGGACGGCGCGGGAAGTCATGGGGGTGAAGCTTCCTCCAACCTCGGCGCTTTGTCAAATCGCGGCCGGCCAGCCCTTTGCGCTACAGGCCTTCGCCCACGCCGCCCTCGGCATACACCCGCACCGGCGCCGGCAGGTCATCCAGCGGCCGGTGCTGCGCCAGCTGCGTCAGCACGCCCCGGAACATGTTCTTTCGCCCGGCCGCATCCGGCACGCGCCGCACGAACAGGTAATCGAAATGCAGCAGCAGCCGGCGCAAGAGGCCCGCGTCCAGCGACAGCAGGATCTGGCGCAGGTCGTCGGGCAACACCTCGTCGGGCGACGTCAGGAACAGCCCCATCTGCATGCGCGTCAGCGGCTTGGTGCGATACAGCGTTTCGCAGGCCGCCAGGCAGGCCTGGCGGTCGTCCAGCGCCAGCAGCGTGGTGCACTTGAGCACCATCAGGAACACCTGGAATTCCGAACCGGGTTCGGCCAGCTCGATGCCCTGGTCGAAGTAATCGATGGCTTCCGGCAGGCGGCCACGGTTCAGACGCAACTGGCCCAGCACGGCAAAGGCCGACGCGAAGGCCGTGCTTTGCGCGAAGGCGTCTTCGGCCAGGGCCTCGGCCAGTTCCAGGTGGTCGCGGCTGACGAAGCACAGCAGCTTGGCCGCGGCCAGCGCCAGCATGGGGTTGCCGCGGGCGTGCGGCAATGCCTGGAACACCAGCGCCTCGATCTGCGGTTCGAGCTGGGCGGGGTCGCTGGCCAGGTCCAGCACAAGGCGGGCATACAGGTGCGAGGCCCACATCAGCGCGGTCTGGGGATCGTCCGGATCTTCGGCGCGCAACTTTTGCAGTTCGGCCTCGGATTCCAGCCAGGTCTGCGGCGTGCGCGACAGCAAGACCGCGGCGCGATGCAGCCGCAGTTCGATGGGTTCGTCGGTGGGGCCGGCCAGGCCGCCCGCGGTGGCCAGGTGGCGCCAGATTTCGCTTTTGATGGCCGCGGCAAAGGCCGTGGCGGCCGTGCGGGCGGCGCCGGCCAGGTCGTCGGGCGCGATGGTCCAGCGTTCGGCCCGCAGCGCCGCGCCGCTGGAGGCCGCGCGCAGCACCACGGCGCAATGCACGCCGGCCGCATCCTGGCGCAGCCCGACCTCGACGCGATACGGCGCATCGGCGCCCTCGCCCGCCTTGGGCGCCAGCAATCGCACGCCGCGCTCAGAAGGCAGGCGCGCACGCAAGGCGTCAGCCAGGTCGTCCAGGAAGGCCCGTACGCGCGGCTCGATGCGTAAGGCCTCGGGGCCAGCGGCCGGGCCGATGGCCACGTAGACGTCTTCACCGGGTTCGGGCGCGGACGCGGCGATCCAGCTGTAGCCTTCGCCGTAGCTGGTCGCAATGAAACGCGGGGTGCGGGCCGAGTCGCCCAGTTTGGTGCGCAGGCGGTTCACCAGCAGGTCGACGCTGCGTTCCAGCGCATCGACTTCGCCACGCTGCGTGGCGTCCAACAGGCGATGGCGCGGCAGGATCTGGCCCGCGTGGGCGGTCAGGAGGGACAGCGCCGCGCTTTCGACCGGGGTGAAGTGAATCGTCTTGCCATCGTTACGGCTGGCGTAGCGGAACATCGGATCGAACATCAGGTTGCCAAACCGCATTGCCTCTCCCTCGCGCCGGGGCTGTACAACGCCCATCGTCATCCGGCGCCCCGCACGTGCCTGCCGCGCGCCTGGACGCCGGCAGATGCCGAATATTAGCCAATACTTGCACGCCGAAGCCAGCAGATTGATGCGATTTGGCGCCATTCCTGGGTGCAAAATGTGGTCTTTCGACGAAAAACCCCGCCCGTTCGACCGCCCTTCGGGCGTTTGGCGCCTATTTCTGTGCACGGCAGGCGGGGCGCGGTATTACAATGTTCGGTTCGTGGCAGTCGTACCTACCGGGTGGCCCCGCTTTGGGCTCACAAAAAAGGACGGACGGCGCCATGTTGGGCTGATCAAGGCCGGGCTGGCGACAGCGCGGCTTTCATCAGCCCATACGAACCCACTCTCGACAACATCTACCGGCTGACGCCGCATAGCATGTTCGGGTTTGCGCCTAGCGCCACAGCCGAACAGATTCAAGGATCATGTCTCTTACTCCGAAGATTATCTATACCCTCACCGACGAAGCTCCGGCGCTTGCAACCCGTTCGCTGCTGCCCATCGTCCAGACCTTCGCGAAGTCCGCTGGTATCACGGTCGAGACCCGCGACATCTCTTTGGCAGGCCGCATCATCGCCCTGTTCCCGGACTACCTGGACGACAGCCAGAAGCTGGGCGACGCCCTGGCCGAGCTGGGCGCCCTGGCCGTCACGCCGGAAGCCAACATCATCAAGCTGCCTAACATCAGCGCCTCGATGCCCCAGCTGAAGGCGGCCATCAAGGAACTGCAGGAACAAGGCTACAAGCTGCCCGACTACCCGGACGCCCCGGCCAACGACACCGAGCGTGACGTCAAGTCCCGCTACGACAAGGTCAAGGGCAGCGCCGTGAACCCCGTGCTGCGCGAAGGCAACTCCGACCGCCGCGCGCCGCTGTCGGTCAAGAACTACGCCCGCAAGCACCCGCACAAGATGGGCGCCTGGACGGCAGATTCGAAGTCGCACGTGGCCCACATGGACGGCGGCGATTTCTACGGCACCGAAAAATCGGCCCTGATTGCCGACGCCGGTGACGTCAAGATCACCCTGGTCGCTGCCGACGGCACCCAGACCGTGCTCAAGGAAAAGACCCCCGTCAAGGCCGGCGAGATCATCGACGCCGCCGTGCTGTCGACCGCCAAGCTCAAGGCTTTCCTGCAGGCCCAGATCGACGACGCGCGCGCCCAGGGCGTGCTGTTCTCGGTGCACCTGAAGGCCACCATGATGAAGGTCTCGGACCCCGTCATCTTCGGCCACGTGGTGTCCGTGTTCTACAAAGACGTGCTGGCCAAGCACGCCGCCGTCCTGAAGTCGGTCGGCTTCGATCCCAACAACGGCATTGGCGACCTGTACGCCAAGATCCAGTCGCTGCCCGCTGACCAGCAAGCCGCGATCACCGCCGACATCGACGCCGCCTACAAGACGCTGCCGCAGCTGGCCATGGTGAATTCCGACAAGGGCATCACCAACCTGCACGTGCCCAGCGACGTCATCGTCGACGCGTCCATGCCCGCCATGATCCGCGACTCGGGCAAGATGTGGAACGCCGAAGGCAAGCTGCAAGACACCAAGGCCGTCATTCCCGACCGCAGCTACGCCGGTGTCTACCAGGCCGTCATCGAAGACTGCAAGAAGAACGGCGCCTTCAATCCGGTCACGATGGGCAGCGTGCCCAACGTCGGCCTGATGGCCCAGGCCGCTGAAGAATACGGTTCGCACAACAAGACCTTCATCGTGCCGGCCGCCGGCACCGTGCGCGTCACCGACGCGTCGGGCAAGGTCCTGCTGGAACAAGCCGTGGAAGCCGGCGACCTCTGGCGCATGTGCCAGACCAAGGACGCCGCGATCCAGGATTGGGTCAAGCTGGCCGTCACCCGCGCCCGCGTCAGCAAGACGCCGGCCGTGTTCTGGCTGGACGAAAACCGCGCCCACGACGCCCAGGTCATCGCCAAGGTCAAGCAGTACCTGAACGACCACGACACCAACGGCCTGGACCTGCGCATTCTCGACCCGGTCGAAGCCACCAAGTTCTCGGTCAAGCGCATCCGCGAAGGCCTGGACACCATCTCGGTCACCGGCAACGTGCTGCGCGACTACCTGACCGACCTGTTCCCCATCATGGAACTGGGCACCAGCGCCAAGATGCTGTCGATCGTGCCGCTGGTCGCCGGCGGCGGCCTGTTCGAAACGGGTGCCGGCGGTTCGGCGCCCAAGCACGTGCAGCAGTTCCTGGAAGAAGGCTTCCTGCGCTGGGATTCGCTGGGCGAATTCATGGCGCTGGCCGCCTCGCTGGATCACCTGGGCCGCGCGTACAACAACGCCCGCGCCCAAGTGCTGGGCAGCACGCTCGACCTGGCCACCGCCAAGTTCCTGGACGAAAACAAGTCGCCCGACCGCAAGGTCGGCGGCCTGGACAACCGCGGCAGCCACTTCTACCTGGCCACGTACTGGGCCCAAGCCCTGGCCGACCAGAACGAAGACGCCGCCCTGGCCAAGCTGTTCGCCCCGGCCGCGGCTGCTTTCGTCAAGAACGAAGCCAAGATCCTGGAAGAACTGAAGGCGGCCCAAGGCCAGCCGGTCGACATCGGCGGCTACTACCAGCCGAACGAAGACAAGGCCAGCCGCGCCATGCGCCCCAGCGCCACGCTGAACCAGGTGCTGGCCGACATCGGCTAAGCCCTGCCCCGGGCCTCCAGGCCCGGACGCGACAAAGCCGGCGGTCCCTTGCGGGGCCGCCGGTTTTTTTTGTGCAAGTTCCCCCTATTGCAGGCGCTGCGCGCCGCGCCAGACTGTGCTGTCGATGATTTCATCAACGCGTTCGAGCACCAGCCGCTGACCTTCGCGTACCGCTTGCGAATGGGACCGCGCCACGTTTTCACAGAGCGCCCACGTCATGTAGGCGCCGCGGATCGGGCTCCATGAAATGGCGTCTTCCCAATACGCGTTGCCGCTGACTGCACAGCATGGCGTCACGGTGTCCGCGATGCCTTGACGCGCCAGATCCATGGAAAGATGCATCGCATCGAGTTCGAACAGGATGTTGAATTCAAGGTTGCGACGGGCCATCGAGCGCTCGATGGTCGACCGGATGACGTTCTGCTTTCCCGCCAAGGCCAATTTGCGATGCTGCAGACGCGACAACGGCACCGGCTTGTCAGGCCGCAAGCCCTCTTCCTTTGCCCCTACAAGTATGAGCGGTTCTCGAACCAGCGGGGTGTGGACATAGCCCTGAGGCGGCGAGCCCTCGAACGGCACGATGGCCAGGTCGAGCATGCCGGAGTGCATCGCTTCTCGCAGCTCGTGGCTCACGCCCTCGTGAACACGCAGGCGCACACCCGGATATTGCGCAACCAGTCGCGCCACGAAGTGCGACGTGAACAAGTGGCGCCACGACGGCGCAATGCCTATCGACAGCTGGCCAGCCGCCCGGTCGCCCACCTGATCGATCAGCGACGTCCACTGGCGCAGAATCGGCCTGGCGCGCTCGACCAATAGCGTACCGGCCTCGGTCAACTGCACGCCGCCCCGGGTCCGCGTAAAGAGCTTGGCGCGAAGTTGGTGCTCGAGCAAGGCGATATGACGCGACAGCGCCGGCTGGGAAAGCCGCAGGTCAGCCGCAGCCTTGTTGATGCTGCCGAGTTCGGCAACGCGCAGGAAGAACTCGATAAGACGGGATTCCACGGGCGCCTCTGCAAGTTGGGGTTGGGCCTGCCACACAGGCAGATCAAGCATAACGTCGTTATGCAGAATTCGGATAACTTTCATAGAACCCAAGCATTATTCAGATAATGCGCCGCCCTCTAGCATGTCAGACATCACCGACCCATCGCGCCTCAGGAGGCCCCCCAGTGACCGCAACATCCACGATGCATACCGGCTGGAGCCGCAATCGCGCCTGGGTCACGCTTGCCGTCGGCTATCAATGGTTCTACAACGGCGCCAATTTCCTGGCATTCAAGGTCGCGGGCAACGCCCTGCATCCGCTCATGGTGGCAACGCTGCGTTTCTCGCTTGCGGCGCTGGTGGTCTTGCCCTTTGCGCTGGCACGCTGGCGGCGCTCGCCCGCATCGGTGTCCGAGCTGGCTGGCGCCGCGCTCATCGGCGTCACGATGCTGGTGGCCAGCCAGGCGCTCACGATCTGGGGCACGCATTTCTTGCCGGCCGGCGTGGCCGCGGTTTTTGGCTCGTCTGCGCCGCTCTTTCTGGCGCTGTTCTCGTGGGCGCTGCTGCGTCAGCCGCTGACAGGCCGCCAGCTTGCCGGCGTCGGCGTCGGCTTTGCCGGCCTTGCGCTGATGGGCGGGACATCCGCGGCCAGCGGCACTTTCCGGCCGGTGGGCGCCCTGCTTGCGCTGATGGGAACGGCATCCTGGGCGGCCGGCTCGCTGCTTGCACCGCGGATCTCGCTGCCCCGCGATCCGTTGATCAACCTGGCGACCCAATTGACAGCGGCCTCCGCCGTGCTGGGCCTGATCGTCGCCGTGTCCGGCATCGCCGCCACGACGCATCTGGCAGCGGTGCCGCCGCCGGCCTGGGCCGCGCTGGCCTTTCTGGTCGTGGCAAGCACGCTGATCGGCTACGCCGTGTTCCTGACGCTCAACGCCCAAGTGTCGACGACACTGGCCAATACGTTCAACTATGCCGCACCGGTGATCGCCCTGCTGCTGTCTGCCCTGCTGCTGCATGAACCCTTGACGCTCGTGAAGGTGGTGTCAGGCAGCATCGCCCTGGCGGGGGTCGCGCTGATGATCGACCGAAAGCCGCCCGGCCCCCTTTCGCAAACCGCTGAGTTCAACCGGAGAATTCGCCCATGACGCACGCCCATCGCCCCACGCTGGTATCGCGCAGGTTCAGCACGCCGCGTCAGCAAACGCATTACCTGGAAAGTGGGCCGACCGACGGGCCGCTGATGGTGTTCCTGCACGGCTGGCCGTGCACCGGCTTGATGTGGCGCGCCCAGTTGACGGCCTTTGCCGCCGAAGGCTGGCACTGCGTCGCGCCGGATCTGCGCGGCTATGGCGAGTCATTCGCGCCTGAGGCCAACGACGACTACACCGTCGAGGCCGTGGTGGCAGACCTGGTCGAGCTGCACGACCACCTGGGCGGCAGGCCTGCGATATGGGTCGGGCACGACTGGGGCAGCGCCGTGGCCGCGGCGCTGTCTGCGCATCAGCCCGAGCGCAGTCGCGGCGTGGTGCTGACCTCGCTGGCATACCAACCCGATGGATTTGCCCTGCCCACGCTGGTTCCGCTGATCGACCGGACGATTTATCCGGCGGCCTCGTACCCCGACGGCCAATGGGATTACTTCCGCTATTACACGACCCATTTCCGCGCGGCCGTCGCCGACCTGGATGCGGATCATGGCGCCTCGCTGGCATCGATCTTTCGATCGGGGAACCCGGATGGCGTTGGCAAGGTGTCGCCGAACGCGCTCGTGACGCGCAACGGCGGCCGCTTCGGCGCCACCCATCGCGCGCCGTCGACCCAGGCGGACCCCGCGATCTGGCCGCCGGCGGACTTCGACGTGCTGGTGAAGCAGTTCAGGCGTCGCGGCTTTCGGGCCGCCTGCGCCTGGTATCTGAACGACGCGGCCAACATCGCTTATGCGCTCGGCGCGCCCGAAGGCGGCCGGCTCATGCAGCCGGTGCTGTTCATCAATGGCGATTTCGACCCGATCTGCAGCATCACCGGCAATCGCCAAGGCGACCCCATGCGCGCAGCCTGCGCAGACCTGACGGTGACCTCGCTGCCCGCCGGACACTGGCTGCCGCAGGAATGCAAGGCAGAGCACATCGACGCGATCCGCGGCTGGCTGCAAAGCCACAGCCTTTGACGCCGCAGCGGCACGCGGCACCGTCACTGCTGATCGTAACGCGCCTGGCAGGCCTGGATGGCGTCCATGTTGTCGACCGTCCAGCCGTACAGCGCAGCGAACGGCGCTTCGAGCGACTTGCCCAGGGGCGTCAAGGCGTACTCGACCCCAAGCGTTTTTCCATCGATCACGGTGCGCGTCACCATGCCGTTGCGTTCGAGCTTGCGCAGGGTTTGCGTCAGCACGCGTTGGGTAATGCCGTCCAGACGCCGCTTGATGGCGTTGAAGCGACGCGGTTCGCGCAGCACCATCAAGACCAGCATCGACCATTTGTCGGCGATTTGGTCGAGGATGGCGCGGCTGGGGCAATCGGCGCGATAGACGGGGTCGAGATCAGCGTGCATAGGTATGTTCCGGCATACTTGGGATGCTCTAAGTGCGTAATTGACACTAGGTATGCAATAGATACCATGATCGCACAGGCCGGGAAACCCTGGCCGCGCAATCCCTATCAAGGTGTCTCATGAACCATTCGACGTATTCCAGGCTTCACATCGCGCGTGACCACGGCGTAGCGACCGTCACGCTCGACAATCCCCCCGTCAACGTGCTGGATGTCGCGCTGATGCACGACCTGCGCCGCTTTCTCACGGCAACGCGCGATGACCCCCACACGCGCGTGATCGTGTTTCAAAGCGCCGATCCCGAGTTCTTCATCGCGCACGTGGACATGACGCTGATCGACGAGCCCCATGCCTTCGACGAAATCGCCAAAGACGCGCCGGATGGCTTGAACCCGTTCCAGGCGTTGGGCGAAATGATCCGCGCGCAACCGCAAGTCACGATCGTCAAGCTCGAAGGCCTGGCGCGTGGCGGTGGCGCGGAATTCGTGGCGGCCGCCGACATGACGTTCGCGGCCATCGGCCGGGCGGGCCTGGCGCAATGCGAGGCCTTGATGGGCATCATCCCTGGCGGCGGCGCCACGCAATACCTGTCACAGCGCATGACGCGCGGGCGTGCTCTTGAAGTGATTCTGGGCGCCGACCTGGTCGATGCGCAGACGGCCGAGCGCTATGGCTGGGTGAACCGCGCCCTGCCGGCGGACGAACTGGAAGGCTTTGTGCGCCGGATGGCCCGCAATATCGCGGCACTGCCGCCGGGCGTCATCGCTGCCGCGAAAAAGGCCATTCCGCCCACGGATCTGCGATCAGGCTTGCACCGCGAACATGAAGCCTGGGCAGAACTGTTTGCGCTTGCCGCCGCGGAAAAGCTGATTCGTGGCGGCCTGCGAGCCGGCGCGCAGACCAAGGCTGGCGAGCGCAATCTGGAACGGCTGCTGCGCGATCTGGATGTCCAGGCAGACTGACCGGCTCAGCGCCATGACTGAAAGGCCGGCCTGACCTTTACGACTGCTGCGCCAGCTTGCGCGCCCGACGCAGATGCAGCCACTGCCACACCACCGGAATCAAGGACAGCCCGATGATGATGACGGATACCCAGTGCAGGTTGGTGCGGACCCAGGCGATGGAACCCAGCCAGTAGCCGGCCAGGATCATCGAGCCGACCCAGACGATGCCGCCGATGATGTTGTAGGCAAAGAACGTGCGGCGCGGCATCTGCGAGAGGCCGGCCACGAACGGGGCCACGGTGCGCACGATGGGCACGAAACGCGCCACGGTGATGGTCATGGCGCCGTAGCGGGCGAAGTAGGACCGCGCGCGTTCCAGGTGGTCGGGCTTGACCCATCGACTGTGGGCCAGTTTCTGGCCCCACCTCGATGAGGCGATGGCGTAGTTGAGCGCGTCGCCCGCAATGGCGGCCGCGGTGATGGCGGCGATGGAAACGATGGGGTCGATGCCAGCGAGGCCCAGGAAGGCGCCGGCGGCGAACAGCAGTGAATCACCGGGCAGGAACGGCATGACCACGAAGCCGGTCTCGATGAAGATGATGGCGGCGATGATGCAGGTGCCCAGCACCCAGTTCTGCGCCAAGAGGGCCATCAGGCCCTGTTCGCTGGTGAGCCAGGCGAACATCTCGGTAATACTCATTCGGATTCCTGTGCGGGGGCCGGCGGGGCCGGCGTTGATATCAAGGGCGCATTATGCGGGATGCCCCGTTGATATTTCATCAAATCGGCCAACAATGCCGCCAGGCCGTGCCCCGCGGCATCCGAGCCGCGATGCGATTGCGCCCGGCGGCCGATCCGACCTGCCCAGGCGTTCAATTGTCCGCGTTCAGGCGGTCCAGCCGCAGCCGGCCGCGCTCATCCGTCAGGCGCCGCATGGCGCCGTAGGCCGCGCCCATGGCGGCCATGCCGCTGGCGCCGCACAGCAGGAACATCAGCAGGATCTGGTACTTGGCGGCGTCGATGGGGTCCATGCCGGCGATGATCTGGCCGGTCATGATGCCGGGCAGCGTGATGATGCCGGCCGCCGACATCTGGTTGATGCTGGGCACGATGCCGCGGCGCACGGATTCGCGCAGCAGCGAGGCGAAGGCCTGGTGCGCGGTGGCGCCCAAGGACAGGCGCGCCTCGATGGCGAGCTTTTCGCGGCGCACGCCTGACAGCACGCCGTCCAGCGCCAGGCTGGCGGCGTTGAGCACGCTGCCCAGCACGATGCCGACCAGCGCGATGGTGTAGCGGGGGTCGTACCAGGGCTCGGGCCGCAGCGCGGTCGACAGGATGAAGAGTGCGGTGATGACGGTGGTGGCGACGACGGCCATGGCGCCCACGTAACCGTTGCCGTGGCCGGCCAGGCGCGCCTTGGGCCGGGCGGCGACCTCGCGGGCGGCCAGCGCCATCATCACGGCCACCACCAACGCGGTCAGCCAGGGCGCCGCGTGCGCGAACACGATACGCAGGATGTGGCCCACCAGCAGCAACTGCACCACGGTGCGCAGCGCCGCCCACAGCACCTGCTTTTGCAGGTTCAGGCGCAGCGCAAACGAAATGCCGGCCGACAGCACCACCAGCAGCGAGGCAATGATCAGGTCGGTGGCCTGCAGTTTGATCACGTCCATAGCGGCTCCAGCTTGCCCTGCTCCATGCGCCAGCCGCGACGGGCCATGCGCCGGGCCTGGTCGGGGTTGTGCGTGACCATCAGGATGGCCGCGCCGCCATCGAGATAGCGGCGCAATTCGGTTTCCACCCATTCGGTGGCGGCAGGATCGAGCGCGGCGGTGGGTTCGTCCAGCAGCAGCGCGCGCGGCGACAGCGACAGGGCGCGCGCCAGGGCGGCCCGTTGGCGTTCGCCGGTGGACAGTTCCTGCACCAGCGCGTCCATTTTCTCGGCAGCCAGGCCCATGCGTTGCAGCAGCTCGGCGGCCCGTGCGCGGTCGGTGAAATGCGGGGCGACGTAGTCGTCCCACCAGCCGGCCTCGGCCTGACAGTAGATCACCTGCCGGCGCCATTGGTAGCCGCGCATGCCCGAGCGCGGCGCGCCGTCGAGCTCGATTTCGCCGTGGCCCGGGTCCAGGTCGGCGACCTGGCGCAACAGCAGCGATTTGCCCGACCCCGAAGGGCCGGAGATGGCGGCGCATTCGCCCGCCGCGAGATCCAGGCTGACGGGCGACAAGCGCTCGCTGTAGACACCGCGCAGCCTGAGCACGGGACGTTTATCTGACATGGCGGCAAGCATAACCCGCGCAGGTCGATGCGGCACTCGCGCACGTTGCCCTGTCTTGGTGCGTGGTCGTTTTCACCGCATAACCATATGCCCGCCGACCGTGTCCCTATGCGCTTTGCCACCCTGCATATGAGCGCCGCCTGCATGGCGCGGGCGATGCATCACACCCAAAAACCATTTGCTAGAGTGTCTATATTGCAAATGAAAATCATACCTAAACAGATGTTCAATTCATGCAATACCGGCGATGGAAATGCTTTGTGCTTGCAGTGGACCGACGGCCCAACGAGTCGGTCGCGTCCCGTTCCGCCTGATTAGCCGGCCCTGTTCCGAGTATGCCCTGCCCCGGGCATCGTCCGTGCAACGAGAGACTCCGCAAAAAGGCGTAACCACCATGAACCGTGAAATCTATGACTTTGTCGCGATCGGCCTAGGCCCCTTCAATCTCAGCCTGGCGTGCCTGTCGGCGCCGCTGCCCGGCGTGCGCGCCCTGTTCCTGGACAAGAAGCCGGGCTTCGACTGGCATCCGGGCATGCTGATCGAGGCGTCGACCCTGCAGAATCCGTTTCTGGCGGACCTGGTCAGCCTGGCCGATCCGCGCAGCGAATACAGCTACCTGAACTACTGCAAGCAGACCGGCCGCATCTATTCGTACTACATGCGCGAGAACCACTACCTGACGCGCGCCGAATACAACCGCTACTGCAAATGGGTGGCGGCCCGCCTGCCCAACCTGCGCTTCAATAGCGACGTGCAAAGCGTGCTGCACGACCCGGAAACCGACACCTACCTGGTGACCGGCCAGCATGCGGTCAATGGCGAACGCTTCATGGTCCGCTGCCGCAAGCTGGTGCTGGGGCTGGGCTCGCACCCCGTGCTGCCGAACTGCTGCGACCGGCGCGAGGCGCCGTACATCCATAGCGCCGACTACCTGCGCCACAAGGCCCAGCTGCAGCGGCGCGCATCGATCACCGTGATCGGCAGCGGCCAGAGCGCGGCCGAGGTGTTTCATGATCTGCTGCGCGACAGCGACGAACACGACTACAGCCTGGCGTGGATCACGCGGTCGCCGCGGTTCTTCCAGATGGAGAACACCAAGCTCACGCTGGAACTGATCTCGCCGGACTACACCAATTATTTCTATGACCTGCCCGAGGCGCGCCGCCGCGAGATCCTGGCCGAGCAGAGCAGCTTGTACAAGGGCATCAACGCGTCGCTGATCAACCAGATCTACGACTTGCTGGACGAGAAGATCCACAACGGCGACAGGCGCTACACGCTCTTGACCAATGCCGAGCTGCGCGCCAGCCGCCACGACCGCGCCAGCGGCCGCTACCAGCTGGAATTTCGCCACGTCGACACCGGCCAGCCGTTTTCGCATGCGACCGACGGGCTGGTGCTGGCCACCGGCTACGCCCGCAGCATTCCCGCGTGCGTCAACCCGATCCACGATCGCATTGCGTGGGCCGAAGACGGCGGCTACCAGATCGCGCGCAACTACACGATCGACCACGGCGGCAACGAGATCTTCGTACAGAACAGCGGCCTGCTCAGCCACGGCGTGACCAACCCCGACCTGGGATTCTGCTGCTATCGCAATTCGCAGATCCTGCGCGAGCTGACGGGCCACGAGCACTACGCGATTGAACCGCGCACGGCCTTGCAGGAATTCCGTCCGCCCGCCAATGGCGTACTGGGCCACCGCGCGCCGCAAGCCGCACCCGCCTGCCGCGGCAACGTCGCCCCCGAACTGATGCCCATGCTGGACGGGCATCGCGCCGCCACCGTCTGACTCCGGAGCCGCCATGATCACCATGACATCCGCCTTTCTTGGCGAAATCGACCGCCAGGCGCGCAGCCACTACGCGGAAGGCCAGGGCCTGGCGCTGCGCCCGCTGGACCCGGCCAAGGACGCCGCCCTGCTGCGCCAATGGTTCTCGATGGACTACGCCCGCTTCTGGTCGATGCAGGAATTCTCCGACGCGCAGGTGCGCGAATTCTACGAAGCGCTGCAGGGCAGCGGCCATGCCGGCGCCTGGCTGGGCAGCCACGAGGGACGCCCGACGTTTCTGGTGGAGTGCTACGACCCGGCGCACGACCAGGTGGGTGAGCACTACCCGGTGCGCGAAGGCGACCTGGGCATGCACATCTTCATCGGCCCGCCGCAAGTCCGCATTCCCCACTTCAGCCGCAACGTGCTGGCCTTTGTGATGCGCTTCATGTTCGAGCGCCTGCAAGCCCGCCGCGTGGTGGTCGAACCCGACAGCAACAACAGCAAGATCCATGCGCTGAACCTGGCCATGGGTTTTGTGTACGCCGGCCAGGCGCGTTTTCGCGAGAAGACCGCCAGCATCGCCTTCTGCACCCGGCAACAGTTTGAACAGGCCCAACTCCAGGAGTCCACCGTATGAGCACCCTGCCCCACCCCGCCCAGATCGCCAGCCACCTCGCCCCCGAGGTCTGGGAAAAAGCGAACCGCCTGCTGGTGAAGAAGGCCATTTCGGAATACGCCCACGAATGGCTGCTGGAACCCGAACGCCTGGGGCCGTCAGACGCACCCGGCTTTGACCGCTACCGTCTGGTGCTGGCCGATGGCCACGCCGAATACCAGTTCGATGCCCAGCTGATGGCGATGCGCCACTGGCGCATTCCGGCCGAGTCGATCAGCAAGACCATGGCCGGCACGCCCGCGCCGCTGGACGCGTTGCAGTTCGTGATCGAAATCCGCGACAAGCTCGGCATGCCCGAAGACCGCCTGCCGATCTACCTGGACGAGATCACCAGCACGCTGCATGGCAGCGCCTACAAGCACACCCGCGCGGCGCTGCCCGCAGCCGAACTGGCGCTGGCCGACTACCAGGCCATCGAAACGTCGATGATCGAAGGCCACCCCAGCTTCGTGGCCAACAACGGCCGCCTGGGCTTTGACGCCGAGGACTATCACGTCTATGCGCCCGAATGCGCCAGCCCGATCCGCGTGATGTGGCTGGCGGTGCACAAAGACAACGCGCATTTCGCGTGCCTGTCGACGATGGACTACGACAGCCTGCTGCAAGACGAGCTGGGCGCGGCCACCGTGGCCCGCTACACCCAGGCGCTGCGCGACCAGGGGCTGGACCCGGCCGATTACTTCTTCATGCCGTCGCACCCGTGGCAGTGGTTCAACAAGCTGTCGCTGGCGTTCGCGCCCTATGTGGCCACGCGCAAGATCGTGTGCCTGGGCTATGGCGACGACGAATACCTGGCGCAGCAGTCCATCCGTACCTTCTTCAACATCAGCCAGCCGGGCAAGCACTACGTGAAGACGTCGCTGTCGATCCTGAACATGGGCTTCATGCGCGGGCTATCGCCGTATTACATGTCGGGCACGCCCGCCATCAACGAATACCTGCACGGCCTGATCGCGTCCGACCCGTGGTTGCGCGAGAACGGCTTCACCATCCTGCGTGAAGCGGCGTCGCTGGGCTTTCGCAATTACTACTACGAAGCGGCCATTTCGGTGGATACGCCGTACAAGAAGATGTTTTCGGCGCTGTGGCGCGAGAACCCCACGGAATTGATCGGGCCGGAGCAGCGCCTGATGACCATGGCGGCGCTGCTGCACGTGGACCCGGACGGCCGCGCCCTGCTGCCGGCGCTGATCCGCGCTTCGGGCCTGGACGCCACCACGTGGCTGGAACGCTATGTGGACGCCTACCTGACGCCGCTGGTGCATTGCTTCTATGCGCACGACCTGGTGTTCATGCCGCACGGCGAAAACGTGATCCTGGTGATCGAAGACCACGTGCCGGTGCGCGCCTTCATGAAGGACATCGCCGAGGAATCGTCGATCCTGAACCCGAACGCCGTGCTGCCCGAGAACGCGCGCCGCCTGGCCGCCGACGTGCCCGAGGAATTCAAGCTTCTGACCATCTTCGTGGACGTGTTCGAAGGCTATTTCCGCCACTTGTCGCAGGTGCTGGCCGACAGCGGCGTGATGCAGGAGGACGCCTTCTGGAAGCTGGTGGCCGGCCGCGTGATCGCCTACCAGGAAGCGCACCCCGAATTGCGGGACAAGTACCGCCAGTACGATCTGTTCGCGCCCGAGATGATCCATTCGTGCCTGAACCGCCTGCAGTTGGCCAACAACCTGCAGATGGTCAACCTGGCCGACCCCATCGGCAGCTTCCAGATGGCGCCCAACCTGGCCAACCCCATCGCCCCCTACCGGCCCGAGTGGCTAGGCCAGGGCGTGGCCGACACCGCGCGGGCGCTTGCGTGAACCGCGACCTGGACGATCTGCTGGACCTGACCGACCGCCTGGTGCCCGGGCTGTCGGGCCAGGTCGCGCCGGCGACGGCCCCGGGCATCCGCCCGGGCGCCGACAACGGGGCGCTGATCGCGCAACTGCGCGACTGCTGGCAGCGCCGCTACCCCGAAGCCGGCCCGCACTACCTGGCGCTGCGCTGCTGGGGGCTGCTGATCTGGCAGCCGGTGTACCTGAGCGTGTTCGCCGCGCATCGCAGCCCGATCGTGCCCGACCTGTCCAGCATGAACCAGCCGGTGCCGCCCGACGGCTTTGTCATCGGCTACACGCTGGACCCCCATGAACCGCTGCGCGGCAGCCTGCTCGAACGCATGCAGGCCGCCGCCGCGCAGTTGCGCAACATCTGCGCCACCTTCTATCGCGAGCTGACCCAGGTGCTGCGGGTCAGTCCGCGCGCCGCCGAGAGCATGCAGGCCGATTGTGTACTGTACGCCCTGCTGGCCGCGCGCCAGGGCGACTGCGCCGCGGCCAATGCCTGGGCCCAGGAACAGGCCGCCCATTGGCTGGGCCTGTTGGGCATCGACGGACGCAGCGGCTACCTGACCTACGAGCGCGCATCGCTGCCGGTCATCGCTGTTGACCGGCAGGTCTGCTGCCACTACTTCCGCAGGCGCGACGGCGACTATTGCAGCACCTGCCCCAAATTGGATCTTGCCGAACGCATCGCCCGGATCGACGCCGAGAGCGCCGTGCCCGCCTGAGGGGCGGCCCGGGCCTTGCGCGACGGCACAAGGAGTCGGATATGACGGACATTGGCCGCCTGGAGCACGTGCAGCAGGCGTTGAGCCCGCTGCACGTTCGGGCCTATTTCGACGAAGCCCTGTTCGCCCGCGAACAGGAAATGATATTCAAGCAGTCGGCCCTGTACGTGGGCCACGAGAAAGGCGTGCCCGAGCCGGGCGACTGGCGCCGCCTGCCCAACGAGGAAGGCGGCCGGGTGCTGGTGCGCAATGCGCACGGCGTGGAACTGGTGTCCAACGTGTGCCGCCACCGCCAGGCGCTGATCCTGGGCGGCGAGACGGGCGCGGTGACCGGCCCGGCCAACCCGGCGGGCAACCTGTCGGCCACCGGGGGCAACATCGTCTGCCCGCTGCACCGCTGGACCTACGACAACCAGGGGCAGATCCTGGGCGCGCCGCTGTTTCCCAGCACGCCGTGCCTGAACCTGCCGCGCTTTCCACTGAAGAACTGCCACGGCCTGCTGTTCGAAGGCCCGCGCGACCCGCAGCGCGACCTGGGCAGCCTGTTCACCCGGCCCGAGTTCGATTTTTCGGACTACGTGCTGGACCACGTCGAGGTGCACCAGTGCAACTACAACTGGAAGACCTTCATCGAGGTGTACCTGGAGGACTACCACGTGGGTCCGTTCCACCCCGGCCTGGGGCGCTTCGTGACCTGCGATGACCTCAGCTGGGAATTCGGCCAGCAGTACAGCCTGCAACGCGTGGGCGTGCACGACGCGCTGGAAAAGCCGGGGTCGGACGTCTATGCCGACTGGCACGACACGCTGATGCGCTACCGCGGCGGCTCGGCGCCCGATTTCGGCGCCATCTGGGTCACCTACTTTCCCACCCACATGATCGAGCTGTACCCGCACGTGCTGGTGCTGTCGACCCTCTACCCCAAGAGCCCGCAGGAAACCATCAACATCGCCGAATTCTATTACCCGGAAGACATTGCACTGTTCGAACGCGAGTTCGTCGAAGCCCAGCGCGCCGCCTACATGGAAACCGCCATCGAGGACGACGAGATCGGCGAACGCATGGACGCCGGCCGGCTGGCGCTGCTACGCCGCGGCGTGTCGGAAAGCGGACCGTACCAGTCGCCGATGGAAGACGGCATGCAGCACTTTCACGAGTGGTACCGCGACATCATGGGGGATCAGCTGGGCGACTGCGCGGCGCCTTGAACTTGGACAGGGAAAGAGGCGACGCCCCGTAAAACGGTGGCGGAACGGGGTGGGAAATTGCCGGCAACAATGCGAATATATGTTATTCTCATTTGCACATTTGGCGGTGGTTTCCGCACCGCCAAGGGCTCATCCCGTAACGCGAGTGACGATCTTGAACCCATCTGCCTCCCCCGCCCAATTCACCGTCGCCGACTTCAACCGCATGGGCGACCAGAGCGGTTTCCGCTACCGGTTGCCGCAGCTGGACCGTGCGGTGCGCGGCGACCCCGACCACCTCTGCATTGCCGAGGGCCGCGTCGAGAAGTGCGCCATCCGCCCGGGTCTGACCCTGGTGCTGTCCGACGTGCGCGTGCACCAGCACTACGAAGCCACGTCGATGATGTCGCCGCGGTTTTCGGCCATCGTCATGCTGCAGGGCCACGCCCGCACCCGCATCGATCACCACGACGAAGTTCGCCTGGCCGCGCATGGCGGCGTCAGCGCGCTGTATGGCGATACCGTCGCCATGACCGGCATCCACGAAGCTGGCCAGCGCCTGCGCAGCGTCAATCTGTCGCTGTCGGACCCCGACGGCGCGGGCGATGACCAGACCAGCGAAATGATCTGGAAGGCGCTGCGCTCGCCCGCCCTGCGGCTGCGCCGCTGGCAGGTGCAGGGCCACCTGCTGCAGGCCATCGAACACCTGCTGGACTGCGCCTGGGACGGGCCGCTGCAGAACATGCTGCGCGAAGGCGTGGCGACGCAGCTGCTGGCCCATGCCCTGGCGTCGCTGGAACCCGGCGCGGCTGCTGAGAGCGCCGTGTCCGAACGCGACCGCCTGTTGCTGGAGCGGGTGCGGGAACGCCTGCACAACGCGCCTGGCGAAGAACACACGCTGGACGACCTGGCGCGGCTGGCCTGCATGAGCCCCAGCACCTTGCGCGCCAAGTTCCAGGCCACCTACCAGCGGTCGGTGTTCAACTGGCTGCGCGAACGCCGGCTGGAAGTGGCGCGCGAACAATTGGCCCAGGGCTGCAGCGTGCAGCAGGCGGCGCATTTCGTGGGCTACCGCCACGCCACCAACTTCGCCACGGCGTTCCGCGAACGCTACGGCATTGCGCCCAGCGAGCTGAACTGAGCGGCCCGGCCGTGGGCGGGTCGGTCAGCGGGTCTGGCGGCAGACAAGTCACCCGGCCCGGTGGCGCCTTACGGCGCTGCCCATTGCTCTTGCGGCGTTGCCCATTCATTGCCGGACGCCGGGCAGGCGACCATGCGGCAGAGCTTCCCATTCCGGGAGGCCCCCGCCATGGATGCCGTCGTGCCGCGCCCCGAATCCCCGCCGTCTTTTCCCGTCATGGTGCTGATGCTGGGCCTCTTGGCCTGCGTCGCGCCCGCCACCATCGACGCCTACCTGCCCGCCTTCGGGGCGCTGGGCCGGGAATTCTCCGTGTCCCAGGAAACCGTGCAGCTGACGCTGGGGGTCTACATGGCCTGCTATGCGTCCATGCTGCTGCTGCACGGCACGCTGTCCGATTCCCTGGGCCGGCGGCGCATCGTGCTGACGGCGCTGGGGGTGTACATCTGCGGCGCGCTGATGGCGGCGCTGGCGCCCAGCTTCGGCTGGCTGCTGGCCGGGCGCGCCGTGCAGGGGCTGTCGGCCGGTGCCGGCATCGTGGTGGGCCAGGCCATCATCCGCGACTGTTACGACGGGGTGCCGGCGCGCCGGGCAATGTCGTACCTGATCCTGGTGTTCAACCTGTCGCCCGCGCTGGCGCCCATCATCGGCGGCTACCTGGCGGCGCACCAGGGCTGGCGGTCGATCTTCCTGCTGCTGACGGCGCTGGCGGGCGCGGCCTGGCTGCTGTGCGCGCGGCGCCTGCCCGAAACGCTGCCGCCCGCGCAGCGCCAGCCGCTGGCCTGGCGCACGCTGGGCGCCAACTACGCCCGGGTGCTGGGCGAGCGGCGCTATATGTCGCTGGGCCTGGCCTTCAGCCTGCTGTTCGCGGCCCAGGGCTTTCTGATCGGCGCGGCGCCCGACTTCATCGCCAACGTGCTGGGGCTGCCGGAAACGGATTTCGCCTACCTGTTCGTGCCCCTGGTGGTGGGCGCCATGGCCGGCGCCCTGTTCGCAGCGCGCAAGGCCGGCAAGTGGCCCGATTCGCGCATCACGCTGCTGGCCTACCTGCTGATGGGCGGCAGCTGCCTGGCCAACGTGCTGTACGTGGCCGCCGTGGACACGCCGCGCCTGCCCTGGGCGGTGCTGCTGCCGGGCGTATTCACCTGCGGGCTGGCGATGTCGGTGCCGGCGATGACCCTGCGCATCCTGGCGCGGGTGCCCGACCTGTCCGGCACGGCGGCGTCGGTGCTGGGCTTTCTGCAGATGCTGACCTTTTCGGTGGTCAGCGGCTGGTGCGTGCCGCTGGTCTATGGCCAGCCGTTGCGGCTGGCGGTGGCGATGCTGGCCTGCGTGGCGGCCAGCGCGGCGGGCTGGGCCTGGCTGCATCGATGCGACATGGCGCTGACCAAAGCGCAGGCGGGATAGGCCGGCGGCGTTTGCCATATGCATCGCATCGTCCGGCATACAAAAGCGGAGCGGTAAAAATCAATAATTCTCATTACCAAACATTTCCGCTGGAGCTCGCCCTCATGCCGTCCGTTCTGCCCTCGCCCGCCGCCCGTTTGCGCCGGGTGCGTCCTCTTGTCTACGCGATCCAGACGGCTTTGTTCTGCTCCGCCCTGACCCATCAACAAGCCAGCGCCCAAAGCGCGGGCGCACCGGCTTCGTCGTCTTCCGAATCGTCATCCGGCGTGGCCCAGCTGCCCGCCGTGACCGTCAGCGGCGCCGGCATTGCCGGCACCACCGAAGGCACGCATGCCTATAACACCGACGCGATGAACACGGCCACCGGCCTGACCCTGTCGCCCCGCGAAACCCCGCAATCGGTCAGCGTGGTGACGCGCCAGCAGATCGAAGACCAGGGCTTGCAGGATACCGGCTCGATCCTGGCCAGCGCGCCCGGCATCTCAGTCACGCGCAGCGACAGCAACCGGCTGTCGTTCTCGTCGCGCGGCTTCTCGATCGACAATTTCCAGTTCGACGGACTGAATACGCCCATCCTGAGCCAGTGGAACTACGGCGCGACCGACATGGACGCGGCCATCTACGACCGGGTCGAGATCGTGCGCGGCGCTACCGGCCTGATGACCGGCTCGGGCAACCCGTCGGCCGCGGTGAACTTCATCCGCAAGAAGCCGCTGCACGAATTCGCGCTGTCAGGCAGCGCCAGCGCGGGCAGCTGGGACAACATCCGCGGCGACCTGGACCTGTCGTTGCCCATTACCGAGAACGGCCGCATCCGCTCGCGCTTCGTGGCCGCCTACAGCCAGGGCGACAGCTACGTGAGCTTCCTGGATTCGCGCAAGCGCACCTTCTACGGCGTGGTCAGCGCCGACCTGACGCCCGACACCGTGCTGACGGCCGGCGTGGAATACCAGCGCAACCTCAGCAACGGCTTCGGCAGCGGCTTTCCGCTGTTCTACAGCGACGGCTCGCGCACCGATTTCAACCGCTCGGCGTCCAACAACACGCCGTGGGCCCGCATCGATACCGAAACCACGACCACCTTCGTGGACCTGACGCACCGCTTCGCCAACGACTGGAAGGTGCGCGCCGCCTACAGCCACAACGAGGGCGAATACCGCATGAAGCAGCTGTACCGCGGCGGCTACCCCAACCGCGTGACCGGCGCCGGCATGACCAGTTCGTTCAACAACTACGACGGCGACCGCTCGCGCGACGACATCCACCTGACGGTGTCGGGCCCGTTCCAGCTGCTGGGTCGCAAGCACGAGCTGGCGCTGGGCTGGATGAGCGTGAACGACCACAGCAACATCGGCCAGTACCTGATGACGGGCGCCAAGCCGGCCATCGGCAGCTACTTCGACTGGCGCCTGGACCATATCGCCGAGCCGACCTGGTCCAGCACCAAGACGGCGGCCGACGACATGCGGGTCAAGCAGACCGGCGCCTACGCGGTGGGTCGCTTTTCGCTGGCCGATCCGCTGCACCTGATCGTGGGCGGGCGCTGGAGCAACTGGGAAACCAACCAGACCTACTTCGGCAGCAAGCGCGAATACAAGATCAACGACCAGTTCACGCCCTACGCCGGCCTGATCTACGACATCAACAGCACCTACACGGCCTACGCCAGCTATACCGAGATCTTCCAGCCGCAGAACGCGCGCACGCCCAGCGGTTCGATCCTGCCGCCCATCGACGGCAAGAGCTATGAAATCGGCCTCAAGGCCGCCTATCTGGACGGCCTGTTGAACGCCGCAGTGTCGCTGTACCAGACCCGCCAGAACAATCTGGCCCAGGCCATCCCCGGCGAATCCGTGATCGGCATGCCGGGCACGCAGGCGTACCGCGCGGTCAGCGGGGCCAAGGTCGAAGGCTTCGAACTGGAAACCAACGGCCAGCTCGCGGCCGGCTGGAACATCGGCGCCAGTTACACCCACTTCACCGCCAAGGACGCCGACGGCAAGCCGATCAACACCAGCCATCCGCGCAGCCTGTTCAAGCTGTACACGACCTACCGGTTGCCGGGCGACCTGCACCGCCTGACGGTGGGCGGCGGCATCGACTGGCAAAGCCGCATGTTCCAGTCCGCGGCCAGCCCGCGCGGCAATGTGGACGTCGAACAAGGCAGCTACGCGCTGGTCAACCTGATGACGCGCTTCGATTTTTCCAAGCAGGTATCGGCCACGCTGAACCTGAACAACGTCTTCGACAAGAAGTACTACGACCAGATCGGCTTCTTCAGCCAGGGCTGGTACGGGGCGCCCCGCAACGTCATGCTGACGGTGCGCGCGCAGTATTGATGCGAGAGACAGATACGCCAAGGAGCACAGCGGCACGATGCGTTTGAATCTGGTGAATACGGCGCCATGGCGCCGGGGCGCCGCGGCTCTTGCCGCGGCGTTGGTGCTGGGGCTTGCGGGGTGCGATCGGGCGCCGCCCGCGGGATCGGTTTCGTCCGAGGCCCGCACAACCGGCTTTCCCGTCACGATCGACAGCGCCCTGGGCCAGGCCGTGATTGCCGCGCCGCCGCGACGCGTGGTGACGCTGGGGTTGGGCGCCGACGACCTGGCGCTGGCGCTGGGCGTGGTGCCGGTCGGCACCAGCCGGGCCGACTGGGGCGGCGATGCCGACCATTACTGGCCCTGGGTGCGCGCGGCCATCCAGGCCCAAGGGCAACCGCTGCCCGAACGCATCACGGTCTATCCCGAGCTGGATATCGAAAAGATCATCGCCCTGCGGCCCGACGTGGTGCTGGCGCCGTTTTCGGGCGTGAGCCGCGAGGCCTATGCGCAGTTGTCGCGGCTGGTGCCGGTGGTGGCCTACCCCGACCAGCCTTTCCTGACGCCGGTGGACACGCAGATCGACCTGATCGCCACCGCGCTGGGCAAACGCGCCGAAGCGGATGCGCTCAAGGCCCGCATCCACGACGCCCTGGCGCAGGCGGCCCGCCAGTATCCCGAGCTGGCGGGCAAGACCTTTGCCTACGTGCGCGCCGACCTGGGTTCGGGCAATTTCGCCGCCTACGTGGCCGGCGACCCGCGCGTGGACACGCTGAGCGCGATGGGGCTGACGCTGGCACCCTCGGTGCGCACCCTGCGCGCCAGCGCGGGCCACTTTGCGCATTACCTGGGGTTCGAGCACGCCGATGCGCTCGGCGACGCCGACATCCTGGTGTCGTGGTTCTACACGCCTGAAGAACGCGACCGCACCGCCGCCTTGCCGCTGTATGCCTCGATTCCCGCCGTGCGCCGCGGCGCCTATGTGGCGTTGAGCGATCCGGCATTGGTGATGGCGTCGTCATCCGGCACGCCGCTGGCGGTGGCCTGGATGCTGGACCGGCTGGCGCCGCAGTTGGCGCAGGCGGCGCAGCACGCGCAGGCCGGCCGGGCCGGCCAATGACGCGCGGCCCGCACCTGCCGGCATCGGCGGCGCCGCGGTCCGCCCCACCGGCATCGCCACGGCCGGCGTCGCGCCTGCGCGCGCCGGTGCTGCTGGCCGCCTGTATCGGGCTGGCCGCGGCCGCGCTGGCCAGCCTGTGGCTGGGCTCGCGCGGGCTGTCGGCCGGCGCCGTCTGGCAGGCCCTGGTGCGGCCCGACGACAGCTATGCCGCGCTGGTGGTGGCCTCGCGCATTCCCCGCACCCTGCTGGCCTTGCTGACCGGCGCGGCGCTGGCCGTGGCCGGCGCGCTGATCCAGGCACTGACCCGCAACCCGCTGGCCGAGCCGGGCCTGCTGGGCGTGAACGCGGGCGCGGCGGCCTCGATCGTGACGGTGGCCTTGATGGCGGGCGGCCTGCCCGCCCACCCTTTCTGGGCCGCCCTGCCCGGCGCACTGGCCGCTGCGGGCGCGGTGTATCTGATCGGCGCCGGCGGGCGCGGCCTGCAACCGGTACGGCTGATCCTGGCCGGGGCTGCCGTCAATGCCGTGCTGTTCGCCTATGTGCAGGCCGTGGCGCTGCTGCGCAGCGACATCTTCGATGCCTACCGTTTCTGGGCGGTGGGGTCGCTGGCCGGCCAAAGCCTGGACGCCGCCCTGCGCGCCGCGCCCTATATCGGCGCCGGCCTGCTGCTGGCCGCCGCCTTGGCGCGGCCGCTCAATCTGCTGGCCCTGGGCCAGGCGCTGGCGCAGGCGTTGGGCTTGCGCGCCGGACTGTATCGCCTGCTGGGACTCTTGTGCGTGGCCATCCTGGCCGCCGCGGCCACGGCCGCGGCCGGCCCGATTGCCTTCGTCGGCCTGGCCGTGCCGCACATTGCACGCCGCTACGCCGGCCCGGACCTGCGCTGGCTGCTGGCCTATTGCGTGGTGCTGGGGCCGCTGCTGATGCTGGTGGCGGACATCCTGGCGCGGCTGCTGCGCGCCCCGGCGGAACTGTTGACGGGCGTGGTCGTGGCCTTCATCGGCGCGCCCTTCCTGCTGGCCGCGCTGCGCAGCCGTGGCCGGAGCCTGGCATGACACGGCATCCCCCGGCCCCGGTTCGTCCGCCTGCGCCCATGCTGCGCGCCGGGTCCTGGCTGGCCTGGCCGCTGACACCGCGCGCGCTGGTCTATGGCGCAATCTTGCTGGTCATGGCGGCCGCCCTGCTCGCCGCCACCCTGCGCACGGGCGACCCCGGCCTGCCTTGGGCCACCCTGTGGCAGGCGCTGCTGGGCGGCGGCAGCGCGGTGGAGCAATGGCTGGTGCATACCGTGCGCTTGCCGCGCGCCTTGTCGGCGTTGGGGGCCGGGGCCGCGCTGGGCCTGTCGGGCGCGCTGTTCCAAAGCCTCACCCGCAATCCGCTGGGCAGCCCCGACGTCATCGGGCTGACCGCGGGCGCCTCTGCGGGCGCGGTGGCCGTGGCCATGGTGTGGCCCGGCCTGATGCCGGTGGCCTGGGGCGCCGCGACCGGCGCGCTGCTGGCCACCGCCGGCGTCTGGTTCGGGTCGGGCGCGGGCTTTGCCGCGCCGCAGCGCATGGTCATCGCCGGCATCGCGGTGGGCGCGGTCGCCTTTGCGTTCGTGCAATACGGGCTATCGAACCTGCGACGCGAACAGGCCTATATGGCGGCCACCTGGTTGAACGGCAACCTGGCGGGCAAGACCTGGCACGACGTGGCGCTGATCAGCGTGGCCTGCGCCGTGTTGCTGCCGCTGGGCCTGGCCCTGTGCGCCCGGCTGCGCCTGCTGGAGATGGGCGATGACCTGGCGCAGGCGCTGGGTGCATCGCCTGCACGCAGCCGCCTGGCCGCGACGCTGGTGGCCGTGCTGGCCGCCGCGGCCGCGGTGACGGTGGCCGGCCCCATCGCGTTCATCGCCCTGGCCGCGCCGCAGATCGCGCGCCGCTGTGTACGCGCCAGCGGCCCGCAGCCGCTGTTGGCCGCCCTGACGGGCGCGGTGCTGCTGGCCGCGGCTGACCTTCTGACCCGCGCCGCCGGCCCCAACGGCCTGCCCGTGGGCGTCCTGACCGCCGGCATCGGCGGCGTTTATCTGGCTTTCCTGCTGGTGCTTGAATGGCGCAAGGCTTCGACGTGAACGACACTTTCCCCGGCGCCTCCGCGCTGCAACTGCAGAATGTGGATCTGGCGTATGGCGATACCGCCGTGCTGCAAGGCCTGTCGCTGGCCGTCGAACCCGGCGCGTTCACGGCGGTGGTGGGACCCAACGGCTGCGGCAAGTCCACCTTGCTGCGGGTGCTGGGCGGCGCACTGGCGCCCACCCGGGGCCAGGCGTGGCTGGACGGCGCCAACCTGGCCACGCTGCGCCGCAAGGCGGTGGCCCGGCGCCTGGCCTATCTGCCGCAGAACCCGGTGGCCCCCGAAATGATCAGCGTGCGCGACCTGGTGGCGCGCGGCCGCTATCCGCACCAGACCTTGCTGCGGCAGTGGTCGCCGACCGATGCCCGCGCCGTGGATGCCGCGCTGGCCGATACCGACCTGACGGACCTGGCCGACCATCCCGTGCACACCCTGTCGGGCGGCCAGCGCCAACGCGCCTGGCTGGCGCTGGTGCTGGCGCAGGATGCGGGCATCATGCTGCTGGACGAACCCACCACGTTTCTGGACATCCGCCACCAGATCGACCTGCTGGAATTGTGTGCGCGCCTGCACCAGGCCGGCCGCACCCTGGTGGTGGTGCTGCACGACCTGAACCTGGCGTTCCGCTATGCCGATCGGGTGGTGATGATGCGGTCCGGCCGCATCGCCGCGCAGGGCGAGGTGCGGCAGGTGGTGACCGAAGCCGCGATGCAACAGGTGTTTGACCTGGATTGCCGGGTGCTGCCCGATCCGGAAACCGGCAGCCCGATGATCGTGCCCCGACGCGGCGGCCGAGGCTGACCGCCGCGCCCCGTCACCCTACAGCATGTGCGCCAGGAATTCCCGGCTGCGCGGATGCTGCGGCGCGCGGAAGAATTCCGCCGACGGCGCTTCTTCGACGATGCGGCCTTCGTCCATGAAGATCACGCGGTGCGCGACTTCGCGGGCGAACCCCATTTCGTGCGTCACGACCAGCATGGTCATGTGTTCGTCGGCCAGCTGGCGCATGGTGCGCAGCACTTCGCCCGTCAGTTCGGGGTCCAGCGCCGACGTCGGTTCGTCGAACAGCATGATGTCCGGCTCCATCGCCAGCGCGCGGGCAATCGCCACGCGCTGCTTCTGGCCGCCGGACAGGCGCGTGGGATAGTTGTCGCGCTTGTTCGACAGGCCGACCTTGCGCAGCAGCTCCTCGGCCTTGGGCACGATGGCCGCGCGCGGCATGCCTTTGACGATCATGGGCGCTTCGATGATGTTCTGCAGCACGGTCATGTGCGGGAACAGGTTGAACGACTGGAACACCATGCCCATCTTGCGGCAGATGCGGCGCACGTCGGCGTCGCTGGCGTACTGGCTGCGCCCGCCGGGCACGGCGCTGGCCAGGGCCTCGCCTTCGACGTCGATGGCGCCTTCGTCGATGGTTTCCAGGTGGTTCAGGCAGCGCAGGAAGGTGCTCTTGCCCGAGCCCGACGGCCCGATCACGGCCACCACTTCGCCCTTGCCCAATTCCAGCGACACCTGGTCCAGCACGCGGTTGGCGCCGAACGATTTGACGATGCCGCGGGCCGAGATCATGGCGCGGCGCTCGCCCGCGGACGGATTACTGGTCGTATTTGGCATAGCGCTTTTCCATATGCTGGAAGAACCACGTCAACACCAGCGTCATGATGAGATAGAAGGCGGCCGCCACCAGGAACGGCGTGGTCGTGAAGTCGCGCTGCACGATGCCGCGCGCGGTGCGCAGGATGTCGTTGAGCGCCAGCACGTAGATCAGGGACGTGTCCTTGACCAGGGTGATGGTTTCGTTGCTCATGGGCGGCAGCACCCGCTGCACCATCTGCGGCAGCACGATGCGGCGCAACGTCTGCAGATAGGTCATGCCCAGCACCTTGCTGCCTTCGTACTGGCCCCGGTCCACCGACTGGATGCCGGCGCGGAAGATCTCGGCGAAGTACGCGGCGTAGTTCAGCGCAAACGCCACGACAGCCGCCGGGAAATCGGGCAGGCGCACGCCCACCACCGGCACGAACGGCAAGGCGAAATAGATGAACAGCATCTGCAGCATCAGCGGCGTGCCGCGCATGAGCCAGATGTAGCCATTGACCAGCCGGCTGACCAGCGTCCATTTCGAGATGCGCAGCAGCGCCAGCACCAGGCCCAGCGGAACCGCCAGCGCCAGGGTGATGAAGAACAGCGTCAAGGTCACCTTGGCGCCTTGCGCCAGGGGGCCCAGAAGGGAAATTACATAGTCCATGCGGGAAGGTTCGCGCCGTAGAACTGCAAAACGCCCGGACCGCGGCGCGGCCCGGGCGTTTCAAGGGGGATTACTTGATGATGTTGGCGCCGAACCACTGGGTGGCGATGCGGCCGGCGGTGCCGTCCTGCTTCATCGAATCCAGCGTCTTGTCCAGCTTGGCCAGCAGGTCGGTGTCGTCCTTGCGCACGCCGACGCCGTAGTCTTCGGTGCCGAAGTTCTCGTCCAGCACGCGGTATTCGCCTGCGCGCTTGCTGATCAGGTAGCGGCCCACCACTTCGTCGACCACGATGGCATCCAGGCGGCCGGCGGCCAGGTCCATCAGGGCCGTGACGTTGTCGCCGAACTTCTTGACTTCCTTGATGCTGCCGGCGACCGGGTCCTTGGCGATGGCGTCGGTGGCGCTGCTGCCATCCTGCGCGCCGACGACCTTGCCGGCCAGGTCGGCCTTGACCTTCACGGGCGAGGCATTGCCGACGATGATGATCTGGTGGTTGGCCATGTACGGCGCGGTGAAGCTGATGTTCTTCTTGCGTTCTTCGGTGATGGTCAGGCCGTTCCAGAGCACGTCGACGCGCTTGCCGTTCAGTTCGGCTTCCTTGGCGCTCCAGTCGATGGGCTTGAATTCGACTTCCATGCCCAGGCGCTTGCTGGCTTCTTTGGCCATGTCGATGTCAAAGCCGACGATCTGGTTGCTGGCGTCACGGAAACCCATGGGCGGGAAGTTGTCGTCCAGGCCGACCACGACCTTGCGGGCGGCAGCCGGGGCCTGCGCGCCAGCGGTGGCGGGCGCGTTGTCGGACGGGCCGCAGGCGGTCAGCATCGTGGTAGCGGACACGAGAAGAACAGCAGTCAGTTTTTTCATATTTATGGGCGCGCGAGGCGCAGGGATAAAGAATGCCGGGAGGCTCGCCGTCCGGATCGACAGAAGCCGCGAGCCGGTATTTTAGCGTTCCTGGAAATATGTGTTTCAGGCAAGCGGCATATCGGCACCGCAGGGGCCGTCGGCGGCCAGGCTCAGCCCGCCCTGGCCGCCATCCCGGCCCGCAGGCCCGCCGCGCAGTCCAGCGCGTCGTCCCACAGTTGGCGAGTCAACGCTTCGGCGTCGGTTTCGCGTGCCAGCGCAGCAGCTTCGCCCGACCACAGCAGCGAAAAGTCGCCGCTGCCGGTCTTTTCGACGGCTGCGCGCAACGGGTCGACCGCGCCGGTGGCCAGCGGAAAAGCCGGAGCTACGGCGCTCATCGGCCCTTGTTCGAGCATGAAGCGGGTCAGCAGGCCGCGTGCCGGGCGGCCGGTGTACAGATTGGTCAAACGCGTGGTGTCGTCGCGCGCCTGGCGCACCGCCTGGCGGTGGATCGCCGAGCGTTCCGCCTGCGGCGTCAGCAGATACGCGGTACCCAGTTGCGCGGCGGCGGCGCCCAACGCGAAGGCCGCGGCAATGCCGCGTCCGTCAGCGATACCGCCGGCTGCAATCACGGGTACGCCCACCGCATCCACCACCTGCGGCAGCAAGGCATACAGGCCGGGCTGCGCGCCGATGTCATCGGTCAGGAACATGCCGCGATGGCCGCCGGCCTCGACCCCTTGGGCGATGATGGCGTCCACCCCGCGGGCGTCCAGCCAGCGCGCCTCCTCGACCGTGGTGGCGGACGACAGCACCAGGGCGCCCGTGCGGCGCACACGTTCCAGCAGGACCTCGTCCGGCAGCCCGAAATGGAAGCTGACCACCGCGGGGCGCAGGTCTTCGACGACCTGGCACATGGCGTCGTCGAACGGCGCGCGGCCCGGGCCGCTGCCCGCGGCGGACAGGTCCAGCCCGGCTTCGCGGTAGTACGGCGCCAGCGTGTCGCGCCAGCGCGCCTGGGCGGCCTCGTCCGGCTGCGGCGGCGTGTGGCTGAAGAAATTCAGGTTGAACGGCGCGTCGGTCTCGGCGCGAATGGCGGCGATCTGCTCGCGCAGCGCATCCGCACTGAGCGCGGCGCAGGCCAACGACCCCAGCGCGCCCGCGCGGCAGGCCGCGACGGTCAAGGGGCTGAACGAACCGACCATCGGGGCTTGGATCAGGGGTAACAACGAGGGCAGCGATTTCATGGGCGTGGCGACCAGAAAAAAGGGACACTCAAGCATATCGCAAGGGATGGCGGCCCGACCGCTACGCCCCGCTCGCGTACAAGGGCTTTGCGGCATGACCTTTTGCCCCCTGCCGGCCATGCTAGGCTTTGCCGCATGACACGACGCTGCTTCCTTCCGCTTTCCTGCCGCCCGGCTGCGCGCCCGGAGTGCGCCGCATGAGCCCCGCCATCCGTCTTGGCCCCCTGGTCTTTCCCACCGAGCTGGCCGTGCTGATCGTGGCCGGCGCCGTCGGCCTGCTGGCCGCGCGCCTGTTCGGCGGCAAGCGTGCACCGGACATCAGCACGGTGCTGTGGCGCGCGCTGCTGATCGGCCTGGTCGCCGCGCGTCTGGGTTTCCTGTGGCAGACCCGCGAACACATTCTGCAAGACCCGATCCAGGCGCTGGATATACGCGACGGCGGCTGGACGGGCATGGTCGGGCTGGCGGCCGCCTGCGCCTATGTGGCCTACGCGGCGCTGCGGGCGCTGGCGCCCCGGCCGGCGCTGCTGGGCGCGCTGGCCCTGGCCGCCGGCACCTGGCTGATCGGCGGGCAACTGCTGGCGCCCACCCCTCAGCCCCAGCCCGCGCTGACCGCAGTGGCCTTGCAGGACCTGAACGGCAAGCCCGCCGCCCTGGCTGCCTTCCAGGGCAAGCCTACCGTGGTCAATCTGTGGGCCAGTTGGTGCCCGCCATGCCGCCGCGAGATGCCGGCCTTCGAACGCGCCCAGGCCGCCAACCCCGACATTCACTTCGTCTTCCTGAACCAGGGCGAAACGCCCGACGCGGTGCGACAATACCTGGATCAGCATGCGCCGTCACTGACCAACGCTTTGCTGGACCCGGCTGGCGAGGCCTCGCGCACCATGAGCAATCGCGGCCTGCCCGCCACGCTCTTCCTGGATGCCGACGGCCGGTTGATGGATGTGCGGGTCGGTGAACTGTCCAGCGCCACGCTGGCACAGCGGCTGGACGCCATTCGCCCGGCCGTGGCCCCCTGATTCTGGACGCCTGGGCACCTGGGAACCACCATGCGACGAACTGCGATTGCCTTCTTTGCCGTCAGCCTGGCCGCGTTGGCGGCGCCCGCCAGCGCCCAGCCGCGCGAGCAGGTCGAAAGCACGCTGACGGCAGCCTTGACCCAGTTGATGAATCAGTACGTGGACCCGGTGGATACGCGCGCGCTGGCGCTGCACGGCCTGCGCGCGCTGCAAGCCCTGCCCGGCCAGGCCGGCGCATCGCGCCCGTCGGCCATCGACCAGGCCGTCGCCGCCGAAGGCCAAGCCACCGACATCCCGGCGCAAAGCCACATCCTGGCCAATGAGATTCTGCGTTTCCCTGATGGCGCACCACGCGAAGCCGCGTTGAACGCCGCCTTGCGCGGCATGATGGCCAGCCTGGACGCCTACAGCCGGGTCGCGACGCCGGCCGAGATGGCGCCGCCGCCCGCGTCCGTCGGCCTGGAACTGTCGATCCAGAACGGCGCCTTGACCGTGGTGCGGCCCCTGCCCGGCGGGCCTGGCGAACGTGCCGGCCTGCGCCAAGGCGACGTCGTGACCGACATCGACGGCCGCCCCACGGCTGGCCTGCCGCTGCCCGAAGCGGTGGCCTTGCTGCGCGGCGCGACGGGCACCCGCCCGACATTGCGCATCCAGCGGCCAGGGGCCGCGCAAGCCCTCACCGTGCAGCCCGTGCGTGGCCCGGTGCAGGCGCCGCCCTCGGTGCGTTGGGACATGAACGGCACGGTGGCCATCGTCACGCTGGCGGCCTTTGACAGCAAGACGGACAGCCAACTGCGGGCCGCGCTGGACGCCGCGGCCGCACGCGCCGGCTCGCGGCTGGGCGGGCTGGTGCTGGACCTGCGCGGCAATGCCGGCGGGCTGCTTGACGTGGCCGAACAAGTGGCCGGCGTGATGCTGCGCAAAGGTTCGCGGATCGGCAACCTGTACGGCCGCACGCCCGCCGATTCACGTGCGCTGGTGGCGCGCGACAGCCTGTTGCCGCATGACGTGCCGGTGGTGGTGATCGTCGACCGCCGCACTGGAGCAGGCGCCGAGATCGTGGCCGCGGCATTGCAGGACCACGGCCGCGCATTGGTGATCGGCGAAAAGACCGCCGGCGCGGGGACCATACAGACCGTGCTGCCGCTGCCCGCGAACGAGGGCGCGCTGGTGGTGACCAGTGCGCGCGTGCATCGGGCCAACGGCGCGCGGCTGGAGGGCGCGGGCGTGACGCCGCAATTGTTGATAGACGCCGCCACGGGAAAGATGTCCTTGCGCGCCGACGTCGCGGCCGATTTCAATGCCGACATGGCTGAACGCCTGCGCGCGGCGCTGGCATCGGCGCCCGCGAACAGCGACCCTGCCCTGCTCGCCGCGTTGACGGCGTTGAAGTAGGCGGCCGGGCGTCGGCCCGCGCCAGGCGCGGATTCAGACGCCGCCGCGGGCCGCGCCAGACGGCTATCCGGAAACCGGCTCGGCCCACGGCAGGGCCACGCCTTGCTTGACCTTTGTCTTGAGCCGCAGGCGTTGTCCAATGTGCCCCGCCTGGGCATCCAGCCGCACGACCAGCACCGGCCCCAGCGGCAAAGCCTGGACGGTGGCGATGACGCGGTCGCCTTCGTCCCCAGCCTCCGGCACGCGGGTCCAGGCCAGCAGCTCGGCCTCGTCCACCGCCACCTCGTTGGCCTGGTCGTGCCCGCAGGCCGGGCACCAAAGCCGGGCCGGATACACGCGGTGCGCGCATTGCGCGCACGCCATCACTTTGACACTCATGCGTCCTCCCTGGCCAGCACGGCGGCGTTGGCGCACATGCCATAACGCAGTTGCACCATGCCATAGCCGGTGGCCACGCCATGGCGCGCGCCAGCCACCTGCCGCGCGCCGGCCCGGCCGAGCAGTTGCCGTGTCACTTCCACCAAGCCGTGCATGCCGCCCGCCGTGCCCGCCTGCCCCGCCGACAGTTGCCCGCCCGCCGTGTTGACCGGCAGCGCGCGGGTGGCAATGCAGCGCGCGATGAAGCCCGGCAAGTCGCCGGCCGGCGCCAGGCCCAGGTCACACAACTGCGCCACGGCCATCGCCGGGTAATCGTCGTACACGCCCACCACATCCATGTCGCCTGGCCCCAAGCCCGCGTCAGCCCACAGCGCGGGCGCGAATTTGGCGATGCCGGTGACCAGGCCATCGCCTTCCTGCTGGTCGCCGTTGTAGCGCGCCCCGCTGGCCCGCAGCGTGACATGCACGCCGTTGGGCTGCGCCTGCAACACCAGCGCGCAGGCGCCGCTGACGACCGGCACGCAGTCCATCCGCCCCAGCGGCGCGGCCACCATCGGCGCGTCCAGGTATTGCGCCAGCGTCAATGGCTGGCGGTAGGCGGCGTTGGGATTGTCGGCCGCCCACGCACGTTGCGCCACGCACAGCGCGCCGTAGTCTTCGCGCCGCAAACCGGTCTGCGCCATCTGCCGCTGCGTCAGCATGGCGAACAGCGGATTCGGGCCAGCGCTGCCCAAGGGGCTCAGGTAGTCTTGCGCGCTGCGGTTGTAGCCGCGCACCAGCGCCGCGAAATCGGCGCCGGTGAAATGGTCGCCCGCCGCCAGGACAATGGTGCGCGCCTGCCCCGCCTGCAAGGCCAGCCAGGCGTGGCGCAGCATATTGATGGCGCTGGCGCCGCCCATTTCGTCCTGCATGCACCAGCCCAGCGTCAGCCCCAGCCGCCAGGCCAGGTCGATAGCACGGTCGGGCCGCAAGGTGAACGAGGCCACGCCCAGGCCGTCGACGTCCGCCGGCCGCAGCCCGGCGTCGTCCAGCGCCAGGCGCACGGCCTGCGCGATCAGCCCGGCCGTGCTGCAATCCGGCCCGGGGTGGCGCAGCGCGGGGGTTTCACCCACGCCGACAATGCCGGGGCTTGCCGGCTTGCCGTTCATGCCGAATCCTCGCGCGGCGGTTCACGCGTCAGCAGCAAGGTGATGACGGTGATGACCGCCATGCCGACCAGGAACCACGCCACCGGCGTGGCCGATTCGTACTTGCGCAGCAGCGCCATGGCGATCAGCGGCGACAGGCCGCCGGCAAACACCGACGCCAGTTCGTGGCCCAGCGCCAGGCCGGTGTAGCGGACTTCGGGCGGGAACAGTTCGGCAAAATACGCCGGCTGGGTGCCGATCATGGCCGCGTGGCACACAGTGTTGCCCATGAAGAACGCCAGGAAGATCCAGACCGGTTCTTTGGTCTGCACCAGCCAGAAGAACGGAAACGCCGCCAGCGCCAGCCCGGCCGAGCCGATCAGGTAGACCGTGCGCCGCCCGATGCGGTCGGACAGGTGGCCGAACCACACCAGCGTGCCCAGCTCGATGAACATGGACGCCAAGACGCCGCCCAGCATCACATCGTTGGGAATGCCCAGAAACTTGCCGTAGGCCAGCGCGAACGCCAGGAAAATATACGAACCGCCGTTTTCCGCCACCCGCAGCCCCATCGCCGTGAACACCTGGCGCGGATAGCGGCGAAACACTTCGACGGCCGGCATGCCGCGCTTGGCGGTCTTGGTGGCCTGCACGAATTCCTCGCTTTCCGGAATGTGCTTGCGGATGTAGAGGCCCACGCCGAAGATCAGCACGCTGAGCAAGAAAGGCAGGCGCCAGCCCCAGCTCATGAAATCATCCTGCGGCAGCTGCTGGGCCAGCATGAAGACGCCCGACGACAGCACGAAGCCGCCCGCCACGCCCAGCTGGCTGAACGACGAGAAATAGCCGCGGCGCTTGCCGCCCACGGCCTCGCTGATCAGCAGCACGCCGCCGCCCCATTCGCCGCCCGCCGCCGCGCCCTGCAGGATGCGCAGCAGCACCATCGCGGCCGGCGCCCACAGGCCCACCTGTTCATAAGTGGGCAACAGCCCGATCAGGAAGGTGGCCGCGCCCATGATGCCCAGCGTCCATTCCAGCGCCAGCTTGCGGCCATAGCGGTCGCCGATATGGCCGAACACCACGCCGCCCAGCGGCCGCGCGAGGAAACCCACCGCGAAGCCTGCGAAGGCGCCCATGGTGCCCAGCAGCGGATCGGTGCCCTTGGGAAAGAACAGCTCGCCGAACACCAGCGCCGCCGCCGTGCCGTAGATGAAAAAGTCGTACCACTCCATCGCGTTGCCGGCCACGGACGCCATCACCACCTTGCGCGTGCGTTTTCTGCGGGCCTGCTCTTCGGCGCTGCGCGCCGACCCCTGGTATGCCAACGTCATGCTGTTTCCCCTTGTTGTGGTCTACCTCGTCACGCGATAGCCGGCGGCGTCGCGGTCCCACGTGTCGGCGGTGATGCCGTCGTCGCGCAGGCGGAATTTGCGGACCTTGCCGTTTTCGGTGCGCGGCAGGTCGTCCAGCACCCGCAGGTAGCGCGGCACCGCGAAGTACGGCATGCGCGGCTGGCAGAAATCCAGCAACGCCTCGGGCGCCAGCGTGCAGCCGGGCTTGTAGACCAGCGCCGCCATGACCTCGTCTTCGGCGAGTTCCGAACGCACCGCGTACACGGCCGCGACGGCCACCGACGGATGCGCCAGCAGCACTTGTTCGACCTCGTACGAAGAAATGTTCTCGCCGCGCCGCCGGATCGCGTCTTTCATGCGGTCCAGGAAGCGGAAATAGCCGTCTGCGTCACGCACCACCCGGTCACCGGTGTGGAACCACAGGTTGCGCCAGGCCTCGACTGTCTTGTCGGCCATGCCGAAGTAGCCGGTAGCGATGGCGAACGGCGGGCGCGCGCGCAGCAGCAGTTCGCCGGCCTGGCCGTCGGGCAGCGGCGCATCGTGTTCGTCGGCAACGATGGCATCGAACTCGGGCGCCACGCGGCCCATCGTGCCGGCGCGCTGCTGGGCCAGCGGGCCGCCCAGCGCGAAATTGGTTTCGGTCGAGCCGTAGCCTTCGAGCAGCGCGATGCCGGTGCGGCCGGTGAATGCGGCATGAAAACGTTCGGGCACGCCCGGCGCCAAGGCGATACGGGTGCGATGGCCGCTTTCGGCGGCCGACGCCTCGCGCGCCAGCAGCATGGGCACCATGGCGCCCAGCAGATAGGTCACGGTGGCCTGGGTGGTCGCCAGCCGCTCGAAGTACCGGCTGACCGAGAAGCGCGCATCGCAAATGATCGACGCGCCGGTCACCAGCGCCTGGAAACAGGCGTTGAGCGCATTGGTGTGGAACAGCGGCAGGCTGGTGTGCAGCACGTCGGCGGCCGTGATTTCCAGGTTGCGCGCGGCGATGACGCCCCACCAGTGGAACTGCGCGTGCGGGCAGCACACGCCCTTGGACAGGCCCGAGGTGCCCGAGGTGTACAGGATGGCCAGCATGTCGCCCGGCCCCAGGTCGGCGGCGGGCGCCAAGACATCGGGCAAAGCGGGCATGGGTTCGGCGGGCGCGGGCAAATCGGCCACGGCGACCGGCGCGGCGGGTGTTTGCGCCGCCTCGCCAGCGGCAGCCAATGCCGCATCGTCCAGCAGCCAGATGCGGCGCAGCGCCAGGGCGTCGGCGTGCTGCCCTGCCCCGTCCATGGCCGCCAAGCCCGCCAGCGCGGGACAGGACGCGGCATCCGCCACCAGCAGCACGCAGCCGCTGTTGGCCAGGATGTGCCGCAGCTGCATGCCGCGCGACGCGGTATTGATGGGCACCACCACCGCGCCCAGCCAGCCGCAGCCCAGCACCACCGACAGGAATTCGATGCGGTTGCCCGCCATGAGGCCGACGCGGTCGCCGCGCGCCACGCCGGCCGATGCCAATAGCGCCGCCCAGCGGGCCGCCACGGCCGGCGCGTGGCCATAGCGCAACGCGCCACCCGGCGCCTGGACCCACAGCCGGTCGCCCTGGCGGGCGGCCTGGTCGCGTAGCAGCGACGGCAATGTCAATGCGTGCATGAAGCGTGCTTCCCCTTGTCGAAAGCGGCCGCGGGTCCGTTGCCCCGGCTCGTGAAAATTAGTCTAGGAATCAACTATTTATGTGTCAAATTTATGGGTATTATTTCCTGCATAAATCACACTGATATCAAGGGCAAGCGTGGACTTCGATTTGAATCTCATGCGGGTTTTCCTGACAGTGCTGCACGAACGCAGCGTCACCCGCGCGGCCGAACGGCTGCAGTTGACGCAGCCCGCCGTCAGCTACGCGCTGGGGCGCCTGCGCGAGAAATTCGATGATCCCTTGTTCGTGCGCACGCCGGCCGGCATGCAGCCCACGCCGGTGGCGTTTGCGCTGGCCGGCCCGATCGAGCGCGGCATGAACAGCTTTGCCGAAGCCGTCAGCCTGCGTCAGCACTTTGACCCGGCGCGCAGCACGCGGCGGTTCCGCCTGTCGATGTCCGACATCGGCGAAATGGTGTTCCTGCCGCTCTTGATGGAACGCGTGCACGCGCGGGCGCCGCGCCTGCAGGTCGAAGTCGTGGAAATTGCGCTGGAACGCCTGCCCCAGGCCCTGCAAGAGGGCGAAGTCGACCTGGCGATCGGCAACCTGGCCGGACTGGGCCGGCATACGCATCATGCCGACCTGTTCAGCGAGCGCTATGCCTGCATGGGGCGCCGCGGCCATCCGGTGCTGTCCGCCGGCCTGACGCGCGGCCAGTTCAAGCGGCTGGACCACATCCTGGTAGCCTCGCGCGCCAGCGCCCACCGCTTGCTGGATGATGTCCTGGGCGAAGCCGGGCTACATCGCCAGCCCTACCTGACGCTGCCGCATTTTTCGGCCGCCGCCGAGATCGTGCGCCGTACCGACCTGACGGTGACGCTGCCCTACCGCGCCGCCGTCTGGTTCAACCGCGACAGCGCCTTCGAGATCCGGCCGTTGCCGCTGGCCCTGCCGCCCTTGAGCGTGACGGTGCACTGGCACCCGCGCTTTGAAAGCGATCCGGGTACGCGCTGGCTGCGCCTGCTGGTGGTGGACACGCTGGCGGATCGGCCCGCCGCGCCGGCCGACGCCTAGCGCCGGCCAGCCGCGTCCGTTGCCTGATCGACCGCCCTAGCGCCGGTCATCAGGCCCGGGCGCATCGACGATCACAGGGGCCACCGGCATCCCCAGCGCCAGGTGCCGCAGGTGCCACACCTGCGACAGCGTGCCGCCCCAGAACATGCCGTCGACCAGCCCCGACACACCGCCGAATGCCGCCGAGAACGCAGCGTTCGCAGCCAGCCCGTGGTCTTGCGCCAGCATCGCCATCAGGGCGAACTTGGACAGGAAAGCCAGTATCAGCAGCACCAGGGTCAAGGGCGACCCGGGGCGTTCGATCATCTGCGTGTCCGGGTAATAGGTGGCGCGGCCGGCGCGCGCCCACAGCATCCAGCCGATCACGCCGCCCGCGGCAGCGCCCGCCACGAAGGCCTCGTAGGCCGATTGCAGATCGGTGACTTCACTGTGAATGGATACCAGCACCCAGACCAGGAACAGGATGGGCAAGAGAAAGGTCCGCGCCACCGACATGCGGCGCGGACGCAGCGCGCGTATGCCGCGGTACACCAGCACGGCGAACAGCGCCCATACCTAGGGCGGGGTGCGATGCAGCAGGATGTCGAGGCTCATGTGCGCTCCGAAGGTCGGGGCCGGTGGCGTCATTGATCCCGCCAGTTGAGCAGGAATTGCCTGACAAACTGCTGTGGGGGTTCGATCAAGCTTCGGCCAGCGCCATCGCCTGGATCATCAGGTCCAGGTTCTGTACCGCGGCGCCCGACGCGCCCTTGCCCAGGTTGTCGAACACCGCCGTCAGCAGCACCTGCCCGTGCGCATCGTTGCCGTACACCGCCAGGCGCAGATTATTGGTGCCATTGAGCACCTGCGGATCCAGCTGCGTATGCGCGGCGGCCTCTTGCTGCGCCACCACCGGCACGTACGGCTGGCCGTCGTAATGGCGCGCCAGGCAGTCGTGCAACTGCTGCGCCGTGACCCCGGCGGGCAACAGGCGCAGCTGCAACGGCACGGTCAGCACGATGCCCTGGCGGAACGAACCGTACGACGGCACGAACACCGGCCGTTGGCTCAAGCCCGCATGGCGCTCGATTTCCGGGGTGTGCTTGTGCGCCAGACCCAGGCCATAGACCTGAAAGGCCGGGCCGCCCGCCGCGCCCGGCGCCTCGTAGGCGTCGACACTGGCACGGCCGCCGCCCGAATAGCCCGACACCGCCTGCACGGCCAAGGGATAGTCCGCGGGCACCAAACCTGCCTGCACCAGCGGGCGCAGCAAGGCGATCGCGCCGGTGGGATAGCAGCCGGGGTTGCTGACCCGCTTGGCCTGGGCAATGCGCTCGGCCTGGCCCTCAGCCATTTCCGGAAAGCCGTAGACCCAGCCCGCCGTGGTGCGATGGGCCGAACTGGCGTCGATGACGCGCACGTCGGGGTTGACGATGGACGCCACGGCCTGGCGCGCCGGCTCGTCCGGCAGGCACAGAATGGCGATGTCGGCCGCGTTGATGGCGTCGGCGCGGCGCTGCGGGTCCTTGCGGTCGGCGGCAGGCAGCGTCACCAGGCGCAGGTCGGTGCGGCCTTGCAGCCGTTCATGAATCTGCAGACCGGTGGTGCCCTGGTCGCCGTCGATGAATACAAGGGGGTGGGTCATGAGCGTGGCCATCCTGAAATGCCGGCGCGGCCGGCGGGTCGTCGATAGAGCCCGGAGCCGGGCCTGTTGACCACAGCCTTCCGGGTACGTGCTCATCATTGCCCAATGCGCCGCATAGTAAAAGTCGAATATCATGACGATTCAATTCAGCTTTACTGAACGTCGCCACCATGCGTGAAATCAACCTGGACCGCCTGCGCACCCTGGTCGCCATTGCCGACCTGGGCTCGTTCGCCGACGCCGCCCGCGCGCTGCACCTGGCCCCGCCCACGGTCAGCCTGCACGTGGCCGACCTGGAAGCGCGCATCGGCGCCCCGCTGCTCACGCGCAAGCGCGGCCAGGTGCGCCCCACGCCCATCGGCGACACCCTGCTGGAACGCGCGCGCCGCCTGCTGGCCGAAGCCGACCAGGCGCTGGACGACGTGCAGCGGCAGGTGCAGGGGCTGGGCGGCCGGGTGCGGCTGGGTGCGTCCACCGGCGCCATCGCGCACCTGCTGCCGCAGGCGCTGGAAGCCTTGGGGCGCGACCATCCCGGCATCGACGTGCAGGTGGCGGTACTGACCTCGCAGGAAACCTTGCAGCAGTTGAACGAAGGCGCGCTGGACGTCGGCCTGGTGGCGCTGCCGCAGCCGCCCGTGCCGGGGCTGGTGCTGCGGCCGTGGCGGCGCGACCCCATCATGGCGTTTCTGCCGGCGGGCTGGAAAGCGCCCGCGCGCATCACGCCGGCCTGGCTGGGCGAACGGCCGCTGATTCTCAACGATGCCAGCACGCGGCTGTCGCGCCAGACCGGCGAGTGGTTTGCCGGCGCGGGCCTGAACCCGCGGCCGCGCATCCAGCTGAACTACAACGACGCCATCAAGAGCCTGGTGGCGGCAGGCTACGGCGCCACGCTGCTGCCGCACGAAGCCACCGCGCCGCAGCCGGATCCGCGCATCGCCATGCGGCCGTTGCGTCCGGCGCTGTGGCGCCCGCTGGGCATTGCACATCGGGCCGGCCAGATCGAACGCGCCACGCAGCATGTGCTCGATGCCTTGTGGGCGCTGCGCGAAGCGGGCGCGGCCTGATGGGCCTGGCCTGCCGGGCTTGAGCGACAGCCTGGGTCGCCGCTCAAGCCTATTACGTTTACGCCACGATCTCGAACAGAGACGTCACGCTCACCCTTGGCCCTTGCCCGCCACCGCAGGCGTGCGCCGGAAGAACGCCGCCCGTTCGCTTTCTTCGCGCAGCCGCCGCGCACGGCTGCGGAACAGGTCCTTGCGGCCCACGATGCCCAGCACCCGTCCGCTGGCGCGATCCAGGATGGGCACGCGGCCCGCGCCCGACAGGGCCATGCGGTCGGCGATCTGGCTGGCCAGTTCTTCCGGATAGCCGTAGACCAACTCACGGCCTTGCAGCGCCTGCGCCAAGGTCTGCGCCTGCGAGGCCGGGTCCAGCGCCCAGGCCAGGCTGTCGGCGCGCGTCACTTCGCCCACCGCCGCGCCGTCGGCATCCACCACCGGATAGCTGGTGTGCACGGGCTGGGTGTGCGTGAAATGCGCGATGGCCTGCGCCACCGTGAGCGTGTCGGGCAGCGTTTGCGCCGGGCTTGTCATCACCTGGCTTGCGCGCAGCAGATCGAACGGATCGACCCGATATTCGCGGTTGATGTGATGGCCGCGGCGCGCGATCTTTTCGGTCAGGATCGACCGGCGCAGCAGCAGGACCGTCACGCCGTAGGCAAACACGCAGGCCGCCAGCACCGGCAGCAAGGCGCCCAGGTTGCCGGTCAGTTCCACCGCGAACAGCGTGGCCGTGAGCGGCGCGCGCATCGTGCCGCCCATCATCGCGGCCATGCCCACCAACGCCCAGAAGCCCGGATCGGCCTGCGGCAGCAGCGGCGCGGCCAGGGCGCCCAGCGCGCCGCCAAAGATCAGCAGCGGCGCCAGTACCCCGCCCGACGTGCCCGAGCCCAGCGCGATCGCCCAGATCGCCACCTTGACCGCCAACAGCAGCAACACCGCCTGCATGGTCAGGTCGCCCGCCAGCAGGTGGCGGATGTTGTCGTAGCCCACGCCCAGCGCGGCCGGGTCGATCAGCCCGCCGATGCCGATGGCCAGGCCGCCCAGGGCCGGCCACCACATCCAGTGGATGGGCAACTTTTCGAACAGGTCTTCGGCGGCATACACCAGCGACGTCAGCACGCCCGACCCCAGGCCGGCCAGCACGCCCACGGCGGCGCACGCCACCAGGTGCCATGGCGTGAATGGCAAGGCGCCGGTGTAGGCGAAGATGGGACCGCCATCCAACACGAAGGTGCGTGCCACCGCGGCCACCAAGGCGGCCGTGGCCACCGGCAGGAAGCTGCGCGGCTTCCATTCGAACAGCAGCAGCTCCACCGCCAGCAGCACGGCCGCCAGCGGCGTGGCGAAGATGGCCGTCATGCCCGCCGCCGCGCCCGCCACCAGCAGCGTCTTGCGCTCGCCGTCGTTCAGGTGGATGGTCTGCGCCAGCAGCGAGCCGATGGCGCCGCCCGTCATGATGATGGGCCCTTCGGCGCCGAACGGGCCGCCGGTGCCGATGGATATTGCCGACGACACGGGCTTGAGCACGGCGACCTTGGGCGCGATGCGGCTCTTGCCGATCAGGATGGCTTCCATGGCTTCGGGGATGCCGTGGCCGCGGATCTTTTCGGACCCGTAACGCGCCATCAAGCCGATGATGAGGCAGCCGATAACGGGGATGGCGACCGACGCCCCCCCCAGGCGCCCGGTCGTGATGGGCAGGTCGGCAAACGAGAACAGGCCGTGATAGGCCAGGTTGGTGCATAGCGCGATCAGGCGCAGCAGCGCCCAGGCGGCGGCCACGCTGGCCAGGCCCACCGGCACGGCCAGCGCCATCAGCAGCACGACGCGCCGGTCGGTGGTGAAGTCGCCCAGCCGCAAGGCGGCGCGGGCGGAAGTGGAAACGGGAGGCATGGTTCTTGGGACAGGAGATTGGGCGCAGGGCCCGGAAACCGGCGCAGGTGTTTTCTGCGCGGCGTTTGCGAAAGATCAAATATATCGTATCACGACATATATTAGAATCGGCCGGTGAAACGATCCCCGCCCCCCGCCCTGCCGTCCGCGTCCGACTACGAATTGCTGGCCGAATTCCGCTACGCGCTGCGCAAGTTCGCCGCCTTCAGCGAAAACGCCGCCGCCGGCCTGGACCTGATGCCGCAACAACACCAGGCGTTGCTCGCCATCAAGGGCAGCCGCGCCGGCGTCCCCGCCCGCCGTGGGCTGTACGTGGGCGAAATCGCCGAGCGCCTGCTGATCCGGCCCCACACAGCGGCTGAACTGGTCAACCGCCTGGAACGGCTGGACCTGGTGCGCCGCGAGCCCGACCCCGAAGACGGCCGCCGCGTGGAAGTGGTGCTGACGGCCAAGGCCGAACGCATCCTGGAAAGCCTGTCGGCCTCGCACCTGGAAGAGCTGCGCGCCATGCGGCCGCTGCTGACCCGCCTGCTGACCCGCATCGACGACGACACGCCCGCGCGCTGAATTCCTGACCATTACCTGACTCCGTCCAGTCCGCGCCGCGTGATAAATTATCGTCCCCCGATATATTTCACGGGGGCAAGGAGAGGGTTTTGGCTGTGGGTATCAAGCGCTGGCTTGGCGCGTTCGCACCAGCGCCGGTCGGCGTCAACGGGCGCGAGAAGCTCTATGGCGCCGTGGGCGCGCTGGTGGGGCTGTTCTGCACCGAATGGGTCGGCCGCCATGCGTTGGGCGTCGCCAGCCCCTGGTTCATCGCGCCGATGGGCGCGTCCGCCGTGCTGCTGTTCGCCGCGCCTGCCAGCCCGCTGGCCCAGCCCTGGTCCATTCTGGCGGGCAATCTGGTGTCGGCGCTGATCGGCGTGTTCTGCGCCCAGTTCATCGGCGACCCCGGCCTTGCCGCCGCCACGGCCGTGGCGCTGGCCATCGGCGCCATGTTCTGGCTGCGCTGCCTGCATCCGCCCAGCGGCGCGGTGGCGCTGACCGCCGTGCTGGGCGGCCCGCCCGTGGCCGCGTTGGGCTACGGTTTCGTGCTGTGGCCGGTGGGGCTCAATACCGTCATCCTGCTGTGCATCGCCGTGGTCTTCAACGGCCTGCTCAAGCGCAACTATCCACGCCGCCACGCCGAGCCGGCCGCCGGCCACCGCACCCGCGACCCCGTTCCCAGCGCGCGGCTGGGCTTTTCGCGCGCCGACCTGGACCAGGCGCTGGCCCAGCGCGGCGAGCTGCTGGACATCAGCAAGGAAGACCTTGAAGACATCGTGCTGGCCGCCGAGCTGCGCGCCAGCACCCGCCGCTTTGGCGACGTGCGTTGCGCCGACATCATGTCGCGCGACGTGGTCACCGTGCAGCGGCAAGACCCGCTGGATTACGCCGTGCGCCTGTTCGACAAGCATCGGCTGCAGTGGCTGCCGGTGCTGGATTCATCCGGCCACTACGCCGGCATGCTGGCACAGGGTGACGTGCTGGCCCGCAAGAGCCGGCCGGCGCCCGTGGCGGCGGCTGGCGGCGCGCCGGCCGACCTGCTGGTGGCCGACTGCATGCGGTCCGAAGTGCCGTTTGCCACGCCGAGCCTGCCCGCCATCGAACTGGCGCGGCCGATGTCCGACCATCTGCATTGCGTGCCGGTGCTGGGCGAAGACCGCACGCTGGTCGGCCTGGTGACCCAGTCCGATCTAGTGGCCGCGCTGTACCAGATGACGGTGTCGGCCGCGGCGCAGACCGCGCCGGACCAGGATATCGGCTCACGGCTGGCGGCCTGAGCGCTCCGCGCAACCCTGCGAGCATTGACGGGCCGCGCGGGGGTGCGTCGTGTTCAGCCCTCCGTAGCCCTACGGATTCCGGTCCGGAATCTCCGCAGGGCATAATTCCAGGCGTGAATCCCCCCTTGCGCCATCGCGCCCTCTTCTACTGGCTGGTGCTGTTCCTGCTTGGCGCCCTTTGGCTCGGCCGCCAGGATTACATCGGCCAATACGACCGCTTTTTCCAGGACACCAGCATCGCCCAGCGCATGCTCAGCCAGAAAACCGGGCAGCACGAAGCCGTGCTGGCCACGCTGTCCGCCCTGTCGCACCCCCCTGCCCCCGAACGCCTGTTTCCCAGCCTGCAGCCGGCCATGCCGCAATTGCAGGGGCTGGGTTACCTGCCCGACGGCGCCTGGGCCGGCAGTACCGACGAACCGCCCGGTCTGCGCGCCGCCGTCGAGCAGGCCCGCACGCTGGGCCGCCCGGTCGTGCTGCCGCTGGACACGGCCCGTTATTGGCTGGTGGCGCCGTCCAGCTGGAGCCTGCTGGTCGATGCGCGCCACCTGGTCGCCCCGGCCGACCTGCCCGCCGGCCTGGCCAACCTGACCCTGGCGATCGGCCAGGCGCCGCTCACGCTGCTGGCGCGCCAGCCCGACCCCGTCGGCCCGGGCTGGCCGTTGGTGCTGGCCAAGCCGCTCGGCGCGGCCAGCCAGCCCTTCATGCTGCACAGCGCGCGCACGCTCACGCCCGCGTCGTGGCCCTGGCTGCCGTGGCTGCTGTGGGGCCTGACCAGCGCGCTGCTGGTGGCCGGCGTGACGGCCATGCGCCGTTCGCGCGCCGAAGCGCGGCGCCAGCAGGAACAGGCTCGCCTGGCCGCGATGGCGCGCCTGAGCACGCTGGGCGAAATGGCCGCCGGCATCGCCCACGAACTGAACCAGCCCCTGACCGCCATCCTGGCCCAGACCCGCGCCGCGCAACGCCTGCTGGACGACGAAGACGAACGCCCGTCGGTGCGCCGCGCCCTGCTTGCCAGCGCCGAACAGGCCAAGCGCGCCGCCGACATCATCAGCCGCATGCGCGCGCTGGTGCAACCCACCACGCCCAGCCGGCGCGAAGCGCTGGACCCGGACGCGCTGGTGGCCTCGTTGCGCTTTCTGCGCGAGCCCGAACTGGCCCGCCACGGCATCCGCCTGACCTGGCGCAACGCCAGCCCGGGCGCGCGTCCTTTGGGCGACCGCGTGGCGCTGGAACAGATCCTGCACAACCTGGTGCAGAACGCGGCCGATGCCCTGGTGCACATCGCGCCCGACGGCGCCGGCACCGCCATGGCAACCGCCCATCCCGCCAGCCGCGCGCCCCGCCCGACCGCCGACGCCGCGCCCGACATCACGCTGCAAGGCCGCCTTGAAGGCGACGCCTATGTCTTCACGGTCAGCGACAATGGCCCGGGCATTGCCCCCGACGCGCTGGCCCGCCTGTTCACGCCGTTCTACACCACCCGCGCCCAGGGCATGGGCCTGGGCCTGGCGCTGTGCGAAACGCTGGCCGGCGCCATGGACGGCCGCCTGGCCGCGCACAACCTGCAGCCGTCGGGCGCCTGCTTCACCCTGACCCTGCCATTGGCCAAGGGCCCGACATGAACGCCCCCGATCATTCCCCGCTGGTCTACCTGGTCGATGATGACGACGCGGTGCGCGACGCGCTGGCGCTGCTGCTGCGCAGCGTAGGCCTGCGCAGCGAAGGCCACGCCGATCCGCAGGCTTTCCTGGCCGGCCTGTCGCCGCACACCATCGGCTGCGTGGTGCTGGACATCCGCATGCCCGGCATCAGCGGGCTGGACGTGCTGGCACGCCTGGCCGACACATCCGACCTGCCCGTGGTGATGCTGACCGGCCACGCCAACGTCGACCTGTGCCGCCGCGCGTTCAAGGGCGGCGCCATGGAATTCCTGCAAAAGCCGGTGGACGACGACGTCTTTCTGGATGCCGTGCAGGCCGCCGTGCGCACCCACATCGCCAGCCGTGAACGCCTGGCCGTCACCCAGGCCGCGGCCGACCGGCTGGCACGGCTGTCCGCGCGCGAACGCGAGGTGCTCGAACGCGTGGTGCAAGGCCTGAGCAACAAGGAAATCGCGCGCGAATTCGACCTGTCGCCGCGCACCGTCGAAACCTACCGCGCCAATGTCTTCGCCAAGCTCGAAGCCGACTCGCTGGCGCAACTGATCCGCCAGTACGCCACGCTGCTCGACTAGCCGCGTCGCGGCACAGACCACGCCGTTTGCCCGGCCGTCATCAGCCCTGCCCTCCGTAGCGCTACGGAGACGCCAGCGTAATCGGGCGTATACCGCCGATTCCCCCTTTTGGCCACACTGACTGCTCCTGACTTTCACTCGATAAAAGGACGCAGACATGACCCGCCACACGCTCGCCGCACTGGTTTCCACGCTGGCTTTCACGGGCGCCGCCCACGCCGCCGTGCTCAGCGAAAGCAACATCTCGACCGCCGACGCGCAGAAGCTGGCCACCGCCGCTGTGGCGGCATGCCAGGCCAAGGGCTACAACGTCAGCGCCTCGGTGGTCGACCGCGCCGGCCTGCTCAAGGCCTTCGTGCGCGGCGACAACGCCGGCCCGCACACCATTGAAGCCAGCCGCGCCAAGGCCTTCACGTCCGCGTCGGCCAAGGCGCCGACGCTGGCCATGATGGAAAACGCCCAGAAGAACCCCGGCGCCGCCAACCTGACCGACATCCCCGGCTTCCTCCTGCTGGGCGGCGGCGTGCCCATCAAGGCCGGTGCCAACGTCATCGGCGCCATCGGCGTGGCCGGCGCCCCGGGCGGCAACCTGGACGCCCAGTGCGCCGACGCCGTGCTGGAAGAGAACGCCGCGCTGTTCAAGTAAGCCGAGGCCAGTTTTCAACGATGGCGCTCCCGGCCTGAATAGTTATAATAGGAACCATTCCCATTATTCTTTCAGGTCTGGAGTTACCGTGCCGCCCGGCGATCTATCGGCTCCGCATGCCGTCGACACGCTCTACCGCTCCCATCACGCCTGGCTGACTTCATGGCTGCGGCGCCGCCTGCGCGACGACCACGACGCCGCCGACCTGGCCCAGGACACCTTCGTGCGCCTGATGGCGGCCCGCGACACGCCGGGCCTGCGCGAGCCCCGCGCCTTCCTGACCCGCATCGCCCACGGCCTGGTGGTCAATCTATGGCGCCGCCGCGAGCTGGAACAGGCCTATCTGCAAGCGCTGGCCCAGCGCCCCGAAGCCACCACGCCATCGCCTGAACGGCGCGCGCTGGTGCTTGAAGCCCTGCTCCAGATCGACGCCATGCTGCATCGCCTGCCGGCGCGCGCCCGCGAGGCCTTCCTGCTGTCGCAACTGGGCGGCCACACCTATGCCGATATCGCCCTGCGCCTGGAGGTGTCCGAGCGCATGGTCAAGAAATATATGTCGCAGGTGATGCTGCAATGCCTGCTGATCGCGGACGGCGTCTGGTGAGGGCCGCGCCGCTGTCTGCCGCCCCCGACCGCCGTGTGCTGCAAGCCGCGGCCGACTGGTTCGCGCGCCTGGGCGACGAACGCGCCAGCGCCGACGACACCCGCCAGTGGCAGGCCTGGCTGGCCGCCACGCCCGAACACCGCCGCGCCTGGGATGCCGTCACGGCCATCAGCGCCCGTTTCGAAGCGGTGGCCGGCCAACCCGCGCTGGACGCCCTGACCCACGCCGGACAAGGGCGGCGCCGCGCGCTGCGCACGCTGATGCTGCTGGCCGGCGCAGGCGGCCTGGGCGCCGCCGCCTGGACCCAACCGGCCACCCGACGCCAATGGGCTGACCTGCGCACCGACGTCGGCCAGACCCGCCAGGCCACTCTGGAAGACGGTTCGCGCCTGTGGCTGAACACCGCCAGCGCCGTCAACCTGCGCTTTGACGACACCGCGCGGCGCGTGGTGCTGGTGGACGGCGAAACGCTGATCGACACGCACCCGGATGCCCGCACGCCCGCGCGCCCTTTCCTCGTGGACGTGGGCTATGCCCAATTGCAGGCGCTGGGCACGCGCTTCGCGGTGCTGCGCGATGGCAGCCGTGCCTGGCTGGACGTGTATGCCGGCGCCGTGCAGATCCAGCCCGCCGACGCTGCCAGCCGCATCGTGCCCGCCGGCACCCGGACCGCATTTTCCGGCCGCGCCATTGATGCCCCCCAGCCACTGGACTCGGCGCGCGACGCCTGGACCCGTGGCGAATTGGTCGCCGACGGCATGCCGCTGGGCCGCTTTGCCGCCGAATTGGCGCGCTACCGCCGCGGCTTCGTCACCTGTACGCCCGACATCGCGCCGTTGCCGCTGGTGGGCGTGTTCCCCCTGGCCGACACCGACCGCATCCTGCGCGCCCTGGAATCCACCCTGCCGGTGCGGGCGCACCGCGTCCTGCCAGGATGGATACGGCTGGAGGCGGCCTAGCACCGGGGCTTGTCATCGCGGGGCGAATCCTCGATGGACCCGGCGGCCCCTGAAGCGCAACCCGCCGCGGCTCTTTTTTGTAACAGCCGCCTTATCGCGGTTCCCCTTTTGCCATCTCGCTTGGCATGCCAGATGTACGCCGCGTTTTGCGCGTCCTGTCGCCAAGGAAACCCATGCACGTCCCCACCCTTCGCTCTCCGCTCCTGGTCCGCGCCCTGGCCGCCGCGTTGGCCGCCCCGGCTTTCGCCCTGGCTACCGCGCCGGTCCAGGCCCAGGTCTCTGCCGGCTTCCAGGTGCCCGCTGGCCCCCTGTCGCAGGCGCTCAGCCAATTTGCCAGCCAGGCGGGCGTGACGCTGTCGCTGGATGGCCGCCTGGTGGCCGGCAAGCAGAGCGCGGGCCTGTCCGGCCCCTACAGCATCGACCAGGGCTTTGGCCGCCTGCTGGACGGCACCGGCCTGCGCGCCGAGCGGCGCTCGGACAACGTCTACACCGTGCGGCCGCTGTCGTCGGCGGATGACACGGCGCAACTGGACGCGGTGACCGTGGTCGGCGCCTCGGTCATCAACCCCAGCTACCAGCCGGAACCGGTCGCGGGCGTCAGCCGCTCGCCCCTGGCGGTGCTGGACCAGCCGCAGGCCGTGAACGTGGTGCCTGCCCAGGTGCTGCGTGACCAGCGCCCGCGCAACCTGGACGACGCGCTGGCCAACGTCAGCGGCATCACCCAGGGCAACACGCTGGCCGGCACGCAGGACACGCTGATGAAGCGCGGCTTCGGCGCCAACCGCGACGGCTCGATCATGCACAATGGCATGCCGCTGGTGCAGGGCCGCGGCCTGAACGCGGCCGCCGATTCGGTCGAAGTGCTCAAAGGCCCGGCCTCGCTGCTGTACGGCATCATGGACCCGGGCGGCGTCATCAACATCGTCAGCAAGCGGCCGCTGCTGACGCCGTACAACGCCATCACCGTCACCGGTTCCAGCTACGCCCACAGCCGCACCGGCGCGGGCGCCACGCTGGATTCCACCGGTCCCATCGGCGACTCGCGCCTGGCCTACCGCCTGGTGGTGGACACCATGAACGAAGACTACTGGCGCGACTTCGGCCGGCGCCGCGATACGCTGGTGGCGCCGTCGCTGGCCTGGTATGGCGAAGATACGCAGATCGTGGCCTCGTACGAACACCGCGACTACCGATACCCGTTCGATCGCGGCACCGCGCTGGACCCCACCACCGGCAAACCGCTGGACATTCCTTCGCGCCGCCGCCTGGACGAGCCCTACAACAATATGTGGGGCAGCACCGAACTGGCGCAGGTCACCGTCGACCAGCGCGTCACCGAGAACTGGAAGGCCCACCTGGGCTACAGCTGGAACCAGGAACGCTACGACGCCAACCAGGTCCGCGTGACCAGCATCGATCCGGCCACGGGCACGCTCAAGCGCAGCAACGACGGCACCCGCGGGGCGCTGTCCACCGACCACTACGTGATCGGCTATCTCGACGGCCGGGTCGACCTGGGCGGGCTGCGCAACGACGTGCAGATCGGCGCCGACTACGAACGCCGCAAGATCTTCCGTTCGGACCTGATCCGCCAGAACCTGTCCAAGCCGTTCAGCTACGTCAACCCCGTGTACGGCCTGCAGGACCCCGGCAACACCGTGGTCGCCAGCGACAGCGACCAGACCGACAAGCTGCGCGCCACCTCGTTCTTCCTGCAAGACTCGCTGCACCTGACCGATCGCTGGATTCTGGTGGGCGGCCTGCGTTACCAGCACTACGAACAACTGGCCGGCCGCGGCCGCCCGTTCAACACCAACACCGACATCCAGGGCGGCAAGTGGCTGCCGCGCGCCGGCCTGGTCTACAAGTGGACGCCCGAAGTCTCGCTGTACGGCAGCTACACCGAATCGCTCAAGCCCACCTCCACGATCGCCCCGCTCACCAGCGGCACCGTGATCGATTCGGGCGTGGCGCCCGAGCAGTCCAAGTCGTGGGAACTGGGCCTGAAATGGGACATGCCGGGGCAGACGACCGGCACGCTGGCGCTGTTCGACATCCGCAAGCGCAATGTGCTGGTGTCGCAATACAACGACGTCACCAAGCTGACCGACTGGCGCACCAGCGGCGCGGCGCGTTCGCGCGGCGTGGAACTGGACGTCAGCGGTTCGCTGTCGGCGCGCTGGGACTTCATGGCCAGCTACGCCTACCTGGATGCCCGCACCACCGACGACCCGCTGTACCAGGGCAACCGCCTGTGGAACGTGGCTCAGCACACCGGGTCGCTGGCCCTGGTCTACAACGCCGGCCAGATCGGCGAAGGCCGCCTGCGCCTGGGCGCCGCCGCGCGCTACGTGGGCACGCGCCCGGGTGATTCGGCCAATTCGTTCGAGCTGCCGGCCTATACGGTGATGAACGCGTTCGCCACCTACGACACGCGCGTGGCCGGACGCAATGTGCAGTTCCAGCTGAACGTGAACAACCTGTTCGACCGCACCTACTACACGTCCAGCGCCAACCAGTACTTCATTTCCATGGGCGATGCGCGTCAGTTCGTGCTGTCGACCCGGGTGGAGTTCTAAGCATGGCGCCGCAACGATATGCCGGCGTTTCGCGGGTCACGCGGCTCTTGGGGCGCGCTTCGTCCGGCCTGATGGCCGCGACCCTGGCCGCTCTGGCCGCGACGGCACACGCCGACGCCGATCCCATCGTCGCCGAACGCAGCGCCACGGTGCTGCCCGGCAGCGGCCACAGCTGGGGGTTTGCCGCGCTGGCGCAAGACGGCCGGCACGTGCTGCTGGCCCGCCGTGAAAACGGCCTGACGATCTGGGACGCGGCCCGCCGCGAAGCGCTGGCGGACATCCCCGGCACCGAAGGCGCCAATGCCGCGGTGGCCGTCCCGGCTGCCGACCGGCTGTATGTGGCGGCCATGGACGGCAGCGTCATCGTGATACGCGCGTCGGACCGGCAGGTGCTGAAACGCGTGCCGGTGGACAGCGGCAATCTGAACAATGCACTGTTCGATCCCGCCAGCGGCCAGGTGCTGTTGACCAGCGGCCGCCGCGGGGCCGTGTCACGGGTGTATCGGCTGGACCCGGCCTGCGACTGCGTGCGCGCCAGCCTGGACCTGCCGGCCGCCAAGCTGGATGCGCCGGTGTTGCTGGGACCGGCGCGGATCGCGCTGCCGATGCGGGATGAAGGCCGCATCGCCGTCCTTGACCTGCGCCGCATGGCCTTGCTTCAGGTCTGGCAACCGCCGCAATGCGCGCGCCCCAGCGCACTGGCGGCCGACGCCGCCGGCAAGCGCCTGTTCGTGGCCTGCCGCGGCGCGACGCCGCGCCTCTTGAGCCTGGATGCGCAAAGCGGTGCCGTGCTGGCCAGCGCGCCGGCCGGCCGCGACATCAATGCGCTGGCCTACGACGACCGCCGCGGCTGGCTGCTGGCGCCCAGCGGCGCCGACGCGCGGCTGTCGATCTACGACGTCAGCACGCCGGCCGGACTGCGCCGGGTGGCCTCGATCGGCACCCGCCCCTGGGCCCACAACATGGCCTACGACGTCGACCGCGGCATCGCGTACCTGCCCAGCATGGACGACACCGAGGTGTATCCGGCGGGCGGCGGCGAGGCGCAGCGGCACTTCGCGGCGGACAGCTTCACGCTGACGACGTTGCGGCTGCAAGCGCCGCCACGTCATGGCGTGGAGCGGCAAGCGGATCAAAGGGAAAGGGATCAACGGCAAGAGGTGCGCCCGTGAGCCGGCCGATGACGGCCGCGCCATCGCCTGCGGGGGCTGCCCGGCCGCGGCCGCCGAACCGGCGCGGGGTGTACCTGAAGGCGTTGCGCAAGGCGCATGGCTGGCTCGGGCTGTGGGGGGCGTTGCTGGGGCTGCTGTTCGGGGCCAGCGGGATTCTGCAGAACCACCGGGCAGTGCTGAAGATCGATATGCCGGGGCCGGTGGTGGAGACGCTGCAGCTGCAGGCGCCGCCGGATCTGCCGCGAACGGATGCGGCGGTGGGGGCGTGGCTGCAAGAGGCGTTGCAGTTGAACAAGCCGGTGGAACGGATCCGCAAGGAGCCGGCCCACGAGGTGCATTGGGGGGATGTGACGGCGCGCCAGCCGGAGAAGTGGCAGGCGTTGTTTCGGGCGCCGGGGTATCAGGTGCAGGTGGAGTTCTGGCCTTCAAGCGGGGTGGCTAGTGCTCGGCGGAGCGTGGCGGGGTGGTGGGGGGTGGTGCAGAATTTTCATCGGGCTAATGGGGTGGGGGTTGGGTGGGTGTTGTTGTCGGATTCTGTGGGGGGGGCGTTGATTGTGTTGTGTCTGACGGGGGTGTTGCTTTGGACGGAATTGGAGCGGCGCAAAGTTGTGGGGGTTGTGGTGGCTTTGGGTGGGGTTTTGGCTTTCTTTGTTGCTGTGGTGGGGTCTTGGGGTTGAGTTTTTTGCCTTGAGGGGGTTCTTCTTTAGCCGCGCTTGGCGGCGTGGGCGGGTGAGGACGGGGCTACGATTGCGGTCCGGAGCCTTCGCTCCGGACTGCCCCTTCGTCATTCTCGTCCGCCTTCGGCTCCCTTCGAATTCCCTCGGGCGCATCTACACGCCCCGCCCTCACCCGCCCACGCCGCCAAGCGCTCGTGATGAGGATTTGCCTCGGGTGCTGGGGCGGGCGGTTTGCTTGGCGTGGTGGCCGCGGTCAGTGGGGGTGTGGAGCGGTTTGCGGGGCCCGCCTCGTGCCGGCCGCGCGGGCGGCCTTGCTCGGCTTACGTGGTGTCTTGCGTCAGCGGATGGCGCTTGCGCGTGTAGGCGGCGGTGGCGTTTGCCGCTTGCTTGCTGATGATTGGCTTTGTGCGCCCTGCTGTGGCGCTTTTTTTGCGCCGGCATGGCGTGCGAGTGGGGCCGCGCGCGTTGCGCGCGGACCTGGGTTACTCGTCTTCTATGCCTAGTTCGCGCAGTTTGCGGGTGATGGTGTTGCGGCCAATGCCCAGGCGGGAGGCGGCTTCTACTCGGCGGCCTCGGCTGGCGTCGAGGGCGCTTTGCAGCAGGATTTTTTCGAACTGGCGGGTCAGCGTGGCCATGACGGCGGGTTCGCCGCGTTCCAGGCGGTATTGGGCGTCGCGCAGCAGGGAGTCTTGCCAGTTGCGCGGGGGCCCGTCGTCTTGGGCGGGGGCGGTGTGCTGGACGACGGTGCCGATGGTGGAGATGCTGCCGCCGATGGCGACGCGGGGGGGCGCGGCGCTGGTGGCGGGGGGATGCTCCATGGCGCGGATCTCGGGGGGGAGATCGGCGCGTTCCACCGTTTGGCCGGGGGCCATGACGGTGAGCCAGTGGCAGAAGTTTTCGAGCTGGCGGACGTTGCCGGGGAAGTCGAATTTGGTCAGGACGGCCAGCGCTTCGGGCGTCAGGCGCTTGACCGGCACGCCCAGGGCGCGCGCGCTGGCGGCCAGGAAGTGGTTGGCGAGCGCGGGGATGTCTTCGATGCGTTCGCGCAGCGGCGGCAGGCGCAGGCGGATGACGTTCAGGCGGTGGAACAGGTCTTCGCGGAACAGGCCCTGTTCGACGCGTTGTTCGAGCGGCTGGTGGGTGGCGGCGACGATGCGCACGTCGACGCGTACCGGTTGGGCGCCGCCGACGCGGTAGAAGCTGCCTTCGGCCAGGACGCGCAACAGGCGGGTCTGCAGTTCGATCGGCATGTCGCCGATTTCATCCAGGAACAAGGTGCCGCCGTGGGCTTCTTCGAAGCGGCCGCGGCGCAGGGTGTTGGCGCCGGTGAAGGCGCCGCGCTCGTGGCCGAAGAGTTCGGCTTCGAGCAGGTCGCGCGGGATGGCGGCGGCGTTCAGGGCGACGAAGGGGCCGCTGGCGCGCACGCCGTGGCCGTGCAGGGCGCGGGCAACGAGTTCCTTGCCGGTGCCGGATTCGCCGGTGATGAGGACGGTGACCTTGGACTGGGCCAGGCGGCCGATGGCGCGAAAGACTTCCTGCATGGCGGTGGATGACGATTGGGTCATCATCCAGCGCTCGTTGTTCTGGGCCTCGCCCTGCCCTTCGGGGCTTTCGGGCTGGGCCGATTCCTGCATGGCGCGCTGGATCAGCGCGACGGCTTCGTTGACGTCAAAGGGCTTGGCCAGGTAGTCGAAGGCCCCGCCCTGGAAGGCGGAAACGGTGCTGTCCAGGTCGGCAAAGGCGGTCATGACGATGACCGGCAAGCCGGGATGGCGCTCTTTGAGCTGGCGCAGCAATTCCAGGCCGTTGCCGCCAGGCATGCGGATATCGGACACCAGCGCAACGGGCGTGTCGTGGGCCAGGGCCTCGAGTACGTCGGCCGACTGGGAGAAACTGCGGGTGGGGACACCGGCGCGGGCCAGGGCCTTTTCGAGGACCCAGCGGATGGCCTGGTCGTCGTCGACGATCCATACGGGTTTCATCAGTGTGCGGGCTCCATCGGTAGGACCAGGCGAAACTCGGTACGCCCGGGTCGGGATTCAAATTCGATGATGCCGCCGTGCTGCTGCACGAAGTCCTGGGCCAGGCTCAGGCCCAGTCCGGTGCCGCCGGCACGCGCCGTGACCAGCGGATGGAAAATGCGGTCGCGGATGTGGTCGGGCACGCCCGGGCCGTTGTCGATGATCGACAGTTCAAGGGCCAGGCGGTGTTGGCGGTGCGCCAGCATGACTTGGCGCGCCACGCGGGTGCGCAGGGTGACGACGCCGGGTTCGACGCCGGGGCCTTGCGGCCGCGCGACCAGTTCCTGGGCGGCGTTGCGGGCCACGTTGAGCACGGCCTGCATCAGGCGGGCGGCGTCGCCTTTCAGGTCGGGCATCGACGCGTCGTAGTCACGCACCAGCGTGACGTCGTGGCGGAACTCGGCCTGGATCAGGGCGCAGACGCGCTCGCAGATTTCATGGATGTTGACCGGCCGCGCGTTCAGCGGCACACGTTGCGGGCCGCTCAGGCGGTCCACCAGCGCCTGCAGGCGGTCGGCTTCGGAAATGATGACCTGGGTGTATTCGGCCAGGGCCGCGCTGGGCAGCTCGGCTTCCAGCAGTTGCGCGGCGCCGCGCAATCCGCCCAGGGGATTCTTGACTTCATGCGCCAGGTTGCGCAGCAATTCGCGGTGCGCTTCGATCTCGTCGACCAGGCGATGGTTGCGGTCGGCCAGCACGCGCTGTTCGATCTCGCGGGTTTCGATCAGGGCGGGCCAGCGTTGGCCGCTCAGGCCCACCGTGGTCACGGCCACTTCCACGGATTCCGTGGCGCGGCGCAGCGACGCCAGCTGGCGCACGTCGGCGTATCGGCCGGCCGCGGCGCGGTCGATGGACGACTGGATATTCTCAGGGTTGTCGAACAGGGTGGCGGCGGAGTGGCCGCACAGTTGCTTGCGCGAGCGGCCGAACAGGTCTTCGGCGGCCGCGTTGGCGTATTCGATGTGCCCGCGTTCGTTGACCAGGAAAACGGACGTGGCAAGCAGATCGAGAGCTTCTACATTCATTTTTCAACGTACCCGAATGACTACAGGGGGAAATCGGAACGCGGACCCAGACGGCGCCCGAGGGCGGCGCCCTGCCCGTCCGGCGCGAAGCCGGACGGGGCAAGCCATCGGTCAGCGACCTGGCGGTGCGCGTGGTGTGGGCCCTGGTTGGCTGCCTACATCATCGCGCTCCCCCAGCTACTGCCTCGAAATCAGAGGCTGTAGTACATGTCGAATTCGACCGGGTGCGTGGTCATGCGCAGACGGTTCACATCGCCCATCTTCAGGTCGATGTAGGCGTTGAGCATGTCGTTGCTGAAGACGCCGCCGCGGGTCAGGAACTCGCGGTCGCTGTCCAGGGCTTCCAGCGCTTGTTCCAGCGAGGAGCACACGGTCGGGATCTTGGCGTCTTCTTCCGGCGGCAGGTCGTACAGATTCTTGTCGGCGGGATCGCCGGGGTGAATCTTGTTCTGCACGCCGTCCAGGCCGGCCATCATCAGGGCCGAGAAGGCCAGGTACGGGTTGGCCAGGGGGTCCGGGAAACGCGCTTCGACGCGGCGGCCCTTCGGGTTGCCGACGTACGGAATGCGGATCGAGGCCGAACGGTTGCGGGCCGAGTAAGCCAGCTTGACCGGGGCTTCGTAGTGCGGAACCAGACGCTTGTACGAGTTCGTGCCCGGGTTGGTGATGGCGTTCAGGGCGCGGGCGTGCTTGATGATGCCGCCGATGTAGTACAGCGCGAATTCCGACAGGCCGGCGTAGCCGTTGCCTGCGAACAGGTTCTGGCCGTCCTTCCAGATGGATTGGTGCACGTGCATGCCGGAACCGTTGTCGCCAACGATGGGCTTGGGCATGAAGGTGGCGGTCTTGCCGTAGGCATGGGCCACGTTGTGCACGACGTACTTGACGATCTGGGTCCAGTCGGCGCGTTGCACCAGGGTGCTGAACTTGGTGCCGATTTCCAGCTGGCCGGCGCCGGCGACTTCATGGTGGTGCACTTCGACCGGCACGCCCATCTGTTCCATCAGCAGGCACATTTCCGAACGCATGTCCTGGAACGAGTCGACCGGGGGCACGGGGAAGTAGCCGCCCTTCACAGCGGGACGGTGGCCGGTGTTGCCGCCTTCGAATTCCAGGCCGGTCGACCACGAGGCTTCTTCGGACTTGATCTTGACGAAGGTGCCCGACATGTCGGTGTTCCAGGTCACGCCGTCGAACACGAAGAATTCGGGTTCCGGACCGAAGTAGGCGGTGTCGCCCAGGCCCGAGGCCTTCAGGTAGGCTTCGGCGCGCTTGGCCAGCGAACGCGGGTCGCGGTCATAGCCCTTCAGGTCGGACGGTTCGACCACGTCGCACGACAGGATCAGCGTCGGCTCTTCGCGGAAGGGGTCCAGGTTGGCGGTCGACAGGTCGGGGATGAGCAGCATGTCGGAGGCTTCGATGCCCTTCCAGCCCGGAATCGACGAACCGTCGAAGGCCTGCCCGCTTTCCAGCTTGTCTTCGTCGATCGCGGTGGTGGGCACGGACACGTGGTGCTCACGGCCAACCGTATCGGTAAAGCGGAAATCCACGAATTTGACTTCGTTATCGGCGATCTGTTTCAGGACGTCTTTCGGGCTTGCCATGTCATCTCCATTAGATAAAAGGGTCGAGGGCTGTGCCGCTCTCGACTGGCATAAAAGAGGGAAGCAATAAGCGTGCCAGGTTCTACCCCCGGGATTGCCCGAGGATTGGCCAGGTCAGGGAAAAATGTAGCACCATTATGGTGCAAACCATGGGGCACGAATGCCCCATTTTGGTGCCAGACTGCTACAGGAACATTTCCTGCAGGTCATTGAGGAAACGCCAGCCCAGGGGCGTGGCCCGCAGGCGGGTCGGATCGGCGTCCAGCAAGCCCCGTTTCGAGGCTGCCTCCAATTGGTGCGCAATGGCGGCCAGCGACAGGCCGGTGCGTTCGCTGAACATCGTGGTGGCCACGCCGTCCTTCAGGCGCAGCGCGTTCAGCATGAATTCGAACGGCAGTTCGTCCGGGCCCACCTGGCGGTTTTCCGACAGGTGGCTGCCATCGCGGGCCGCGGCGGCCTGCATCCAGGATTCGGGGTTGCGCAGCCGCGCCTCGCGCACGATGCGGTCGTGGAACGACAGTTTGCCGTGCGCGCCCGGGCCCAGGCCCAGGTAGTCGCCGAATTCCCAGTAATTCATATTGTGGCGGCAGCGCGCGCCGGCCCGGGCGTAGGCGGACACCTCGTAGCGGGCCAGCCCGGCGGCGGCCAGTTCGTCCTCGACCGCGTCCTGCATCGCCGCGCTGGTGTCGTCGTCCGGCAGGTCTTCGGGCGGAAACTTGGCGAACACCGTATTGGGCTCCATCGTCAGGTGATAGAGCGACAGGTGTTCCGTGCCAAAGCCGATGGCCTGGCGCAGATCGGCCACACAGGCCTCCCGCGTCTGGCCCGGCAAGGCAAACATCATGTCCAGGTTCACGCGCGGCGCGGCGCGCTGGGCCATCTCGATGGCGGCGCGGGCCTGGGCCGAATCATGGATGCGGCCCAGCTTCTTCAACTGGGCGTCGTCAAAGCTCTGGATACCCAGCGAAAACCGGGTCACGCCGCTGGCCGCGTAATCGCGAAAGCGATCGGCCTCGGCGGTGCCGGGGTTGGCTTCCATGGTGATTTCGGCGTCCGGCCACATGTTCAAACAGGCGCGCAGCATCGCCAGCAGCTCGTCCAGGCCGGCGGCCGACAAGAGGCTGGGCGTGCCCCCGCCGATGAATACCGACACCACCTGGCGGCCCCAGATGGACGGCAACGCCTGCTCCAGGTCGCTGCGCAGTGCATCCAGATAGGCGCGCTCGGGAATTTCACCCGGCGCCGCGTGCGAATTGAAGTCGCAATACGGGCATTTGCGCACGCACCAGGGCACGTGCACATAGACCGACAGGGGCGGCAGGCTGGTCAGCGTGGCGCCGGCCGGCGTGACCAGGCGCGTACGCGCGGCGCCCGTGTCGGGGCGGATGGGGATGGTGATGGACATGCGGTGTTCCTGGGCGGGACGCGCCCGCCTTGCATCAAGCCTGGCTGATCTTGCCCAGCAGTTCGCGCAGGGCGCGGGCGCGGTGGCTGATGGCGTTCTTTTCCTCGGGATCGAGCGAAGCGGCCGTCAGCCCCTGGTCGGGCAGGTAGAAGTGCGGGTCGTAGCCAAAGCCGTTGGCGCCTTCGGGCTGGTCGATGATTTCCCCATGCCACAGGCCTTCGCCGATCAGCGGGCACGGGTCGTTTTCGCTGCGCACCAGGGCCAGCACCGCGACGTACCAGGCGCGGCGGTCGGTCACCGACGCCAGCTTGGACACCAGCAGCGCGTTGTTGGCCTGGTCGGATTTTTCACCGCCATGCATCTTGGCGTAGCGGGCGGAATACACGCCCGGGGCGCCGTCCAGCGCGGCCACGCACAGGCCGGAATCGTCGGCCAGCGCGGGCAGGCCCGTCAGGCGGCTGGCATGGCGGGCCTTGGTCAGGGCGTTTTCGACAAAGGTGACGTGCGGCTCTTCGGCCTCGGGCACGCCCAGTTCGCCCTGCGGCACCAGTTCGATGCCCAGGGGCGCGAACAGGGCGGAAAACTCACGCAGCTTGCCGGCATTGTTGGAGGCCAGCACGACGCGGCGCAGGGAATCGGGAATATGGGGGGATGTCATAGGGCCAAATTGTATAGGGCGCGGTCGCGATTGCAGACCGCCTGTTACGTGTAACCGCAACAACACAGAAATATTCGATGGTCAATATCACTAATCTTGTCACTGATCGTATCCAAACGCTCCGGCGATGAACCCACCTCAAGCTTTGCCCCGGCCGTATGCGGCCGGTGTGCCCCCCATTCCTGGCGGCGCGGCGTCCGCGTCCGTCAGCCTGGCGGGCATTCTGCGCGAACGGCTGCTGCGCCCGCGCTTCCAACCCGTCATCGACCTGTCCCACAGCCGCATCTACGGCCATGAAAGCCTGATCCGCGGCCCGGTCGACACCGCCCTGCACTTTCCCGACGCCCTGTTCGCCGAAGCCCGCCGCCAGGGCCTGCATCCGCAGCTGGAACTGGCCAGCTTCCGGGCCGGCGCCCAGGGCTTCAACCAGAACGAGGCGCCGGGCAAGCTGTTCCTGAATCTGTCGGGCTCGGCGCTGATCCACTACTGGACGCTGTGGGGCGACGAAATGCCGCTGCGCCTGCTCAAGGATTGCACGCTGGCGCCGTCCAACATCATCGTCGAACTGACCGAGCAGGACCCCCTGTCCGAACACATGGCCACGCTGGGCAGCGCCTTCGCCTGCCTGCGTGAATACGGCATGCGCATCGCGCTGGACGACTACGGCGTGGGCAATTCGAACCTGCAGCTGTGGTCCGAGATGCAACCCGACCTGGTCAAGATCGACCGCTACTTCTTCAATGGCATCGGCCACGACGACCGCAAGCAGAACATGGTGCGCGCCATCCTGAAGGTGGCGCAGTACCTGGGCACCGCCATCGTGGCCGAAGGCATCGAGACCGCCGAAGACCTGGCGGTGGTGCGCGACCTGGAAATCCGCTACGCCCAGGGCTGGCTGCTGGGCCGCCCCGACGAGGCCCTGCTCACCGAGCTGACCCCGCCCCTGCGCGATTCGCTGCGGGTGCGCGCGCCGGCTCCGCTGTCGCAGCGCTCGGCCGGCGGCACCGCGGCCAGCCTGCGGGTGGAAGCCCCCGCCGCCCTCCTGACCAAGCACACCAACGACGACGTGCATCGGCTCTTCATCGAACACAAGAGCCTGCACGCCGTGGCCGTGGTGGACGGCGACAACCGCCCGGTCGGCATCATCAACCGGCGCGACTTTTCCGAGCATTACGCCCAGCGCTATACCCGCGAATTGTTCGGCCGCGACGCCTGCTCGACCTTCATGAACGCCGAGCCGGTGCTGGTGGACCTGGACGTGTCCATCGACCAATTGAGCCACGTGCTGATCTCGGAAGACCAGCGCTACCTGATGGACGGCCTGATCATCACCCGCGATGGCCGCTACGACGGCCTGGCCACCGGCGAAACGCTGGTGCGCTCGGTGACCGAAATGCGCATCGAGGCCGCACGCTATGCCAACCCGCTGACGTCCCTGCCCGGCAACATCCCCATCAGCCGCCATATCGCCACGCTGCTGGAAGACGCCGCCGACTTCACCATCTGCTATGGCGACCTGAACAACTTCAAGCCGTTCAACGACGTCTATGGCTACTGGCGCGGCGACGACATGATCATGCTGACCGCCGACGTCATCAAGCGCCACTGCGATCCGCTGCGCGATTTCGTGGGCCACGTCGGCGGTGACGACTTCGTGGTGCTGCTGCGCAGCCCCGACTGGACCGAACGCATCCAGCGCATCATCGCCGAGTTCAATGAACGCGCCGTCGACCTGTACGACGACCAGGGCCGCCGCAACGGCGGCATCGAAGCCGAAGACCGTTACGGCGTGCCGCGCTTCTTCCCATTCGTGACGCTGGGTGTCGGCGCGCTGACCGTCACCCCTTCCCTATGCGAGCGCATCCGCCCGGAGGACATCGCGTCGGCCGCTGCCCATGTCAAGCACAAGGTCAAGCATGGGAACCTGTCGCTGGTGTCCGAGCGCTACAGCGGCGGCGCCCTGCCGCAGCTCACTCCCTGACGCCTGCCCGGCGGCGTGCTGCGCCGCCTGGGCGATCTGGAACACCGAGACCGCGCGCTGCAGGCCTTGCGCCTGCAATTCCAGCGCGGCGGCCGCGGCGGCGGTCTGCTCGACCATGGCGGCGTTTTCATGGGTCGAGCGTTCGATGTCCGCCACCGCATCATTGACCGACGCGATGCCGGCGGCCTGCTCGGCCGTGGCGTTGGAGATCTCCGCCACGATCTGAGTCACCTTGTCGACCGAGGCCAGCATGTCGCGCATGGTGTCGCCGGCCAGGTTCACCTGGCGCACGCCCACTTGCACGCGGGAAGCCGAATCCTCGATCAAGCCCTTGATTTCCTTGGCGGCCTGCGCGCTGCGCTGGGCCAGCGAGCGCACCTCGCCCGCCACCACCGCAAAGCCCTTGCCCTGCTCGCCCGCGCGCGCGGCTTCCACCGCCGCATTCAGCGCCAGGATGTTGGTCTGGAAGGCAATGCTGTCGACCACGCCCACGATCTCGCCGATGCGGCGCGCGCTGTCGGCGATGCCCTGCATGCTGGTCACGACTTCTTCCACCGCCTGGCCGCCGCGCTGGGCCAGTTGGGTGGCGCTGAGCGCCTGCCGGCTGGCCAGGTCGGCATTGCCTGCCGTCATCTGCACCGTATGCGCCAATTGCGTCATGTTGGCCGCCGCTTCCTGCAGCGAGCCGGCCTGGCGCGCCGTGCGGTCCGACATGTCGGCCCCGCCCGCGGCGATCTCGCCCGACCCGGTATGGATTTCCTCGACGCCGTGGCGCACCGAGGCCACCGCCGCCGACAGCCCCGTCTGCATCCGGCGCATGGCCGAATACAGCACGCCGATCTCGTTATCGCCATGCACCGCGATGTTGCCGGTCAGGTCGCCGTCGGCAATGCGGTCGAAATGCGCGCCCGCCTCGTTCAGCGGCCGCAGGATGCGGCGCCGGAATCCCAGGCGGATCAGCACCGCCAGCACCAGCACGAAGGCCAGCACGGCCGCGGCCACCACCGTCACCCGCTGCATCGTCTGGCTGGCGCCGGCCACCGCGGCCTGCCCCCGTTCGCGGGCATAGGCCTGGTAGGCATCCGCCTGCTTCACATAGGCGGCGCCCGTCACCGGCAGCACCTTGTCCACCAGCCGGTTCACTTCGATGCCGTTCCAGCCCTTGATGGCCTTGAACATCGGCGCCAGCGTCTGGTCGGCAAACGCCGCGTTGGCCGCCAGCGCCTGGTCGAACAAGGGCGCGCCCTGCTCGCTGGTGTCCGCATTGGCGCGCAGCCGCGCCAGGCTGGCCGCGGCCTGCTTGAGCAGCGCGTCGGCGTGGGTCAGCGACTGGTCACGGGCTTCTTCCAGCCCGCCTTCCATGGCCGTCTTGGCGTCGGTCAGCGCGGCGCGCGCCTGGAACAGGCGGCTGGTCATGTCCGACAGGTCGCTGGCGCGCTCGATGCTGCCGCGGCCCAGCGCCTCGATATCGGCCCGGTTCTCGCGCAGCACGGCGATCCCGGCCGCCGCCGCCAGCGCAAACAGCGCCACAAACACCGCGAGAATCGCCGAAACCGCTGTCGTCACCCTGAGATTTTTCCGCATATCCATCCGTCTGTTGCATCGCCACATAGGCGTAACGGGCCGATTATGGGGATGCAGTTTGGCAATTTCTTGACACATCCCCGGCCCCGCATGACAAACGGCGGTCACACAAATGCGCTTTTGCGAACAGGAACCCCGTATTAATGAATGGTGAATTGGCAGGCGCGGCCCCTTGCGGCACATTCGATGCTGTACCGATTCATTCATAGACACCGACAAATCCATGCCCGACGCCTCCCACGCCTACCAGGACATCCGCGAAGCCGTGCGCGACCTCTGCGCGCAATTTCCCGCTGAATATTTCCGTAAAGTCGACGAAGAACGCGGCTACCCCGACGCCTTCGTCCGCGCGCTCACCGAAGCCGGCTGGCTGGCCGCCCTGATCCCCCAGGAATACGGCGGTTCGGGCCTGGGCCTGACCGAAGCCTCGGTCATCATGGAAGAAATCAACCGCAGCGGCGGCAACTCGGGCGCCTGCCACGGCCAGATGTACAACATGGGCACCTTGCTGCGCCACGGTTCCGATGCGCAAAAGCGCGAATACCTGCCGCGCATCGCCGCGGGCGAACTGCGCCTGCAATCCATGGGCGTCACCGAGCCCACCACCGGCACCGACACCACCAAGATCAAGACCACCGCCGTGCGCCGCGGCGACCGCTACGTCATCAACGGCCAGAAAGTCTGGATCTCGCGCGTGCAGCATTCCGACCTGATGATCCTGTTGGCGCGCACCACCCCGCTGGACCAGGTGACGCGCAAGTCCGAAGGCATGTCCATCTTCCTGGTCGACCTGCATGACGCCGTCAAGCACGGCATGTCGATCCGCCCCATTCCCAACATGGTCAACCACGAGACCAACGAGCTGTTCTTCGACAACCTCGAAATCCCGGCCGACAACCTCATCGGCGAAGAAGGCAAGGGCTTCAAGTACATCCTGGACGGCCTGAACGCCGAACGCACCCTGATCGCCGCCGAATGCATCGGCGACGGCTACTGGTTCGTCGACAAGGTCACCGCCTACGCCAAGGAACGCATGGTGTTCGGCCGCCCCATCGGCCAGAACCAGGGCGTGCAGTTCCCCATCGCCCGGGCCCACATCAACGTCGAAGCGGCCAGCCTGATGCGTTACGAGGCCTGCCGCCTGTTCGACGCCCACGAGCCCTGCGGCGCCCAGGCCAACATGGCCAAGCTGCTGGCCGCCGACGCGTCCTGGGAAGCCGCCAACGCCTGCCTGCAATTCCATGGCGGCTTCGGCTTTGCCACCGAATACGACGTCGAACGCAAATTCCGCGAAACCCGCCTGTACCAGGTCGCGCCGATCTCGACCAACCTGATTCTGTCCTACGTCGCCGAACACATCCTGGGCCTGCCCCGCTCCTTCTGACATGACCGCCGCCAAAGACACCCCCCACCTCAGCGCCGAACTCGCCGCCTTCGCCGCCAACCTGCGCTTCGAAGACATTCCCGCCCCGGTGCTGCGCCGCGCCGAAGACCTGCTGCTGGACTGCCTGGCCTCGATCCTGGCCGGCGCGTCTGCCCGTCCGGTGCTGGCCATGGACCGCTATGCCGCCGCCATGGGGCCGGCCGACGGCCCCAGCGAAATCCTGATCAACCGGCGCCGCACCTCGCCCGTGTTCGCCGCCATGGTCAACGCCGCGGCCGCTCACGTGGTCGAGCAGGACGACGTGCATAACGGCTCGGTGTTCCACCCGGCCGCCGTGGTGTTCCCGCCCGCGCTGGCCGTGGCCCAGGCGCTGGGCAGCTCGGGCCGCGACCTGCTGGTGGCCGCCGTCGCCGGCTACGAAGTCGGCATCCGGGTCGGTGAATTCCTGGGCCGTTCCCACTACAAGATCTTCCACACCACCGGCACCGCCGGCACCCTGGCCGCCGCGGCCACCACCGGCCGCCTGCTGGGCCTGTCGCCCGAGGCTATGCTGCATGCGCTGGGCTCGGCCGGCACCCAGGCCGCCGGCCTGTGGGAATTCCTGCGCGACGCGGCCGATTCCAAGCAACTGCACACCGCCCGCGCCGCCGCCAACGGCATTGCCGCCGCCTACCTGGCCCGCGAAGGCTTCACCGGCGCGCGCCACATCCTGGAAGGCCCGCAGGGCATGGCCGCCGGCATGTCCCGCGACGCCGACCCCACGCGCCTGACCGACGGCCTGGGCACGCGCTGGGCCCTAGCCGAAACCTCGTTCAAGTTCCACGCCTCGTGCCGCCACACGCATCCGGCAGCCGACGCCCTGCAACAGGTGCTGCGCGACAACCCCCTGACCGAAGACGCCATCGACCGCGTGGTCGCGCACGTCCACCAGGGCGCCATCGACGTGCTGGGGCCCGTGGTCGACCCACGCACGGTGCATCAATCCAAGTTTTCAATGGGAACGGTGTTGGGCCTGATCGCCCGCAAGGGCCGCGCCGGCCTGCCGGAATTCGACGCCGCGCTGGACGACCCCGCGGTCGCCGCCTTCCGCGCCCGCGTCACGATGGAACTGGACCCCGAGGTCGACGCCGCCTACCCGCAGCGCTGGATCGGCAAGGTCACCGTCCACACCCGCGACGGCCGCACCCTGCATGGCCGCGTCGACGAACCCAAGGGCGATCCGGGCAATACCCTGTCGCGCGATGAAATCGAGGCCAAGACGCTCAGCCTGGGCCGTTACGCCGATGCCGCGACCGACGCGGAACTGCGCGGCCTGATCGGCGCGATCTGGAATCTGGAAAAAGCGGAACGGATCGGCGCGCTGCTGCCGTAACCGCAAACCTGGCCCCGGTCGTGAAGGCGGCATGCCGGGCCGGCACCCGCCGGATATTTCAACGGGATGGCCGCCCACCCGGGCACCATCCCGCTTCGTGCATCAGCCGCCCAGCGCCGCGCGCTGTTCGCGCACCAGCCCGGCGATGCCGCCTTCGGCCAGCGCCAGCATGGCGTCCAGCTCGGCGCGCGTGAACGTGGCGCCTTCGCCCGTGCCCTGCACTTCGACGAACGCGCCGCTGCCCGTCATGATGACGTTCACGTCCGCGTCGCAGGCCGAGTCTTCCTGGTAGTCCAGGTCCAGCACCGCGCGGCCATCCACCAGGCCCACCGACACGGCGGCTACCGCGTCACGGATCGGGTTCACGGCCAGGTCGCCGCGCTGCATCAGCAACGCCACGGCATCAGCCGCCGCCACCCAGGCGCCCGTGATGCTGGCGCAGCGCGTGCCGCCGTCGGCCTGCAAGACGTCGCAATCCAGGTGCAGCGTGCGTTCGCCCAGCGCGCGCATGTCGAACACCGCGCGCAGGCTGCGCCCGATCAGGCGCTGGATTTCCTGGGTGCGGCCGCTTTGCTTGCCGCGTGCGGCTTCACGATCGCCGCGCGTGTGCGTGGCGCGCGGCAGCATGCCGTATTCGGCCGTCACCCAGCCTTCGCCCTTGCCCTTCAGGAAAGGCGGCACCTTTTCCAGCACGCTGGCCGTGCACAGCACATGGGTGTTGCCGGCCTTGACCAGCACCGAGCCCTCGGCGTAGCGCGTGAAGCCGCGCTCCAGGCTGAACGGCCGCAGTTCGTCGACGGCGCGGCCCGACGGGCGGGCGATGGCAGGGGCAGTGGTCATGGGGCAAGACTCCAGTCAGATTCGATTGGCGGCATTGTACGGGCAGCGTGTCACCGCAGGCCCTGCCGGCCCCAGCGGCGTGCGCGTTTGGAGTATCCTGCCGCGATATACGGGCTGCATATACCCGCCCCCGCCCCGGCGGGCCGGCGGAACCGGCGCGGCCCGGCCCCAAAACAGCAAAAGGAAACTCACACCATGATCCGCAGCATGACCGCCTTCGGCAACGCCCGGGCAGACCTGGAACAAGGCACGCTGGCGCTGGAACTGCGCAGCGTCAACAGCCGTTTCCTGGACCTTTATTTCCGCCTGCCCGACGAGCTGCGCCACGTCGAGACGCCGCTGCGCGAACTGCTGACCGCCCAACTGGCGCGCGGCAAGGTCGAGATCCGGGTGTCTTATACGCGTAACGTCAGCACCGACCTGTCCAAGCTCGAACCCGCCTGGCTCGAGACCCTGGCCGAACAGCTGCAAGCCGCACGCCGCGTGCTGCCCGACATCGCCGCGCCGCGCCTGGTCGAACTGTTCAACTGGCCCGGCCAGCGCACCAACGACGCGCTCGACCCGCAAGTCTGGGGCGCCGCCTGCCTGCAGGCCGCCCAGGAAGCCCTGACCCAGTTGCAGGACGGCCGCGCCCGCGAAGGCGAACGCCTGGCCGGCATGATGCGCGAATGCGCCGACGGCGTCGCGAACATCGTCGAACTGGTCCAGCACCACCTGCCCCAATTGCTGGCCGACCACCGCGACAAGCTCGCGTCCAAGCTGCGCGAAAGCGTCGAATCCGCCTTCCCCGGCGGCTTCACCCACATCACGGGCGCCGAACTGTCCGAACGCCTGTCCCAGGAAGCCAACCTGTTCGCCCTGCGCATCGACGTCGCCGAAGAACTGTCGCGCCTGCGCTCGCACCTGGAAGAACTGCGCCACCTGCTCACCGACGGCAGCGGCAAGGCCACGGGCAAGAAAAATGCCGGCAGCGCCGGCAAGCGCCTGGACTTCCTGTTCCAGGAAATGAACCGCGAAGCCAATACGTTGGGTTCGAAGGCCGGCAGCATGGAAGTCACCCGCGCCGCCATGGACCTGAAGCTGCTGATCGAACAGATGCGCGAGCAGGCGCAGAACATCGAATAACCATGCGGCCGGGCGCGTCCTGCGCCCTTCACAAGACACCGGCCCTTCCTGGGCCGGTATTCATTCAGGCATTGCGGCCAGACGCGTCGCCCGCCGCTGGTACGCCCGAAGCCGGTACGCCCGCCGCCGGCTCTCCCCGCAATGCTGAATCCAGGTACGCGCTGCGCGCCCGGGCGTCCGGGAAGGTCATGTCCTTGTAGCTCACGAAGCGCGATCCCTTGGCCAGTCGGTAGCCCAGCCAGATCAGCAGGAACAGCGGAATACCGATGTACGTGGCGGCAACGCCGCCCCAATCGATGCGCTGCTCAAGGAAAGCCTGGTAGTTCTGGCCCAGCGTGATGATCAAGCACAGCGCGAACGCGAAGATCGGGCCGAACGGGAAGAACGGCGACACATAAGGCAGATCGGCCAGGTTGCGGCCCTGCTTGACGTAGCCGCGGCGGAACCGGTAGTGGCTGATCGCAATGCCCAGCCAGGCAATGAAGCCGGTCATGCCCGAGGTATTGAGCAGCCAGATGTAGACGGCCTTGGGGCTGAACACGAACGTGAAAAAGCACAGCGCCGCAACCACCGTGGTGGCCACCAGCGCCCACAGCGGCACGCCCGAGCGCGACACACGGCCGAACACGGCCGGCGCCTTGCCGTCGCGCGCCAGGCTGTAGAGCATGCGGGTCGCCGCGTACATGCCGGAATTGCCGGCCGACAGCACCGAGGTCAGCACCACGGCGTTCATGATCGAGGCTGCGGCCAAGAGGCCGGCGCGCTCGAAGATCAGGGCAAACGGGCTGACGCTGATGTCGGTGACTTCATTGCGCAGCAAGTGCGGGTCGGTATAGGGAATGAGCAGGCCGATCACCAGGATCGCCGCCACATAGAACAGCAGAATGCGCCAGAACACCTGGCGCACGGCGCGCGGCAGGTTCTTGGCGGGGTCTTTCGATTCACCGGCGGCAATGCCGATGAGTTCGGTGCCCTGGAACGAGAAGCCCACCACCATGGCCACGCCGATCAGCGCCGCGAAACCGCCCGCGAAAGGCGCGTCGCCCACCGTCCAGTTGGCCACGCCGCCGCTTTCGCCGCCACGGATGATGCCCAGCAGCATCATCACGCCCATTGCCACGAAGGCCAGTACCGCCACCACCTTGATCAGGGCGAACCAGAATTCCGCTTCACCGAAGCCGCGTGCCGACAAGGCGTTCAGGCCGAAGGTGATCGCCAGGAACAGTGCGCTCCAGTACACCCCGGGCACGTCCGGAAACCAGTACGCCATCACCAGTTGCGCGGCCACCAGGTCCACCGCCACCGTAACCGCCCAGTTGTACCAATAGTTCCAACCGAGCGCGAAACCGAAGCCCTCTTCCACGTAGCGCGCGCCATAGGTCGAGAACGACCCGGACACCGGCATGCTGGCGGCCAGTTCGCCCAGGCTGGTCATCAGAAAATAGACCATCACGCCGATCAGCACGTAGCCCAGCAGCGCGCCGCCGGGGCCGGCTTGCGCGATGGTGGCGCCCGAGGCCACGAACAGGCCCGTGCCGATGGAGCCGCCCACCGCGATCATCGTCAGGTGGCGCGACGACAAGGTGCGGCGCAGTTCGGACGGCGCGGGTATCGCCGCCTTGCCGCCACTCGGGCGCGAGTCGTGTTCCGATAATGCCAAAGTTGTGTTCCTTCAGAGCGAAAACCCCCCGCCGGCCGGGTGGCGGGGGCTGCGGGTTTTCCCGGCAACGGCGGAGCATAGCGCAACTGCCCCCGGTCGGCGAAATCCCCAGGGAAATGCCGCCGCGGCCGCCCACAAAAGAAAAGCGCCTTCCGAAGGCCTTTGGGCCGCTCGGAAAGCGCTTTTCCCCTTGGTAAAGGCAGCGCGCCTTATTGGAACGCCGTCTCCATGAAGGTACGCAGTTTGCGCGAATGCAGCCGTTCGGGCGGCATGTCGCGCAGGCGCTCCAGCGCCCGGATGCCAATTTCCAGATGCTGGTTGACCTGCCGGCGATAGAACGCGCTGGCCATGCCCGGCAGCTTCAGCTCGCCGTGCAGCGGCTTGTCGGACACGCACAGCAGCGTGCCGTAAGGCACGCGGAAGCGGAAACCGTTGGCCGCGATGGTGGCCGATTCCATATCCAGCGCGATGGCGCGCGACTGCGCGAAGCGCTCGACCAGTTCAAGGTGGTCGCGCAGTTCCCAGTTGCGGTTGTCGATGGTGGCTACCGTGCCGGTGCGCATGATGCGCTTGAGATCCCAGCCCGACAGGCCCGCGACTTCTTCCACCGCTTGTTCCAGCGCCACTTGCACCTCGGCCAGGGCAGGCACCGGCACCCAGGTCGGCAGATCGGCATCCAGCACGTGATCTTCGCGAACGTAACCGTGGGCCAGCACGTAATCGCCCAGGCGCTGCGAATCGCGCAGGCCGGCGCAGTGGCCCAGCATCAGCCAGGCATGCGGACGCAGCACGGCAATGTGGTCGGTGATGGTCTTGGCGTTGGACGGCCCCACGCCGATATTGACCAGCGTGATACCGGAATGGTCGCCGCGCACCAGGTGGTAGGCCGGCATCTGCGGCAGCCGCTGGCCCTGGCCTTCGTCGGCCGGAGACGATTCGCCGCGCCGGGTGATGCGGTTGCCGGGTTCGACCAGCATCTCGTAGTCTTCGTTGCCGCTGGCCATCAGGGCGCGTGCGCGGGCGCAGAACTCGTCGACGTAGAACTGGTAGTTGGTGAACAGCACGAAATTCTGGAAGTGGCCCGGCGCCGTGGCGGTGTAGTGCTGCAGGCGGTGCAGCGAATAGTCCACCCGCTGCGCCGTGAAGGGCGCCAGCGGCTTGGGTTCGCCTTCCTTGCCGCGCCACGAACCGTTGACGATGGCATCGTCGGTGACGGCCAGATCGGGCACGTCGAACAGGTCGCGCAAGGGGCGCTTGAGCGCTTCCAGGTGCTCGCCTTCGACATAGGCGCCTTCCGGAAAGGCGAAATGCAGCGGGATCGGGGAATCGGATTCGCCCACCTCGACCGCCACGCGATGGTTCTGCAGCAATTGGCCCACCTGCTCGATCAGGTAGTCGCGAAACAGCCCCGGCTGGGTGATGGTGGTCTGGTAGATGCCGGGTTCGGCCACGTGGCCGTACGACAGACGGGTATCGATGGGGTCGTAGGTTTCGACGAGGATGCGGATGGCCGGGTAATACGCGCGGGCCCGTTCGCGGCCGTTGCCGGAGCCCTTCAGGACTTCACGAAACGCCGACCGCAGGAAGGCCGTGTTGCGCGCGTAGATTTCCACCAGCCGGTCGACCGCCGCCACCGCGTCATGGTAGGGCGCGAAAGGAATCGCCTCGGGCCGGTTCATGGAGGACAGGGGGTGTACTGCGTTCATCATTGAGCTTTACTCCGCTTTCTTATCTATCTTGTTTTAAGCGGCCGCTCTCGGCAATCAAGCCGGAAGAGGCCGATGCCGACGATTATGCACGACCCCGAGGCCGCATGAAGTGTCATATTCGCGCGCTTCTCGGCGCGTGGTCACCGCAGCCGGCATCGCCAGCGCAATAGAAACAATATATCATTCCGTTTTTTCCGTTTCCGTTGCCCCCTTCCCCGATGCCGCCGGCCTATCGCCCCCGCCCAGGCAGTCCTCAGCACCTGACCCGATGGGCCGTGCTGACGTGGCTGTGCGCCTGCCTGCTGCTGGCGCCGCTGGGCGGCTTGCGCCACGTGCTCACGCACCTGGACAACGGCGCGCCGCCAGCGCACGGCAACCTGGCGGCATCCCTCGCCGGGGCCGCCTCCAACCCGTCGTCCGCCCCGGTGTCAGACGACGTGCACACGGCCGACAAGCTCGGCCACTGCGACCTCTGCCACATCTGGGACTTGCTGGACGCCACCTTGCCCGCGTCCTTTCCGCTCATCGCCGGCACGGCGCCCCGCATCGCACCGACGCCGTCGGCGCCGGGCGGCGCCACCGTGGCCGCCGGCAGCTGGTTCCAATCCCGCGCCCCGCCCGCCGCGGCTTGAAATCCCCTAGCCCCGATTTCAACCGCCGCCGCCCTCTTGGCCGGCACCCAGGATTGCCACCATGCCTTTTGCTGCTTCCGCCGCGGGAACGCGCCTGTCCCTGCGCGCCTTCACCGCTTCATCGTCGGCCCGCTCGCCATCCGCCCGCGCCTCGCTGACCCTGACCCCGCTCGCCCTTGCCTGCCTGCTCGCCCTGCCCCAGGCCGCCCTCGCTCAGGCCGCCCCCGACACCCCCACGCTGTCCCCCGTCGTCATCACCGCCAACCCCCTGGGCAGCGAAGCGCTGGCTTCGCCGTCCACCATCGTGCAGGGCCTGGACCTGGACCTGCGGCGCGGCTCGAACCTGGGTGAAACGCTGAATGGCCTGCCCGGCGTATCGACCACCACCTACGGCCCGATGGTCGGCCGCCCCATCATCCGCGGCCTGGATGGCGACCGCATCCGCCTCCTGAACAACGGCGTCGGATCGCTGGACGCCTCGTCGCTGTCGTTCGACCACGCGGTGCCGCAAGACCCGCTGTCGACCAATCGCGTCGAGATCCTGCGCGGCCCGGCCGCCCTGCTCTACGGCGGCAACGCCATCGGCGGCGTCGTCAACACGATCGACAACCGCATTCCCACCGAACCCATCGACGGCATCCACGGCGACGTGGCCGGCAGCTACGGCGGCGCCAACAACGACCGCAATGGCGCCGTGCAAGTCGAAGGCGGCGACGGCACCTTCGCCATCCACGCCGACGCCTTCAGCCGCAAGACGGGCGACCTGCGCATTCCCGGCTACGCCCGTTCGTCGCAGCAACGCGCCATCGACGACCCCGACCGCGACCAGCCGCGCGGCAAACTGCCCAACAGCGACGGCCAGGCCAGCGGCGGCGCACTGGGCATGTCCTGGACCGGCGAACATGGCTATGCCGGCCTGTCCTACAGCGGCTACGACTCCGACTACGGCTCGGTAGCCGAGCCGGACGTGCGCATCAAGATGCACCAGGAACGCTTCGGCTTCGCCAGCGAACTGCGCGACCTGGATGGCCTGTTCACCAGCGTCAAGCTCAACTTCGCCTACACCGACTACCAGCACAAGGAAATCGAAGACGGCGAAACGGGCACCATCTTCAAGAACCGCGGCTACGAGGCCCGCATCGAGGCACGCCATGCCGACATCGGCCCGCTGCACGGCGTCGTGGGCCTGCAACTGGGCCAGACGCGCTTCTCGGCGCTGGGCGACGAAGCCCTGGTGCCCACCACCGACACCGATTCGGCCGCCCTGTTCCTGCTGGAAGAATGGGCCGTGAACGACCGCCTGACCCTGAGCGCAGGCGCCCGCGCCGACTACGCCCGCCTGACGCCGGCCGGCGGCGGCTATGAACGCTTCGACGGCGCCAGCCGCCGCAGCTTCACGGCCGGCAGCTTCTCGCTGGGCAGCATCTACAAGCTGGACAGCGCCTGGTCGGTGGCGGCCAATGCCGCCTACACCGAACGGGCCCCGACCTTCTACGAGCTGTACGCCAACGGCCCGCACGCCGCCACCGGCCAGTACCTGGTGGGCGACCAGAACCTGGCCAAGGAACGCGCCTGGTCCGGCGACCTGTCGCTGCGCTACAAGAAGGATGCCGACAAGGCCAGCATCGGCGTGTTCTACAGCCGCTTCTCCAACTACCTCGCTGAAATCAATACCGGCCGCTATCGCAATGACGATGGCGACGTGGTGGCGGCCGGCGACGACGGCGCGCTGCCCGAGGCCCGCTACCAAGGCGTGTCCGCCCGCCTGTACGGCCTGGAAGCCGAAAGCAGCACCCGCGTCCTGCAGCGCAATGGCCACAAGCTGGACCTGGGCCTGTCGGGCGACTACACGGTGGCGCGCAACAACGACACCGGCCGCTCGCTGCCGCGCATTCCGCCGCTGCGCCTGCGCGTGGCGCTGGATTACGGCTACGGCGCCTACAACGCCGGCGTCAGCGTATCCAAGGCCTTCGCCCAGCACAGCCGCCCCGACAACGACACCGCCACCCCCGGCTACTACAGCCTGGATGCCAACGCCGGCTATCGCTTCAAGGTCGCGGCGGTCCAGTGGCAGGCCTATGTTCGCGGCATCAACCTGACCAACCAGACCATCCGCTACGCCACGTCTGTCCTGCGCGACGTCGCCCCCGAGGGCGGCCGCGCGGTGATGGTCGGGCTGCGCGGCAGTTTCTGACGAGCCAGGCCAGGCACGGATCGGGCGCGACGATGGCTGCGTCCGCCCGATTCGGTCACCCCAACCCGTCACCGATATTTTCGACGGCTGGCCGTTACCTTTTTCCGACCGGGCAACGTAACGGCCGCCCCACCAGAATGCTGCATTGCACTACAAATGTAATGAAACTTTATTCCATTACAATACCGTGGCAGTCAGTGGGGCCTAAGGCCTGCCAACACCGCAAAAGCACCGTGCTCGCGTTGGCAGACCCTAGGCTCACCTGCCTCCTTTCCGCCGGCTTGCCCCCTGGGCAAAGCCATGCCGCCTACTCCGATTTTTGAAGTGACGTAATGACGCCGCCCACGCGAAAAGCACGATTTGCCTCGTTCCGCATCCCCGCCTTCCTGTCCGCCCCCCTGCTGGCCCTGACGTTCTCCTGGTTACCTGGCGCTGCCCAGGCTTCCCTTCCTTCCGCCGATGCCGCCCGCGGCTCGTTGTCCGGCCTGAGCCTGGCACACGAACCCACCGTGCCCACCCTGCGCGAACGCGTGGTGCAGGCCGGCCTCTCCGCCATCGGCACGCCGTATAGCTGGGGCGGCGACGACGCCGCCGAAGGCTTCGACTGCAGCGGCCTGGTGCTGTTCGTGTACCGCGAAATCGCGGGCCTGGAACTGCCCCGCACCGCCCGCCAGCAGCGCACCCACGGCGACATGGTGTCCAACAAGCAGCAGCTCAAGCCCGGCGACCTGGTGTTCTTCGCCACCCGCGGCCGCGGCACCACCTCGCACGTGGGCATCTACATCGGCCAGAACAAGTTCGTGCACGCCCCGCGCCGCGGCGCCAAGGTCCGCGTGGACGAAATGAAGAACCCGTACTGGTCCAAGCGCTACGTCGGCGCGCGCAGCTACATCGACCAGGCCCAAGGCCAGATGGTCGCCGGCCGATAAATGTAGGCCCCAGAGCAAGGGCCCCCACGCCGCACACGCCTTGCGTGCTTGCTGCCCCCCGAGGGGGCTGCCCGCCCTTGGGGCGGCCCGGCGGCGGGGCGGGCTTTCTTGCGGCCGATAAAAAAAGCGCCCAGCGGGCGCTTTTTTTGCTGCCTTGCCAGGCGGCTGCCTAGCCACGCCCCACGAACGGCATGTTGGTGGCCATGATGGTCATGAACTGTACGTTGGCTTCCAGCGGCAGGCGGGCCATGGCGGCGACGGCCTGGGCGACGTGGGCGACGTCCATGCGCGGCTCGACCTTCGTGCTGCCGTCGGCCTGCAGGATGCCCGCCGCCATGCGCTCGGTCATCTCGGTGGCGGCATTGCCGATGTCGATCTGGCCGCAAGCGATGTGGTACTGACGGCAATCGAGCGAAATCGACTTGGTCAGGCCCGTCACCGCGTGCTTGGTGGCCGTGTAGGCGATCGAGAACGGACGCGGCGCATGCGCCGAGATCGACCCATTGTTGATGATGCGGCCGCCCTGCGGCGTCTGCGCCTTCATGACGCGGATCGCGGCCTGGGCGCACAGGAACATGCCGGTCAGGTTGGTGTCGACCACCTCGCGCCACAGCGCCACCGGCAGTTCTTCGATCGGCATCGCGGGCGCGCCGCGCCCGGCGTTGTTGAACAGCACGTCCAGCCGGCCGTATTCGCGTTGCGTGGCATCGAACAGCTCGCGCACCGCCTGTTCGTCGGACACATCGGTCGGCACCACCAACGCCCTGACGCCGTCTTCGCCCGCTGCCGTGCGGGTAGCCTCGAGCGGTTCGCGCCGGCGGCCCGCCAACACCACGCGATAACCCTGCGCCAGAAACTCCAGCGCCACCGCGCGGCCTATGCCGGTGCCAGCGCCCGTGACCAGGGCTACGCGCGGGGGGTCGATCTCGTTCGTGTGCATGGAATTCTCCTTGTTATCGATCGGCGAAATGCTACCCGAATCAATCTGGCCATGCTGCAAGCGAACGTTCCATCGTTCCCTGTCGGACGCCCTTGCCACGCAAGCAAATGAAACGGCGTGCGCCACATCAATCACGATGCGATGCCCTGATCTGTCACAACCTTTTATATAATTTCTGGAAATTAGCTTATTACCCAAAATCAATAACCGGACGGAGACCTCCTCCATGCCTTCACGGCCCCTGTCTTCATGGCCCCAGCCATTGCGGCCCCTGCCCATCCATTTGCAGCCCTTCTTTCTGCGATCCTGTACCGTCGCCCGCTGGGTAGGCGCGCTGGCCCTGGGCGCCAGCGCCTTGGCCAGCGCCCAAAGCGCGCCTGACGGCCAACAGATCAGCACCCAGGGCGCCAACGGCGCGCCCGCCTGTGTCACCTGCCATGGCGCCAAGGGCGAAGGCAATGCCGTCGCCGGTTTTCCGCAGCTGGCGGGCATGGGCGCCGCCTACCTGGCCGAGCAGCTCGACGCCATGGCCAATGGCTCGCGCGTCAGCCCGGTGATGGCGCCCACGGCCAAGGCGCTGAACCCCGCCCAGCGCCAGGCCGTGGCGCAGTACTACGCGCAGTTGCCTTCGCCGCTGAACATCGACCGCCTGGCCGCCACTGCACAACAGCCCGCCAAGGCCGACGATACCGGCGCCTGGCTCGCCAACCGCGGCGCCTGGGACAAGAACGTGCCCGCGTGCAATCAGTGCCATGGCCCCGGCGGCATCGGCGTGGGCGCCAACTTTCCCAGCCTGGCCGGCCAGCCTGCCGCCTACATCGCCGGCCAGTTGCGCGCCTGGCGCCAGGGTCAGCGTCCGCCCGGCCCGCTGGGCCTGATGCCCGCCGTCGCCACCCGCCTGACCGACGCCGAGATCGACGCCGTGTCCGCCTATTACGCCGGCCTGCCCAAGGCGGCCGACCTGCTTGCCGCGCAAGCCACCCCCGCCGCGGGAGCCAAGCCATGAATTCGATGTCCCGCCGACTCAGCCGCGCCACCGCCCGGCTCGCTGCGCTGACTCTGACCGCCGGCTTCGCCGCCACCGCTGCCCACGCCGCCGGTCCCGTCACCGACGCCCGCCCCGCCTTCTCGCCGCCCACCGCCGCCTCGCTGCCCGACAGCGAGTTCGGCAAGATCGTGCGCCAGGGCGAACAGATCTTCCTGCACACGCCGCAGAACGCCGCCAAGTTCGTCGGCAACGACCTGAACTGCGCCAGCTGCCACCTGGACGCCGGCCGCCGCGCGGATTCCGCGCCGATGTGGGCCGCCTACGTGCTGTATCCCGCCTACCGCGCCAAGAATGGCCACGTCAACACGCTGGCCGAGCGCCTGCAAGGCTGCTTTCGCTTCAGCATGAACGGCAAGGCGCCAGCCGCCGACGACCCTGTGCTGACCGCCTTGCAGACCTATATGTTCTGGCTGGCCAGCAAGGCGCCGACCGGCGTGGCGCTCAAGGGCCAGGGCTACCTGAAACTGCCTGCGCCGGCCCAGAAGGCCGATTACGTGCGCGGCAGCGAGGTCTACGGGCAGTACTGCGCCGTCTGCCATGGCGACAAGGGCCAGGGCCAGAAGAACGGTTCGCATTGGGTCTTCCCGGCGCTGTGGGGCCCGGACTCGTTCAACTGGGGTGCAGGCATGCACCAGATCGGCAACGCCGCCGGCTTCATCAAGGCCAACATGCCGCTGGGCCAGGCCGGCATGCTGAACGACCAGGAAGCCTGGGACGTGGCGTATTTCATGAACGCCCACGAACGCCCGCAGGACCCGCGCTACACCGAATCGGTCGCCAAGACCCGGGCCAAGTATCACGACTCGGACGACTCGCTGTACGGCCTGGAAATCAACGGCCACCTGCTGGGCAGCGACTCGCCCGCGCCGGGCGGAAAACTGGTGCAGGCGGCTGCCAAATAATCATCGACAGATAATCGCCAGCGTTCAACGCAAAATCGCGCGGCGCGGCGGGTTTTCCCCCTGCCGCGCCGCGCGATTTGCTATCCTTCGGGTCTCAGCATCACACGCACGTCATATTCATGCACGCCAACCCCGGAAATGTCTTCATGGTCGTCGCACCCAGCGGCGCCGGCAAGTCCAGCCTGGTCAAGGCCTTGCTCTCGCAAGATCCCGCCATTCTCCTGTCTGTCTCCTGCACGACCCGCGCCCCGCGCCCCGGCGAAGAAGACGGCCGCGAATACCGCTTCATCGGCGCCGACGAATTCAAGCAATTGCGCGAAGAACAGCGCCTGCTGGAATGGGCCGAAGTGCATGGCAATTTCTACGGCACCCCGCGTGATCCCATCGACGCCGCCACCCGCGAAGGCCGCGACGTCCTGCTCGAAATCGACTGGCAAGGCGCGCGCCAGGTGCGCCAGCGTTTTCCGGCCGCGATCGGCATTTTCGTGCTGCCGCCGTCCATCGAAGAACTCGAAAGCCGGCTCAAGGCGCGCGGCCAGGATGCCCCGCAAGTCATTGCGCGCCGCCTGATGGCCGCGGGGGGCGAAATCGCCCACGCGCCTGAATGCGAATATGTTATTATTAATCAAGAATTTAGCGTAGCCTTGTCGGAACTGACTCAAATCGTCAGCGCCGCGCGGCTACGTTTTTCGTCTCAGGCCGCCCGCCACGCTGAATTGTTTGCGCAACTCGGCATCCCGGCCGCGCACTGAAACGAATCCGCATTCTCCCTATCCTCCATCAGCACCAGGTGTCCTAATGGCTCGCATTACCGTCGAAGACTGTCTGAATCAGATCCCCAACCGTTTCAAGCTCACGCTGGCCGCCACGTACCGCGCCCGCGAGCTGGCGCAAGGCCATGCCCCGCGCCTGGACAGCAAAGACAAGCCCACGGTCACTGCGCTGCGCGAAATCGCAGGCGGCCTAACCGGCGTGGAAATGCTGCGTAAAGTTCCCACCTGATACTCTCCGGGGGGCGGCAAGCATGGCTTTTCCCGGGCTGAAGTACGCTTCATCTGGTCTGCTTGCCGCGCTACGTGCCGGCTCCCGTCTTGGGCGCCGCACGGGCAAGAAAGACAAGAATCCCTCCACGCCAGCATCCGTCGCCGCGCAAGAAGCGGCTGACGCGACCGCCTCGCCGGTCGCTTCGCTGGCGCCGCTGACCGAAATCATCGGCAGCTATCTCGACAAGAAAGATGTAGAACGCGTTCGCGAAGCCTATCGCTTCGCCGACCAGGCACACCTGGGCCAATTCCGCGCCAGCGGTTCGCCCTACATCTCGCACCCCATCGCCGTCACCGAAATCTGCGCAGGCTGGAAGCTCGACGTCAACGCGTTGTCCGCTGCCCTGCTGCACGACGTGATGGAAGACCAGGGCATCGCCAAGCACGAGCTGGCCGAAAAATTCGGCCCCGAAGTCGCCGAGCTGGTCGATGGCCTGTCCAAGCTGGACCGCCTGGACTTCGCCACCAAGGCCGAACAACAGGCCGAAAGTTTCCGCAAGATGCTGCTGGCGATGGCGCGCGACGTGCGCGTCATTCTCATCAAGCTGGCCGACCGCCTGCACAACATGCGCACGCTGGACGCGGTCAACCCTGAAAAGCGGCGCCGCATCGCCCGCGAAACGCTGGACATCTACGCGCCCATCGCCCATCGGCTGGGCCTGAACCTGCTGTTCCGCGAACTGCAGGACCTGTGCTTTGCGGCCATGTACCCCAACCGCTACCAGGTGCTGTACAAGGCCGTGCTGGCCGCGCGCGGCAACCGCCGCGAGGTCATCGGCAAGATTGCCGACTCCGTGCGTGCCGCGCTGCCGGCCGCCGGCATCGAAGCCGAGGTCACCGGCCGCGAAAAGACGCTGTACGGCGTCTATCGCAAGATGGTGGACCAGAAGAAGTCCTTCTCCGACGTGCTCGACATCTATGGCTTCCGGGTCATCGTGCACACGCTGCCCGAATGCTATCTGGCGCTGGGCACGCTGCACCAGCTGTATCGCCCGGTGCCCGGCAAGTTCAAGGACTACATCGCGATTCCCAAGGTCAACGGCTACCAGTCGCTGCACACGACGCTGGTGGGCCCCTACGGCACGCCGGTGGAATTCCAGTTCCGCACCCGCGACATGCATCACGTGGCCGAAGAAGGCGTGGCGTCGCACTGGCTGTACAAGGGCGCCGACCTGACCCTGAACGACCTGCAAAAGCGCACCCATCAGTGGTTGCAGTCGCTGCTGGACATTCAAAGCCAGACGGGCGATTCGGGCGAATTCCTCGAACACGTCAAGGTCGACCTGTTCCCCGACGCGGTCTATGTGTTCACCCCGCGCGGCAAGATCATCTCGCTGCCGCGTGGCGCGACGCCGGTCGACTTCGCCTACGCTATCCATACCGACATCGGCAACCAGGCCGTGGCGGCCAAGGTCAATGGCGAATTCGTGCCGCTGCGCACCGAGCTGAACAGCGGCGACACCGTCGAAATCGTCACCTCGCCCGCATCGCGCCCCAACGCCCAGTGGCTGAACTACGTGCGCACGGGCCGCGCGCGTTCCGAAATCCGCCACTACCTGCGCACGGTCAAGTACGAAGAATCCGTGGCCTTCGGCGAGCGTCTGCTGGGCCAGGCCCTGCAAGAACTGCACATGCCGCTGCCGGCCACCGACGATCCGGCCTGGCAGAAACTGGCGCGCAGCACCGGCGCCAGTTCACGCGAGGAAATCCTGGCCGACATCGGCCTGGGCAAGCGCCTGGCCGCCGTGGTGGCGCGGCGTTTTGCGCCCGAGCATCAATTGGTGGCCACCACCGCCGCCGCGGTGGACGAACTGACCTCGGCCCGCAGCGCCCCCATCCTGATCCAGGGCAACGAAGGCCAGGCGGTGCAGTTGGCCCCCTGCTGCGGCCCCCTGCCCGGCGACCCGATCATCGCCGGCATGCGCATGGGCCACGGCCTGGTGGTGCATACCGCCGACTGCCCGGTGGCCATGCGCCAGCGGCTGCGCGAACCGGAACGCTGGATCAACGTGGCGTGGGACACCCACACCGCCAAGCACCTGGCAACCCGCCTGGACATCGTCACCCGCAACGAACGCGGCGTGCTGGGACGGCTGGCCGCGGAAGTCACCGCAGCCGATGCCAACATCATGCATGTCACGATGCACGATGACGCGGTGTCCACGGTATCCCTGCACCTGACCATCCAGGTCGACAGCCGCAAGCACCTGGCCCAGGTCATCCGCGCCATCCGCCACGTGCCGCAAGTGCAGAAGATCGTCCGCGTGAAAGGCTGACGCGCACCGGCGCGGGCGATGCAACCCGCGCCGAGCCGCGCGGGCGGACACCTTCGGCGACATCATGACGACGGATGAAGGGGTGGCCTTGCCTGGCCGTTGAACCGGGGGCAAGCCAAGACGCGACAAACAGAAGCGCCAGACAAGGTCTGGCGCTTCTGCCCCTTCAGGCCACGTGCTGAAGGAAGTCTTTCAGGCGCTGGCTGGGCGGATTGTCCAGCAGTTCGGCCGGCGGGCCGTCGTGTGCGATCTTGCCTGCGTCGATGAAGATCAGGCGGCTGCCGACCTTGCGCGCGAACTCCATTTCGTGGGTCACCACGACCATGGTCATGCCCTCTTCGGCCAGGTCGCGCATGACCTTGAGCACCTCGTGGCGCAGCTCGGGGTCAAGCGCCGAGGTAGGCTCGTCGAACAGCATCAGCTTGGGCTTGATGGCCAGCGCGCGTGCGATGGCCACGCGTTGCTGCTGGCCGCCCGACAATTCGCCAGGATAGTGGTTCATGCGTTCGGCCAGCCCCACCTTGGCCAGCAGCTGCTCGGCCAGTTCGCGGGCTTCGTCGCGCGCCAGGCCGCGCGTGTGCACCGGGCCGAACATGACGTTCTGCAGCGCCGTCATCTGCGGGAACAGATTGAACTGCTGGAACACCATGCCGGCTTCGCGGCGGATCTCGCGCACTTGCGCGGCATCGCCCAGCACGCTCAGGCCATCGACCAGCAGGTCGCCGTCGTTGATGGTTTCCAGCACGTTGATGCAGCGCAGGAAGGTGGACTTGCCGGACCCTGACGGGCCCACCACCACCACGACCTCGCCCGCATCGATATTGAGCGAGATGCCATTGAGCACCATGGACTCGCCGAAGTTCTTGGTGACGTTATGAAATTCAACCATACTCATAGTATGCGCATCCTCTTTTCAATCAGGTGCAGGACCAGCGCCATCGTGCCCGTCAGGATCAGATAGACGATCGCGATCGCGGACCAGATCTCGACCGCGCGGAAGTTGGCGGCCATGATTTCCTGGCCTTGGCGAGTGAGTTCCGCGACGCCGATCACGATGAACAGCGACGAATCCTTCAGGCTGATGATGCACTGGTTGCCCAGCGGCGGAATCATGCGGCGAAACGCCACCGGCCCGATGATGTGGAACAGGATCTTGTGAAACGGCAGGCCCATGGCCTGGCCGGCTTCTTTCAAGCCCTTGTGCACGGACAGCAGCGAGCCGCGCACGATTTCCGAGATGTAGGCGCCGGAATTGATGATGAGCGTGACGATGGCCGCCCACTCGGCATCCACCCGGATGTTGGCCAGAAGCGGCAAGGCGAAATAGATGAACATCACCTGCACCACGATCGGCGTGCCGCGAATGACCGCGACGTACACCTGCGCAATGCCCGACAGGATGGGATGCCCGTAGGCCCGCGTCACGCCGGATAGCGCGCCCAGCAGGAAGCCGCCGAACAGGCCCCAGAAGGTGATCTTGATGGTCATTTGCGTGCCCACCCACAGGTTGGGCAACGCCTCTGTCACTACGTTCCAGTCAAAATCCACAATTACCCCTTAATAGCGTGCAACCGCGCCGCGGCATGAAGCAAATGCCGGGCGGCAAACGGCTCGGGGCCGCCCGCCGGGACCCGGCGCCACCGAAGTGGCGCCCAGGCCCCAGACTGCCGGGCGGCCCCGAATGCAGAATCAATCAAGCTTGAACGATCAGGGCTTCTTGCCGAACCACTTCTCGTAGATGGCGTCGTACTGGCCGTTGGCCTTCAGGGTGGCCAGCGCCTTGTTCACCTGCGGCACGAGGTCGCTGCCCTTGGGGAAAGCGATGCCGTAGAAGTCGCCGCTCTTGAGCGAACCCACCACCTTGACGCGGCCCTTGCCCGCCGTGTTGGCGTAGTACTGGACGTTGGGCGTGTCGTGCACGGCGGCGTCGACGCGGCCGGTGGCCAGTTCGAGGTAGGCGTTATCGATGTTGGGGAACAGTTTCAGCTTGGCGTCCGGCACCTGGGCTTTCAGGTAGTCCACCGTGGCCGTGCCGGTCTTGACGGCGACGGTCTTGCCAGCCAGGGACTTGGCGTCCTTGATGTCGCTGTTCTTGTCGCTGACCAGGATGGCCAGGCCGCTTTCGTAGTAGGGGTCGGAGAAGTCGATGACCTTCTTGCGGTCGTCGCGGATCGTGATACCGGCCAACGCGGCGTCGATGTTCTTGGTCTGCAGGCCCGGGATGATGCCGTTGAAGTCCATCGGCTGGAGCTTGTACTTCAGGTTCAGCTCTTTGGCGACAGCAGCCCAGAGGTCGATGTCGAAACCGACGTAGGTATTGCCCTGCTTGAACTCGAACGGGACGAAGGCGGTATCGGTGGCCACCACCAATTCCTTGCCTTGGGCGTAAGCGCCGGAAGCGGCGCCGAACATGGCCATGGACAGGCCGACCAAGGCGGCGGCGACTTTGCGTTTAATCATGAAACTCTCCTCTTGGGGACCCTTTGGTACCCGGGGTTGTAGTTGGGACATGATGCCGGTCACGCCGGGATCGCCGGAGCAACTTACGGCAAATCTTAACGCATCCGTCCCCACCGCAGAGAGCTTAGAAAAATTACAATCCGCATGACACCCGGAGAATCCCCATGCCCTACAAATATGTACGCATCGCCGGCAATCGCCGCCAGGTCGGCGTCGCCCTGGGCAAGCTCGCCCGGCCGCTGATGGCGGCCTATCTGGAACAGAATGGCACCTGGGAAGCCCTGCGCCCCTGGCGCGGCCACCGCTACCTGGATCAGCTGGGCCAATTCGCGCGTGACGCCCTGCCGGCCATCTGGGAAGAACTGGAAGGCCTGGCCGAGGGGTTGCGCATGCCGCTGGCCGACGTGCTGCTCTGGAATTGCCGCGGCGACCTGCTGCACAGCAGCACCGGCGACGGCTGCACGTCAGTGGCCCTGAAGGCCGCGGACGGCACCCGCTGGATCGGCCACAACGAAGACGGCGACCCCTATCTGTACGGCCGCTGCCACCTGGTGGACGTGGCGCTGGAAGATGCGCCGGGTTACCTCAGCTTCTATTACCCGGGGTCGCTGCCCGGCCACACCTTTGCCGCCAACCGCGCCGGCCTGGTGCAGACCATCAACAACCTGCGCACGCGCCAGCGCCACCCGGGCGTGCCGCGCATGCTGCTGGCGCGGGCGGTGCTCGATTGCACCACGCTGGACGAGGCCATCGCGCTGCTGCGCGATGCACCGCGCTCGGGCGGTTTTCACCATACACTGGGGTCGGCCGCCGACCCGCGCATCTTCAGCGCCGAGGTCGCGCCGGGCGGCGCCTCGTTCCTGGAAATCGGCACCCGCTACGGGCACGCCAACCACATGATCCACCAGGAAACCCGGGGCCAGGCGCAGATCATCACGGATTCCTCGCGCACCCGCCAGAACCGCATCGAAGGCATTGTGGATGGCTGGTCGCCGGCCACCGGCGGCGCCGAGCTGCTGGCGGCGCTGCACGACGCCAGCGGCGACCTGCCCATCCTGCGCACCGCCAAAGACGATCCGGACGACGAAAACACCCTGGCCACCGCCATTTTCGAGATCCGCGACGACGAAGTGACGCTGCGGGTCTACGACCGCAAGACGCGCGCCGATATCGCGCTGGACGTCATGACGGACCCCGACGACAAAAAAAAGCCCGATCCCGCATAAGCGAAATCGGGCTGTCGCGGACCCCATCGCGTTGGCGACAAGGTCCGCAGCCGACGGTGGCTACCGTCCGGGATCAGGCGGCGCCGTAGCCGCCGCCCCCGGGTGTTTCCACCACGAACACGTCGCCCGGTTGCAACTGGGCGCTGTCCTGCGGACCCAGTTCCTCGATCGAGCCATCCAGCCGCTCGACGTAGTTGCGACCCATGGCGGCGGGTTGTCCACCGGCCAGGCCGAACGGCGCGAAACGGCGGTTGTTCGACAGGATGGCCGCGGTCATGTCTTCCAGGAAGCGGATGCGGCGCACGCCGCCGTCGCCGCCGCGATAGCGCCCTGCTCCGCCCGAGCCATGGCGGATCTCGTACGATTCCAGCCGCACCGGAAAACGGAACTCCAGCACTTCGGGGTCCGTCAGGCGCGAGTTGGTCATGTGGGCCTGCACCACGGACGTGCCGGCAAAGCCTTCGTCGTGCGGACCCGCGGCGTCGATCTTCACCGGCCCGGCGCCCGTACCGCCCGAGATGGTCTCGTAGTACTGGTGGCGCGCGTTGCCGAAGGTGAAGTTGTTCATCGTGCCCTGGCTGGAGGCCAGCACGCCCAGCGCGCCGTACAGCGCGTTGACGATGCACATGGACGTTTCGACGTTGCCCGCCACCACCGAGGCCGGCGGGTTCGGACGCAGCATCGAGCCTTCCGGCAGGATGATCGACAGCGGCACGAGGCAACCGTCGTTCAGCGGGATGTCGTCGTTGACCAGGGTGCGGAACACATACAGCACCGCGGCCACCGCGATGGCGCCCGGGGCGTTGAAGTTGTTGTCCAGCTGCGGCGACGTACCGGTGAAGTCCACCACGGCGCTGCGCGCCTGGTTGTCCACCCGCACGGCCACCCGGATCACTGCGCCGTTGTCCAGCGGGTACTCGTAGCTGCCGTCCTTGAGCACCGAAATCACGCGGCGCACGGCCTCTTCGGCGTTGTCCTGCACGTGGCCCATGTAGGCCCGCACCACGTCCAGCCCGAAGTGGTCGCACATGCGCAGCAATTCCTGCACGCCCTTTTCGTTGGCGGCGATCTGTGCGTGCATGTCGGCGATGTTCTGGTCGGGATTGCGCGCCGGCCAGCGGCCCGAGCCCAGGATGTCGCGCGCCGCCTGTTCGCGGAATTCACCACCCTTGACCAGCTGGAAGTTCGTGAACAGCACGCCTTCGTCTTCCACCGTCTTGGAATCCGGCGGCATCGAGCCTGGCGTGGTGCCGCCGATGTCGGCGTGGTGGCCACGCGAACCGACGTAGAACAGGATATCGCTGCCCTTGCGGTCGAACACCGGGGTGATGACCGTGACGTCCGGCAAGTGGGTGCCGCCGTGGTACGGGTCGTTGACCACGTAGGCGTCGCCCGGCTGCATGCGGCCAGCGTTGGCATTCATGACCGTGCGCACCGATTCGCCCATGGACCCCAGGTGCACCGGCATGTGCGGCGCGTTGGCGATCAGGCGTGCCTTGGCGTCGAAAATGGCGCAGGAGAAGTCCAGGCGTTCCTTGATGTTGACCGAGTACGCCGTGTTCTGGAGGCGGTAGCCCATCTGCTCGGCGATCGACATGAAGAGGTTGTTGAAGACCTCCAGCATCACCGGGTCGGCCTGGGTGCCGATGGCGCGGCGCTGCGGACGCGCCTCGACGCGGCGAATCACGAAGTGATCCTGCGCCGTCAGCTCGGCCTGCCAGCCGGGTTCGACGACCGTGGTCTGGTTGGGCTCGGAAATGATGGCGGGGCCCGCCACCACGTCGCCGCCCGCCATGTCTTCACGCACGTACAGGGGCGTGTCGCGCCAGGCGCCGCCGCTGTACATCCGAACCGTGCGGCGCGCGGCCAGCGCGCTGTCGCGGGTGCGCGACGCGGGCGTTTCCGTGACGCGTTCGCCGCCGCCCGTGGCTTCGACCGAAATGGTCTCGACCACCAGCTCGCGGTTGGGCATCAGGAAGGAATAGCGCTGGCGGTAGGCCGCCTCGAAGTCGCGGCGGGCCTGCTCCAGGTCGCCATAGGCGACTTCCAGCGCGGTATCCGTGCCGCGGTACTTCAGGTGCAGGCGGCGCTGCACGCTGATGTCGCTGTCGGCCACGTGCTGGCGGCGCAGTTCGCCCACGGCCTGACTGGCCAGCGCGTCCAGCTCGCCGGCAAGTTCGCGCATCAGGTCGGCATCGAGCACCTTTTCAACCGTCTTCTGGCGCATGTCGGTCTGGTCGGCCAGGCCCATGCCGTAAGCGGACAGCACCCCGCCCAACGGATGCGCAAACACGGTGGTCATGCCCAGGGCGTCGGCCACCAGGCAGGCATGCTGCCCGCCCGCGCCGCCGAATACCGTCAGGGCGTATTCCGTAACGTCGTGGCCGCGCTGCACCGAGATGCGCTTGATGGCCTCGGCCATGTTGCCCACGGCGATTTCCAGGAAGCCTTCGGCCAGTTGTTCGGGCGACATGTCGCGCCCGGTGGCCGCGCGCACCTCGTCGGCCATGGCGGCAAAGCGCTGCGCCACGGCGTCGCGGTCCAGCGGCTCGTTGGCCTCGGGACCGAACACCTTGGGGAAGAAGTCGGGCTGGATCTTGCCGAGCAGCACGTTGCAGTCGGTCACGGCCAGCGGACCGCCGCGGCGGTAGCAGGCCGGGCCGGGGTTGGCGCCCGCCGAATCCGGGCCGACGCGCAGGCGCGCGCCGTCGAAATGCAGGATCGAGCCGCCGCCGGCTGCCACGGTGTGGATGCTCATCATCGGGGCGCGCATACGCACGCCGGCCACCTGGGTTTCGAACTCGCGTTCGAATTCGCCCGCGTAGTGAGAGACGTCGGTGGACGTGCCGCCCATGTCAAAGCCGATGATCTTGTCAAAGCCGGCCTGTTCGCTGGTGCGGACCATGCCGACGATGCCGCCGGCCGGGCCGGACAGAATCGCGTCCTTGCCGCGGAAGCGGTGGGCGTCGGTCAGGCCGCCGCTGGACTGCATGAACATCAGGCGGATGCCGGGCAATTCGCCGGCCACCTGGTCCACGTAGCGCTTGAGAATGGGCGACAGGTAGGCGTCGACCACCGTGGTGTCGCCGCGCGAGACGTACTTGATCAGCGGGCTGACCTCGTGCGAGGCCGATACCTGCGTAAAGCCCACCTCGCGGGCGATGCGGGCGGCGCGCTGCTCGTGTCCGGCGGCATGCCAGGCATGCATGAACACGATCGCGACAGCACGGATGCCGCTGTCGAATGCGGCCTGCATGTCGCGGCGCAGGCCGGCTTCGTCCAGGTCGCGGATCACTTCGCCGTCAGCGGCGACGCGTTCGTCGGCCTCGACCACGCTTTCGTACAGCATTTCGGGCAGCACGACGTTGCGGTCGAACAGGCGCGGACGGTTCTGGTAAGCGATGCGCAGACCATCACGGAAACCACGGGTAGTCACCAGCAGCGTGCGTTCGCCCTTGCGTTCGAGCAAGGCGTTGGTGGCCACGGTGGTGCCCATCTTCACGCATTCGACCTGCTCGGTCGGTACCGGCTGCCCGGGCGCGATGCCCAGCAGCTTGCGGATGCCCGCCACGGCGGCGTCGCGGTACTGCTCGGGATTTTCCGACAGCATCTTCGCGGTGGTGGTCGAACCATCGGGGCGGCGCGCCACGATGTCGGTGAAGGTGCCCCCACGATCAATCCAGAATTGCCACTTCATAAGTATCCTCGGGTACGGGAAGCCGCCGCGGCGCAGGCGTCACGGCGGGTTGCAGGTGCGGGGGCTGGCCCCGCGTATCGGTTATAGGGAGGTTGCCGCGCGAGCCGCCTGGTCATACAGGCCGGACAGCGCGCGCAGGGTGTGCGCCAGCTGGCGGCTGAATTCCAGGCCGCCCCCGCCCGGCGCATCCAGGCCGGCAGTCAGGCATTGCTCGCGGATTTCGCCGTAGCGCTTGATGATGGCCGCGCCTTCGGGCGTGACGCTGTAGAACACTTCCTTGCTGGCGCGTTCGCCCTTGACCACGCCCAGGCGGTCCAGCTTCTTGAGCGCGTAATTGACGATGTGGGTGTCTTCGACGTTGAGCGTGAAGCAGATGTCGGCCAGCTTCTTGGGGCGCTGGCGATGGAACACGTGGTGAAACACCATGACGTCGGTGGGCGTCAGGTCCGGCAGGCCCGCGGCCGCCATGCAGCGCACCGTCCAGCGGTCAAAGGCGTGGCTGGCGATCATCAGGCCGAATTCGACTTCGGACAGATCGGGCGCGCTGCCCCCGGCCAGGTGGGCCGACGAGGCAATCAACGTGGAGGTCATAGAGGCCGGGCTACAAGTTTATCTGTGCGAAATACTAATAATTTATCTATATTTCATCAATAAAAAATAAATCAGGGACGCAAAAAATCCCTCGTTTCGAGGGAATACCCTGAGAGGAAAGCGCGCGGCAGACGCGCTTTCCTGCCCTGCAAGCGCGCTACGTCGCGTCCCAACCGGCGGGCAAGTGCGCGCGGATCAGCGAACCGGCAATCGAGATGCGCGCCGCGATGTCAGGCATGGGGTCGCCCGGCCCGAACCAGCGCGCGTCGGCGATCTCGTCTTCCTGCACCCGGATGTCGCCGGACACGTAGTCGGCGGTGTAGGCCACCATCAGCGAATGCGGGAACGGCCAGGACTGGCTGCCGAAATACTTCAGGTTGCCGACCTTCAGGCCCACTTCTTCGTAGACCTCGCGGTGCACCGTCTGCTCGATGCTTTCGCCCGGCTCGACGAAACCGGCCAGCGCCGTGTAGCGCGACGCCGCGTTGGTGGTGTGGCGGGCCAGCAGGATGCTGTCGCCCTTGCGGATCAGCACCATCATCGCGGGCGAAATGCGTGGGTAGGCCGAAAAGCTGCAGGCCGGGCAACGCTGGCAGAACTCGCCGGCCACACGCACCGTGGCGGTGCCGCAGGCCCCACAGAAACGGTGCGTACGCGCCCATTCCGCGATCTGGTAAGCGCGGCCGGCCAGCGCCATGCGTTCGTCGTCGAATACGCCGAACAGCGAACGCAGTTTCTTGAAGGCATAGCCGTGCGGCGGTTCGACGCCCGGTTCGACATGGACCGTGCGAGCCGGCGATTCCGGCGCGGCCCAGACCGGTTGCAGCCCTTCGGCCGCCACGCCCGCCCGGACACAGGCGTCCAGGTCGGGCAATACGCTGGACGCTTCTTCGACCAGCAACTCATCACGACGGAAAACGAAATTCACACAAGCCTCTGCGGCACGATTCGACGTTGGAATCTTAGAAGAAAAACGCGCGCTGCGATGCATCGCGCAACGCCCTGTCTCAATGATTCAAGCTTCAACCATTCCGGCGTGACGGTCCTAGGAATTACCCGTAAATGCGTGATTCATGGAACTTTGTGACCGATTGGCAACATAGAATGGCTGCGCTTTCAGCTACGCGTCATGTTGCGCCGCGCTCTTTTTTTCGCAATGCCCGCCGGGCCCGGCCCGCCTCATCCATTTGCAAAGAAGGACCATCATGTTCAAGAAGCTCTCGCTGCTGACCGGCAGCCTCGCCCTGGCATTCAGCGCGGCCGCCCAGGCCCAGACCAAGTGGGACCTGCCCAGCGCCTACCCGGCCAGCAACTTCCACGTCGAAAACCTGACCACCTTCGTCAAGGACGTCGACACGCTGTCCGACGGCAAGCTCAAGATCACGCTGCACAACAATGCCTCGCTGTACAAGGCGCCCGAAATCAAGCGCGCGGTGCAAGGCAACCAGGCGCAGATCGGCGAGATCCTGCTGACCAACTTCGCCAACGAAGACCCGATCTACGAACTGGACGGCCTGCCCTTCCTGGCCACCGGCTACGACGCGTCGTTCAAGCTCTACCAGGCGCAGAAGCCGTTCCTGGAGAAAAAGCTGAACGCCCACGGCATGACGCTGCTGTACGCGGTGGCCTGGCCGCCCCAGGGCGTGTTCGCCAACAAGGACATCAAGCAGATCAGCGACATGAAGGGCCTGAAGTGGCGCGCCTACAGCCCGGTGACGGCCAAGATCGCCGAACTGGTCGGCGCCCAGCCCGTGACCGTGCAGCAAGCGGAACTGGCGCAGGCCCTGGCCACCGGCGTGATCGACTCGTACATGTCGTCGGCTTCGACCGGCTACGACACCAAGACGTACGAATACATCAAGAAGTTCTACGACACCCAGGCCTGGCTGCCCAAGAACGCCGTGATCGTGAACAAGAAAGCCTTCGAGGCGCTGGACCCGGCGACCCAGGAAGCCCTGAAAAAGGCGGGTGCGCAGGCCGAAGAACGCGGCTGGAAGCTGTCGCAGGAAAAGAACAAGTGGTACCAGGAAGAACTGGCCAAGAATGGCATGGAAACCATCAAGCCGACCGTCGAGCTCAAGGAAGGCCTGTCGGTGATCGGCAAGCGCATGCTGGACGATTGGCTCAAGAAGGCCGGCGCCGACGGCGTGGCCATGGTCGACGCCTACCGGAAGCAGTGATATCGCCATGCGCCGCTTACTAGATGGTCTTTACGGCGCGGCCGGCCTGTTGGCCGGCCTGTGCACGATCGGTGTACTGGTGTCGGTGCTGGCCGCGATCATCGCGCGCCAGCTCGGCCTGAACATCCCCGGCACGGATGCCTATGCCGGTTATTTCATGGCCGCGGCCGGTTTCCTGGCGCTGGCCAGCACGTTCAAGCACGGCGAGCACATCCGCGTGACGCTGCTCCTGAACGCGCTGTCGCCGGTCGGCAGCCGCCGCCTGGACATGTTTGCCCTGGGCATGGGCTGCCTGATGGCCGCCGCCTTCGCGTTCTTCAGCGTCAAGCTGGCCTACGACTCGTGGCAGTTCAACGACATTTCGACGTCCAACGACGCCACGCCGCTGTGGATTCCGCAGCTGAGCATGGCCGCGGGCACGCTCCTGTTCCTGGTCGCCCTGCTCGATGAGCTGGTTCGCCGTTCACGCGGCCTGGCCGCCGCCACCTCGCAGCAAACCCATGAATGAACTTCTCGTCATTGCCTTATTGGTCGTCTCGATCTTCGTGCTGCTGGGCTGCGGCGTCTGGGTCGGCCTGACGCTGGCGGGCACCGCCTGGATCGGCATGGAGATCTTCTCCAGCCGCCCGGCCGGCGACGCCATGGCCGTCACCATCTGGGGCGCCTCGTCCAGCTGGACCCTGACCGCCCTGCCCTTGTTTTTGTGGATGGGTGAAATCCTGTTCCGCACCCGGCTGTCCGAAGACCTGTTCAAGGGGCTGGCGCCGTGGCTGAACCGCCTGCCCGGCCGGCTGCTGCACACCAACGTCATCGGCTGCGCGATCTTCGCGGCGGTGTCGGGGTCGTCGGCCGCCACCTGCGCCACGGTCGGCAAGATGACCATTCCCGAGCTGACGCGCCGCGGCTACCCCGAGGAAAAGATCCTGGGCACGCTGTCGGGCGCCGGCACGCTGGGGCTGCTGATCCCGCCGTCGATCATCATGATCGTGTATGGCGTGGCGGCGGACGTGTCCATCGCCAAGCTGTTCATCGCCGGCATCGTGCCGGGCATTCTGCTGGCGCTGTTGTTCATGGGCTACATCGCCTGGTGGGCAATCCGCAATCCCGGCCAGGTGCCGGCGGCAGACCCCGACCTGACGCTGTGGGAAAAGCTGTCGCGCTCGCGCCACCTGATTCCCGTGATGCTCTTGATCGGCGCCGTGCTCGGTTCGATCTACACCGGCATCGCCACGGCCACCGAGGCCGCGGCGGTGGGCGTGGTGGGCGCGCTGATCCTGTCGGCGCTGCAGGGGTCGCTGAACCGCAGCACCTTCATGCAATCGCTGCTGGGCGCCACCCGGCTGTACTGCATGATCGCGCTGATCCTGGCCGGCGCGCAGTTCCTGACGCTGGCCATGGGCTACATCGGCCTGCCACGGGCGCTGGCCGAATGGATCGGCGGACTGGGTCTGTCGCAGTTCTGGCTGATCATGGCGCTGATGGTGTTCTTCATCATCCTGGGCTGCTTCCTGGACGGCATTTCGATTGTCGTGCTGACCATGGGCGTGCTGCTGCCCACGGTGCAGGCGGCCGGCATCGACCTGATCTGGTTCGGCATCTTCATCGTTTTCGTTGTGGAAATGGCACAGATCACCCCGCCGGTGGGCTTCAACCTGTTCGTGCTGTCGGGCATGAGCGGGCGCGAACTGCCCTACATCGCGCGGGCCTCGCTGCCGATGTTCTTCCTGATGATCCTGGCCGTGCTGCTGCTCTATGCCATCCCGGGCATCGCCACGTGGCTGCCCCTGCACATGACGCTGTAAGCGCTCCCTCCCCCCTCAAAACCCCGTTCTTGCAACGGGGTTTTTTTGGGACAATCGCAGGATTGTTTCAACAATCGTCTTTTTTGGATTTCTGTAAACCCAGGGAAAACGCCAAAAAGATAAAACAACAACACAACCCGTAACTTTTTTAGAATCCCCGTGGCGTTCTGGTTGCGCACCAAGATGGCGCATGAACGCACAAACGGCCAACGCTCCGGACCCGCGCCAACCCTGGCGTCGGTGCGACGGCCCAGCTCCAGGCGAACCGCCAGGCGCGACCAGCCGAGTCACAAGCCCGGCTCACGCTAAGAACAGAAACATCTAGGAGAAGCCTTCGTGAAACGCATCACCCTCTCTCTCGCTGCAGCCGGCCTCGGCCTTGCCGCCGGCGCCGCTTCGGCGGAAACCAGCGTGACCCTGTACGGTATCGCCGACGTCAGCATGCGCTACGTCAACACCAGCTCCGGCTCGACCGGCGTGGACGGCAGCCGCATCTCGATGGAAAACGGCGCCATCTCGAACAGCCGCTGGGGCCTGCGCGGCTCGGAAGACCTGGGCGACGGCAACCGCGCCTTCTTCCGCCTGGAGCAAGGCTTCAACGTGCAGAACGGTCGCGGTTCCGACACCAGCAAGACCTTCAACCGCCTGGCCTACGTGGGCCTGGACGGCGGCAAGATCGGCGCGCTGACCCTGGGTCTGCAAAACACGGTGATCCAGGACCTGATGGCGGACTACTTCGATCCGCTGACCGTCGGTAACTACAACGAAAACTCGTGGCTGCCCGCTGCCATGGGCCGCGTGCGCAACAACAACACCGTGCGCTACTCGAACACGATCGGCGACCTGGCCGTGATCGCGTCGTGGGCCAACGGTGACCGTTGGGACGACAAGAAGGCTGGCCAGCAAATGGGCATCAGCCTGCGCTACACCGCCGGTCAGCTCGGCCTGGGCGGCGCGTTCATGAAGACGTACCAAGGCACCGATTCCGACCTGCGCCAGCAAGTCTGGAACCTGAGCGCCTCGTACCAGTTCGAAAGCGCCAAGATCTTCGCCGGCTACTTCAATGGCCGCGACCAGACCGGTTGGGTCAACGCCGTCATGGGTGGCACCACCACCGCCCAGCTCGACCGCAAGGACAACGGCTACTTCGCCGGCGTGACCTGGCAAGCTACCCCGCGCTGGGCCATCACCGGCGCCGCCTACTACGACCAAAGCAAGAACGTGGTCGAAGACGGCGACAAGGGCAAGCGCTACGCCCTGGTGGCCGTGGCCGAATACGCGCTGTCCAAGCGCACCCAGGTGTACGGCACCGTCGACTACAACAAGGTCAACGATGCCGTCACCGGCGAAATCGCCGGCCGCACCAGCCAGATCGGTGCGGGCGTGGGCATCCGCCACATTTTCTAAGTCCTTCACCGGACTCAAGGCCTACCCCCGGCCGCATAGTGAAAAGCCCATCGCGTGAGCGATGGGCTTTTTTTCGTCTGGGGCCAGGCTCGAAATGCAGCCCCGGTCATGACCCGGGCTGCATTGCGGGTCACATTCCGGCTACATCCCCAGATACGCGCGGCGCACCTCATCAGACGCCGCCAGCTCGGCCGCATCGCCCGACAGCGCGATGCGCGCGCTTTGCATCACGTAGGCGCGCGCCGCCACTTCCAGCGCCTGGGCCATGTTCTGCTCGACCAGCAGCACCGACAGGCCATCGTCGCGGTTCAGCGCGGCCAGGGCGTCAAAGACCTGCTCGACCAGCAGGGGCGACAGGCCCAGGCTGGGCTCGTCGATCAGCAGCAACCGCGGGCCGCTCATCAGCGCGCGGCCGATGGCGAGCATCTGCCGTTCGCCGCCGGACATGGTGCCCGCCAGTTGCTCGCGCCGCTCTTTCAGGCGCGGGAACAAGGCGTAGACCTTCTCCAGCCGCTCCTGGTAGATGCGTTCGTCGCGCACGGTGTAAGCGCCCAGCCGCAGGTTCTGCTCGACCGGTTGGCGCGCAAATACCCGCGCGCCTTCCGGAATCATCGCGATGCCCTGCTTGACCAACTGGTCCGGCGGGGTGCCCGTGATGTCGCGCCCTTCGAAGACCACCCGGCCTTCCTTGGGCTTGACCGAGCCGATGATGGCCAGCAGCGTGCTGGACTTGCCCGCGCCATTGGCGCCCAGCAGCGCGGCGATCTCGCCCGGGCGCACTTCCAGGGACACGCCGCGCACGGCCTGCACGCCGCCATAGGCCACGCTCAGGTTCTCTACCTTCAACATCACTTCAGGCACGGTGCTTTCTCCCCAGATAGGCTTCGATCACGGCGGGATTGCGCACGATGTCCTGCGGCGCGCCTTCGGCAATCATCTGGCCGAAGTTCAGCACCAGCACCCGCTGGGCCAGCCGCATCACCACTTCCAGCACGTGCTCGACGATGATGAGCGTGACCCCGGCAGCATGAATGCCGCGCAGGATCTCCGCCAGCGCAATGGCTTCGGCCGGGTTCAGGCCGCCCGCCACTTCGTCCAGCAGCAGCATGCGCGGCTCGGTCGCCAGGGCGCGCGCCAGTTCCACCCGCTTCTGCCCCGCCACGTTCAGTTCGGCAGCCAGCGTGTTGGCGCGGTCGGCCAGGCCGACCAGTTGCAGCACCTTGGCCGAGGCGCGGCGCGCATCGGGCAGCCGCGGATGGCGCAGCAGCGCGCCGACCATGGCGTTTTCCAGCACCGTCATCTGGCCGAAGCTGCGCGGGATCTGGTAAGTGCGCACCAGCCCCATGGCCGCAACCTGCTCGGGCCGCCGACCGATCATGGATTCGCCGCCGAACGTCACGCTGCCCGAGGTGGGCTCGTGATGGCCCACCAGGCCGTTGAACAGCGTGCTCTTGCCCGCCCCGTTGGGGCCGATGATGGCGACGATCTCGCCCGCCTCGACCGACAGCGAGATGTCCTTGTTGGCGACCAGGCCGCCGAAGCGCTTGGTCAGGTCCTTAACGTCCAGCAGAGCCACGGCGCCTCCTCAATGTCACCAGACCGCCTGGCAGGAACAGGGTGACGAGCAGAATCGCCAGCCCGAAAATCAGCAGGTCCAGGCCCAGGCCCGAACTGCCCCACAGCACGCGCGTGCCTTCCGATAACGGCAACAGCACCGCCGCGCCCAGCCACGGACCGACCAGCGTGCCCACGCCGCCCAGAATGGCCACGAGCACCACCTGCACCGACATGGTCAGGCTGAACATCGATTCCGGATCGATGAAGCCCACATACATGGCGAAGAAACCGCCCCAGACCCCGGTCATGCCCGCCGACAGCACGAACGCCAGCATCTTGTAGCGGTCGGCCGGCACGCCCAGGCTGCGCGAGGCGGCCTCGTCGCCGTTGATCGCGCGCCAATAGAAGCCGATCTTGGAATGCACCAGGAAATAAGTCGCGCAGAACGTCAGGAACGCCAGCCCCACGGCGATCAGGTAGTACGGCACCTTGCTGCGAAACAGCAGCATCCAGGCCGCATCGCCGATCGGCGCCTCCAGGCCCACGGCCCCGCCCGCCCATTCCCAGTTGATCAGCAGCAGCAAGCCGATCTGCAGCAGCGCAATGGTGGCCATCGCGAAGTAATGACCGGACAGGCGCAGCGTGGGGCCGCCCACCAGCCAGGCCAGCGCCGCGCTGATCAGGCCGCCCAGCGGAATGCCGAGCAGCGGCGTGAGCTTCAGATGGTGCAGCAGCAGCAAGGTCGTATAGCCGCCCACGCCCACGAATACGCTATGGCCGAAGGAAATACGCCCGAGAAAGCCGCCCACCAGGTTCCAGCATGCGCCCAGCGCGCCGAACATGATGGCCAGCAGCAGCACCTGCAGCGTGAACGAGTCGGTGATCACCAAGGGCACCAGCGCCATCAGCACCGCCACGCCCAGGGCCACGGCCACCGGCCATTTCGGCACGCCCGAGGACGTGCCATCGATTTTCTGTGTCGTCGTCATGTCACCACCGCCCGAACAGGCCGCGCGGCCGGTACCAGAGAACCAGAATGAACAGGATGAACACGCTGACCGTCTTCAAGGCGGGCGCCACGAAGTAGCCCGTCATTGCCTCGATGATGCCGATCAGGATGCCCGCGATGAACGCGCCCGGCAGCGAACCGAAGCCGCCCATGCACACCGCCACGAATGCCAGCAGGCCGAACACCGTGCCCACCGACGGAAACACGTAGAAGAAGGTGGTCAGCAGCGCACCGGCAAGCCCCACCGCGGCGCTGCCCAGCATCCAGACCTGGGCGTTGACCCGGTCCGGCGAAATGCCCACCAGCGCCGCCACCTGGCGGTCTTCGGCGACCGCCTGCAGGGCATGGCCCCAGCGGGTGCGGTACACCAGGATGAACAGCGCCACGATCACCACCAGCGCGATCAGGCCGGTCACCACTTGCGGACGGCCCAGCGAGATACCCGCCAGCGTCACGCTGCCGGACACCATCGTGTCGGGCAGGCTGCGGTAGTCGGGGCTGAAGGCGATGAAGGCCAGCTGGCGCAGCACCAGGCCCAGCCCGAAGGTGGCCAGGATGACCGCCATGGCCGGGCCTTTCTGCAGCCGCTTGATGATCAGCGCATAGGTCAGGAAACCGACGAAGGCGAGGATGATGGCCACCAGCGGCGCGGACAGCGTGGGGTCGATATGCCCCAGGGTGTAGAGCCAATAGGCGGCATACATGCCGAGCATCAGGAATTCGCCGTGGGCGAAGTTGATGACGTCGGTGATGCCCCATATCAGCGCCAGCCCTACCGCCACCGCGGCGTAGATCAGGCCGTTGAACAGGCCTGCCGAGAGAGCTTCAAACATGGAGTGCTCCTGTGGCGGGCCCCCGCGGCCCGCCACGGCTGATGATTACTTCCAGGAGAACGGCAGCGTGGGCAGCGTCTTGTCGGTGCGGTACTTTTCCGGCCATACCGTCTGGTACGACGACCCCTTCAGTTCCAGGATCAGGCCCGAACCCTTGGTGTTCTGGCCCTTGTCGTCGAACTTCACGCCGGCCCAGGGCATGGCCACTTGCGACTCGCCCAGGTCGGTGGCGGCCAGCGCCTTGCGGATCGCTTCCGGATCGGTGGAACCGGCGCGGTTGATGGCGTCGGCCAGCACCAGCACGCCCTGCATCGAACGGGCGTTGTTGCCGTTCAGGTCCTTGCCGGTCTTGGCCTTGTACATGTCGTTGATCTTCTTCAGCCCGGCCTTGGCGGCGGCGACGTCATTGCCCCACACGTCGCGCGTCAGCACGCCCTGCACCTGCGGGCCCACTTCCTGCACGAAGCGCGAATCGATGAAGCCGGCGTCGTTGGCCAGCAGCACGGGCGGCGCGTACTTGCTTTCACGCATGGTGCGCACGAACAGCATGGCATCCGAGGTGTAGCTGGCGAAGATCGCCACGTCAGCCTTGGCCGCGGCCAGCTTCTGCACTTCGGCGGTCACCGAGGCCGAACCGGCGCTGTAGGCGATGTTGGCCACCACTTCGCGCTTGTACTGCTTGGCGAACTTTTCAACGGCCTTGTACGTGTTGACGCCGAAGTCGGTGTTCTCGTACACCACGGCGATCTTGGCCGTCGGCGTGTCCTTGATGGTGTCCAGGAACTGCATCATGTTTTCGACGAAGGTATCGTCGTTGGGCGAGGTGCGGAAGAACCACTTGTAGCCGCGTTCGGTCAGGTCCGGGCTGCTGGATTCGCCGTTCAGGTAGGGAATGCCGCGCTGCTCGGCGATGCGGCTGGCCGTCTTGGTCACGGCGGATTGGTAGGCGCCGGTCAGGGCCACCACTTTTTCCTGGTCGATCAGGCGCTGCGCATCCGCCAGGCCCACTTCGGGCTTGCCCTGCGAATCGCCGAACACCACTTCGATCTTGGCCCCGCCCAGGGCCGGCAGCCCGGCGCCCGCGGCCAGGGGAATGCCCTCGAGCTCGGGATGCGGGTTGTTGATGATGTCCACGGCCAATTCCACGGCCGCCTTGATCTCGGCGCCGGTGGACGCCAGCGCGCCGGACAAGGGATAGATCGCGCCGATCTTGACGGTCTTGACCTGCGCCTGGGCCGCAAGCGGCACGGCAGCCAACATCGCCAGACTCGCGGCGACACCCGCAATGAGCTTCATCTTCATTACTAGACTCCTGGAAAAATCCCACTGTGAAAGCAATGCAATATGCGGGGCGCACGGCCCCGGGCCCGGCGGTTCCGGGCTTGCGGCAACCCGCCACCCTCCGGCATGCCGGAAGGCGGTGGGTCCTGAACTTTTGTCGCCTTTTCCCCTTGTCCTTTCATGGATCGTTCTGGAGGCAAAACCAAAGCTGCTTGGCGCGCCCGGATAGCAGGCGCCGGTACTGCGGACGGCTTAAAGAATGGCCATGCGGCTGTTGATCAAATCGGTGACCAGCATGTGGCCGGGCGCGTGGGTGATGCAGAATTCGGGCCTGACCGCGGCCACCACCGATTGGGGCGTCACGCCGCAGGCCCAGAACACCGGCAACTCACCGGCACGGATCTCTACGGCGTCACCATAATCCGGCCGGTTGATGTCGGCAATCCCGATCAACGCGGGGTCGCCGATATGCACCGGCGCGCCGTGCACCGAGGGAAAACGCGAAGTCACCTGGATGGCGCGGATGGCATCGGCGGCCTTGAGCGGGCGCATCGACACCACCAGCGGGCCGCCAAAGGCCCCTGCGGCGTGGGTCGGGATGCTGGTGCGATACATCGGCACGTTGCAGCCTTGCTCGATGTGGCGCACCGGCAGGCCGTTGTCCAGCATCGCCTCTTCGAACGAGAACGAGCAGCCGATCAGGAACGACACCAGGTCGTCGCGCCAGATGTCACGCACATCGGTGGGCTCGGCCACCAGTTCGCCGTTCTGCCAGACGCGGTATCGCGGGATGTCAGTGCGGATGTCGATGTCGTGGCCCAGTTCAGGCAAGGCAGGGTCGCCCGGTTCGGACATGGCCAGCAAGGGGCAAGGCTTGGGATTGCGCTGGCAGAAATGCAGGAAATCGGCCGCCAGCGCGCGCGGCAGGATCGCCAGGTTGGCCTGCACGTGCCCCGGCGCAAGGTTCGCCGTGGGTCCGGTCAGTTTGCCGCTGCGGGCGTCGAGCCGGGCGCGGCGCGCCAGTTCGATGCTGTTGCGGGCTGCCAGATCGAATGCCATGTCAATTCCCCTTGCGTCAGTATTGGTATGGGGACATTGCACAGGAACTCGGGCACACCGTCTAATCACATGTTGCGATAGACCCCGATCAATATTCCTTATCAGGGTTTTGCCGGATGGCGCAGCGCCTCTTCGCGCGCAATCTGCTGCGCGGCTTCGGCCACTGCACGCGGCACCTGGCTGTCCGGCCCCTGCATCCAGCAGGCGGTGTAGTGCAGCGGCGGCAAGGCCGGCGCCTTGACGTCCAGCAGCCGCAATTCGCCCTGCACCAGCTCTTTCTGCAGGATCACGGGCGCGATGACGGCCGTGCCGATGCCGTCCAGCGCCATCCGCACGATCACGCTCAGCGCCGAACTGCCGTACATGCGGGGCGATTCCACCCCGGCCTGAAGCATCAGCTGGCGCACCGCGCGGTGCGGGTCGGTGGTGGATGAATACGTGATGACGGGCCACTGCGCCAGCCGCTTCAGGCTGATGGGCAGGCGTCCGACCTTCAGCTTGGGGCTGGCGACCCAACTGAGCGGGTAATTGCACAGGTACAGGTTCTCGACCCGCGGCTCTTCCATGGGGCCCAGCAGGAACGCCAGGTCGATCTGGCGCGACGCCAGCTGGGTCTTGAGCATGGTGGTGGTGTCCACCTGGATCTCGACCATCAGCGCCGGATAGGCGTCGTGCAGGTACTCCATCAGGGTGGGCAACCAGGTATGCACGATGGTTTCGGACACACCCAGGCGCAGCGTGCCGCTCATGACGCTCTTGGCGCGGGCGGCCTCCTGCATGTCGCGCCGCAGCTGCAGCATGCGTTCGGCGTGGGACAGCAGTTCGCGCCCCTTGCCGGTGAGCTTGATGCCGCGCACGTCACGGTCGAACAGGCGGATGCCCAGATCGGATTCCAGCGACGCGATGCGCTGGGAAATGGCCGGCTGGGTGGCATTGAGCTTTTCGGCGGCCGCGCGGAAACCGCCCAGCGTGGCCACCCAGAAAAACGTCTCGATATTGCGCAGGTCGATCATGCAGCCAGCTTGCCGCGTATCCCAGCGCGTGTCCAGCCGTGGGCGGGGCCGCCCGGGCCCCGCCGCGGCCTCAACGTCCGGCCAGCAGGTCTTCGACCGCCTGGCCGATGGCCAGGATGCGGCGGTCGGCGCCGTTGCTGCCGGCCAGCATCAGGCCCACCGGCGCCGTGCCGTCGGCGTGGCACGGCAGCGACAGCGCGCAGCCATCCAGGAAATTGATCAGGGTGGGATTGCGCAGGATCAGGCCGTTGGCGGCGTAATAGGCTTCGTCCGAGGCGGCCAGGTCGGCCACGGGCGGGGCCACGATGGGCGTGGTCGGCATGATCAGCGCGTCGTAGCCGGCGATGCGGCGGTCCACCGCGGCCACCCAGGCTTCGCGCGCATCGAGCAGGTCCAGGTAGTCGGCCGCGCTCATGTCCTTGCCGCGCATGATGCGCGAGACCACGCGGGGGTCGTAGCGCTTGCCGGCGCGTTCGATCAGGCCGCGGTGCCAGGCCCAGGCCTCGGCGGCCGTGAAGCCGCCCTTGGCGTTGATGTTGGCCAGTTCGGCGAATTCAGGGATGGCGATCTCGTCGACCAGCGCGCCGGCCTCGACCAGGCGGGCCACGGTACGGGCGAAGGTGTCGGACACGTGCTTGTCCATGGCGTCCAGCGCCAGCGTCTTGGGCACCGCCAGGCGCAGGCCGCGCAGCGGCAGCGCATCGGGCACCGGGCCGCCCTCGCCCGACAGGATGGCGTCCAGCTCGGCGCAGCAGCGCACACTGGCGGCGATGGGGCCGATCGAGTCCAGGTTGGCCGACAGCGGCAGCACGCCTTGCATCGACACGCGCCAGGCGCTGGGCTTGAAACCGGTCAGGCCGCACAGCGCGGCTGGAATGCGCACCGAGCCGCCGGTATCCGAACCGATGGCGGCCACGGCCATGCCATCGGCCACCGACACGGCCGCGCCCGACGACGAACCGCCGGGAATGCGGCCGGTGGCGCGATCCCACGGGTTCAGCGGGGTGCCGTAATGCGGGTTGATGCCCAGGCCGGAATAGGCGAATTCGGTCATGTTGGTGCGGCCGATGATGACCGCGCCCGCGGCGATCAGGCGTTGCACCACTTCGGCGTTGGCGTCGGCGGCCGGCTCGCCTTCGCGCGCCACCGAACCGGCCATCGTGGTTTCCCCTTCGATGTCGAACAGGTCCTTGATGCTGATCGGCAAGCCTTCCACGGCCGAGCGGACGATGCCGGCGGCGCGCAGCGTGTCGGAGGCGCGAGCCTGGGCCAGGGCCGATTCGGCGTACAGGCGGGTAAAGGCGCGCGCGCCCTCGCCCGCCGGATCGGCGGCGCGGGCCAGCGCGGCCTCGGTCAGTTGCACGGAGGTGGTGCGGCCGTCGTTCAGGGCTGCCGTCAAGTCGTTCAGGGTCGCAAGCATAAGGTTCCAGGTGCCGCCGGGCGGCGTGAAGAATACGGATGGAAATAGCGCTGGCGCGCCCCGCCGGGGCGCGCCGTACCTGTCAAAAGGATGGCCGCAGGTCAGGCCACCACGGGCAAGCTTTCGACATGATAACGGTGGCGCAGGCTGCGTTGGCGACGCGGATCATGCAGTTCCATGGTGAACTCGGCCGCGGCGCGGATGCCGCCGATGGCACCCACCGTGCCGCAGGTCATGCCGGCGCCTTCTGGCAGCATGGCGGCCCCGCCGGTATAGCCGGCGATCAGTTCCTGCGGCGTGCGTAACGAGGCCAGCGGGCCTTCCTGGTACAGCACCTGTTCGCCGTTCTCGACGATCCAGGACCGGATGATCAGTTCGTCCCAGTAGCCGGCCACGTCGGCCAGGCGCCAGGCCTTGTCCGCCACCGGCTTGACGCAGACCTGCTTGGACATGGCCACGCTGACCGTCTCCAGCTTGCGGTCGGTGTGGTCGGACGCGATGCTGACGTACATCTCGCCGCCCGCGGCAAAGACGAAGGTCTCGACTTCGCCCGACGAGTCGCCGCCCAGCGCCTGCACGCGCTCGCCCTGGGTCAGCTGGTTATCCGCGATGCGGTAGTACAGCGGCACGCTGCTGGGGCGCGGCACGCCGATGGCGGCCAGTTCTTCGATATGGTGCTCGATCGCGGCCCTATCGCGTCCAGCCCAGCCGGCCACGATCAGGGTGTTGAAATCCACCGCGACCTGGCGGGGGGTGTCGGCGTCGATCTGGAATACGGCTTTCATGACTATCCTGCGAATGGAAAAGGAAGGGAATCGGGCGCGGCGCCTGGCCGCGCCCCGGGCAATGCGAGGCCGGCGCTAGCCGAACACCCGCGGCAGCCACAAGGCCAGGTCCGGCCACCACGACAGCAGCGCCAGCATCACGAACATCGCCAGCACGAACGGCAGGCTGCCGACGATCACCGCGCCCATCGACCCGCTCTTGCGCAGGCTTTGCACCACGAACAGGTTCAGGCCCACCGGCGGCGTGATCAGCGCGGCCTCGACGAGGATGATGATGATGATGCCCAGCCAGATGGGGTCGTAGCCCAGCGCGATCATGATGGGCGCCACGATGGGGATGGTCGTGATCATCATGGACAGCGTCTCCATGAAGCAGCCCAGCACCAGGTAGAACACGATCACGATCAGCAGCATCCAGCCCGGCGACAGGCCCAGGCTGGTGATGGAGCGGGTCAGTGCATCGGTCAGGCCGGTGGCCGACATGACGAAGTTCAGGAAGCTGGCGGCCACCACGATCAGCATGATCATCGCGGTCGAGCGCATGGTGCCTTCCATCGATTCGCGCAGCATGGCCCAGGTCAGGCGGCGGAACCAGGCGGCCAGCAGCAAGGCGCCCAACACGCCCAGGGCCGCGGCCTCGGTCGGGGTGGCCAGGCCGCCGTAGATCGACCCCACCACCAGCAGGAAGATCCCCAGCGGCGGCGCCAGATGGACCAGGCTGGCAAAGCGTTCGCCCCAGGTCGCATGGATCTTCTTGCCGCCCCAGGCCGGCTTGGCCAGGCAGGCGATCCCCACGGTGACCATGAACAGCAGCGCCATCACCAGGCCCGGAATGATGCCGGCCAGGTACAGCTTGGGCACCGACGAGTTGGTCAGCACCCCGTAGATCACCAGGTTGATGGACGGCGGGATCAGGATGCCCAGCGTGCCCCCGGCCGCCAGGCTGCCCAGGAACAGCGGTTCGTTGTAGCCATACTTGCGGATCTGCGGAATCGCCACGGTGCCCACGGTGGCGGCCGTGGCGACGCTGGAGCCAGACGTGGCCGAGAACAGCGTGGACGCACCGATGTTGGCGTGCATCAGGCCACCCGGCAGCCACGACAGCCACAGGCTCATCGCGCCATACATGCGCTCGGCGAACCCGGCGCGCAGCAGCACCTCGCCCAGCATGATGAACAGCGGAATGGCCACCAGCAGGAACTCGTTGTTCGTGCTCCACGAGATTTCGCCGATGGCGCGCGACAGCGGCAGCATCGAGAACAGCGGGTCCAGCATCAGGCCCAGCACGCCCAGGGCAGCGCCCACGGGGATGGACAGGCCGATCAGTACCAGCAGCAGCGTCAGGGCGGTGGCGATCATGCGACGGCTCCCTTGACCATGCGTTCACCGGCGGCGGCTTCATCGTCGGCCTCTTCCTGCGCCGACCGCACGCCGCAGATCTCCTTGACCAGCGCCAGGTCGCCCGTCACCAGGGCCGCCGACGCGCGCGCCAGCATCAACGCCACGGTCACGCACATCCAGCCCAGCCCCAGCAGCCAGAGGCCCTGCGGGATCCACAACGGCGTGGCCAGCGGCGTGTTGGCCGCCGACTTCTGCGCCCAGGAGGTCTGTACCACTTCGAACGCGTAGTACGTCAGGAACACCATGAAGACCGCCAGGGTCACCATGGAAAGCCAGTCCAGCAGTGCGGACACGCGCACCGGCAGCATCTGGTAGAGCACGTCCACGCGCACATTGGCGCGCTGCAGCGTGGCGAAGGCCAACGCCCATGACGTGCTGATGGCGAAGGCGTAGCTGGACAATTCGTCCGCCCCGCCCGTGTTGAAGCCCAGGAATTTGCGGGCCAGAACGTCAAAGGAAATGAGCAGGACGCTGGCAATGGTCAGCGCCCCGCCCGCCCATACTGCCGCGCGCGAGAAGGTCTCGGCGCGCCGCAGCAGTCCGCCCAGCAGGCGCAGGTGTTCGGATCGGGTCATGGGCAGGATCTCTTACTTGCTCGCCGTCACGCCCAGCGTCTTGCCGACGGTGGCGTTGAAGTCTTTGACGCATTGCGCCGAGCAGCGGGCGGCCCACTTGGGCAGCACGGCTTCCTGCGTGACCTTCTTGAGCAGCGCCTGATCGGCGTCCGAAGGCTGCACCAGCACCATCTTGCCCTTGACGGGGAACGGGCAAGCCGCGGCCCCCGTGTTGCAGTCATAGCCTTCCTGGGTCTGCACCGCCGCGGCATCCCAGATCTGATCGACCAGCGTCTTCACGCTCGCCTGCACGAACGTGCGGACGTTGGGATCGAGCTTGTCCCAGGCCTTCTGGTTGACGGCGTGGATCTGCTGGTTCCAGTTGATCGGCAACGCCACCAGGTGGGTCGACACTTCGTACCACTTGGCCGAGTAGCCCGACAGCGAACCGGTAATCGCACAATCGACCACCTTGTTCTGCAGCGCCGGCACCACTTCGCCGAAGGCCATCGTGACGCTGGAGCCACCCAGCGCCTCGACGAACTCGGCCGTCGTGCGGCTGCTGGTGCGCACCTTCTTGCCCTTGATGTCGGCCAGGCCCTTGATCTCGGCGTTGCAGAACAGCACCTGGGCCGGATAGGTGGAAATGCCCAGCAGCTTGACGTTGTTGCCTTCACCGTACAGGCGGGCATACACCGGCTCGAACGCGTTGGTCACGGCGCGCGCAGTCTGCACGTCGGGCGCCAGGCCCGCCAGGTCGATGGCCTCGTTGATGGGGTTGTCGCTGGCGAAGTACGACAGCGTGGCGGTGCCGAACTCGACCACGCCCGTCGACATCAGGCGCAGCAGTTCCGGGCCCTTCAAGCCCATTTCGTTGAAGCCCTTGATGTCCGCCGTCACCTGGCCTTTGGACTGTTCCGGCACGGTCTTGGTCCAGAACGGCTTTTCGTAATCGTTGTAGGCGGTCAGGTTGGACAGGCCGCCCACGACCTTCAGGTGGGTCTTGGGCAGGTCTTGCGCCTGGGCGGCGCCCGCAAGCAGGCCGACGGCAACGACGGCTGAAACAAGTGACTTCTTCATGGACTGAAACTCCTAGCTGGCGGGATGGTCTGCCGCGCGCAGGTCCCCGTTACCCTGATCGCGCGCGGGTAGAAATCGAAACGTCAGAGGAGTGATGGGATCCCCCCGCACTGTGTATCCAGGCTTTTTCTGATCTGCCGCCATTGCAGCGTCAGGGGCGTGCAGCGTCCAATCGTATGTTGCGATGTGGGGGTATAAATATTTCTTGGGTCTCGTTGCCGCCGCCCTGGCCGCTAGCCGCAAAGCCAGCAGCCATGCGGCTTTGCAGCGAATGCCAGGTGCCGGGCGCGAACGCGCCGCGGCCGCCATTCATAGCGGCCGCGCGTCGCCCTTCGGGGAAAACACCTAGGCGGGAATGCTGTCGCCGGCCTGCGCCGCGACCTTCTGCGCCATCTGTGCAATGAGCCTGACCGCGTGGCTGTCCGGGCCTTGCACCCAGGTCGCGGTGAAGCTCAGTTCGGGCAGCGGATCGGCATCCACCTGCAGGATGCGCAATTCGCCGCGCGCCAGTTCCTTGCCCAGGAATACCGGCGCGATGACGCTGGTGCCGATGCCGTCCTGCGTCATGCGCACCACCATCGACATCGATGCGCTGCCATACATGCGCGGCGACGTGACGCCTGCGCGGGTGAGCATGTCGCGCACCACGCGGTAAGGCGCGCTGTTGGACGGATAGGTGATGACGGGCAGCCGGCCGATGCGTTCCAGCGTCAGCGGCTCGGGCCCCAGTTCGAGCAACGGGCTGGCGACCCAGGCCAGCGGATACGTGCACAGCGGCAGGTTTTCGACCCGCGCCTCGAGCACCGGCCCCATCAGGAAGGCCAGGTCGATCTGCCGGGCCATCAGGTGCGAGCGCAGCACGTGGGTCGTGTCGACCTCGATTTCCAGCACCAGCGCGGGGTACGTGGTGTGCACCAGCTCGATCAGCGTGGGCAGCCAGGTCTGCACGATGGTCTCGGCCACGCCGATGCGCACGGTGCCGGTCATGACGTTCTGCGCGCGGGCCGCTTCAAACATGTCGCGCCGCACCTGCAGCATGCGCTCGGCGTGCGACAGCAGTTCGTGGCCCTTGCCCGTCAGCTTGACGCCGCGGGCGTCGCGTTCGAACAGCCGCACGCCCAGGTCGGCTTCGAGCGAGGCGATGCGTTGCGACACCGCCGGCTGCGTGGTGTTGAGCTTGTCCGAGGCCGCGCGGAAACTGCCCAGCGTGGCCACCCAAAAAAATGTTTCTATGTTGCGTAGTTCGATCATGAGCCTTTTCCCCCGGCGCGATGAGCGTATCATGTCAGCCGCCCCGGAGCCCCGCCCGCGGCCCCCTAGCGCAAGGAGTCTGTCCATGTCCCCGGCCGATACCGGTCGCCCGCGTCGCGGCGCCCCTGCCGCCAGCGGTCCGCTCGTCGGCATCCTGCTGCTGGTGGCGTCGATGTGGACGCTGTCGTGCCTGGATGCCAGCGGCAAATGGGTCATGAATGCCGGGGTGCCGCTGCTGGTGCTGTCGTGGTTCCGCTATGCCGTGCACCTGGTGCTGGTGCTGGCGCTGGTGCTGCCCACCCGCGGCGTGGGCGTGTTGCGCAGCAAGAAGCCGCGTGAACAGATCCTGCGCGGCGGCTCGATGTTCCTGGCCACGCTGATGTTCTTCACCACGCTCAGCTACATTCCCCAGGCCGAAGCCACCGCCATCAATTTCCTGGCGCCACTGCTGGTGCTGTCGCTGGCCCCCTGGATACTGAAAGAACCCGCCCGCCTGTCGCGCTTCGTCGCGGCCGGCATCGCCTTCATCGGCGTGGTCATCGTGATCCGCCCGGGCGGCGGCCTGCATCCGGTAGGCACGATCTTCGGCCTGATCACGGCCTGTTGCTTTGCCGCCCAGTTCATCGCCACGCGGCGCGTGGCGGGCGATGACCCCTTCACCTCGCTGATCTGGAGCGGCGCCGTGGGCACCGGCTGCCTGACGCTGGCCCTGCCCTTCATCCTGCCGCCCGCCCTGCCCGTGCTGCAGGCGCTGACGCCGCTGGACTGGACCCTGCTGATTTCCACCGGCATCACCGGCGGCCTGGGCCACCTGTTCCAGATCGCCGCCTACCGCCGCGCCCCGGCGTCCACGCTGGCGCCCTTCATCTACCTGCAGATCATCAGCGCCACCACGGTCGGCTGGCTGGTCTGGGACCACTTCCCCGACCCGCTGACCTGGCTGGGCATTGCCATCATCTGCGCCAGCGGCATGGGCATCGGCCTGGTCGAATGGCGTCGTGGCCGAGCCCTGGCGGCGGCCGCAGCCGGCGCCGACGCCCGCTAGGGCCGCCGCACTCCCGTACAATGCTCGGCGCTTGCCGCCTGCCGGGCGGCAAGCCTTCCCGGCATTCCCAGAACGAGGTCTTCATGATCATCAAACCCCGCGTGCGCGGCTTCATCTGCGTCACGACCCATCCCGTCGGCTGCGAAGCCAACGTCAAGAACCAGATCGACTACGTCCGTGCCCAGGGTCCGATCGCCGGGGGCCCCAAGCGCGTGCTGGTGATCGGCGCGTCCACCGGCTACGGCCTGGCCGCCCGCATCAGCGCGGCCTTCGGGTGCGGCGCCCAGACCCTGGGGGTGTTCTTCGAGCGGCCCGGCGACGCGGCCAAGGCCGGCACGCCGGGCTGGTACAACAGCGCCGCTTTCGACAAGTTCGCCAGCGCCGAAGGCCTGTATGCCAAGAGCATCAACGGCGACGCGTTTTCCGACGCCATCAAGGCCCAGACCATTGCCGCCATCAAGGCCGACCTGGGCCAGGTCGACCAGGTGATCTACAGCCTGGCCGCGCCGCGCCGCACGCACCCCAAGACCGGCGAAGTCTTCAGCTCGACCCTCAAGCCGATCGGCCACGCCGTGAATCTGCGCGGGCTGGATACCGATAAGGAAGTCATCAAGGAATCGCTGCTGGAACCGGCCACCCAGGCCGAGATCGACGGCACCGTGGCCGTGATGGGCGGCGACGACTGGCAACTGTGGATCGACGCGCTGCTCGAGGCCGGCGTGCTGGCCGAAGGCGCCACCACCACCGCCTTCACCTATCTGGGTGAAAAGATCACCCACGACATCTACTGGAACGGCTCGATCGGCGCGGCCAAGAAAGACCTGGACCAGAAGGTGCTGGACATCCGCGCCAAGCTGGCCGCGCGTGGTGGCGACGCCCGCGTATCGGTGCTGAAAGCCGTGGTGACGCAGGCCAGTTCGGCGATCCCGATGATGCCGCTGTACCTGTCGCTGTTGTTCAAGGTAATGAAGCAGCAAGGCACCCACGAAGGCTGCATCGAGCAGGTCTACGGCCTGTATCGCGACAGCCTGTGCGGCGATGCGCCCATCCTGGATGCCGAAGGCCGCCTGCGCGCCGACTACAAGGAACTGGACCCGGCCGTGCAGGCCCAGGTGCAGGCCCTGTGGCACCAGGTCACCGACGGCAACCTGTACGAACTGACCGATTTCGCCGGCTACAAGCAGGAATTCCTGCGCCTGTTCGGCTTCGAGATCGAGGGCGTGGACTACCAGGCCGACGTCAACCCGGACGTCAAGATTGCGGGCTTGATCCCGGCCTGAGCCTGCATGTGCCCGCCCACGGTCCGTGGGCGGGGCATTCCGGGGCGGGCTATGGGGCTGGCTATTGGTAGGTCAGCGTCACGACCTGGCCATATTGCAGCGGCCGGCCCTGGGCATCGGCCCGCAGCACCAGCGTGCGGGTGCTGACGCTCACCTTGGACGCCTGCCAGGCAGCATGGTTGGCCGCCGCCAGCCCGGCCGGCGCCGGACAACGCGCCAGCGGTGTCGGCGCCTGTGGCGGCCCCGCGACCTGCACCCGACAGTCGGCCGGCTCGGTGATCATGCCCTGGAAGTGGATGGTGCCGCCGGACGGCGCCGCCAGCGCGGCAGCGGGGGCCAAGGCACACGAGACAAGCAACGCACGGACGGATCGAGAAATGGTCATGGCATTTCCTTCGCGCTAGCGAGCAAGGAAAGACGGCATGCCCTTCCTTCTCTGTTTACGGCGTTTTCGAAGCAAGCTTTAATCCGTTGCCGGCAACATGCCGGACACCGTCTTGCGCAGGCTGCGGTCACGCCGTAAATCCGTGTGGTCGCGGCTAGATTACATCCGCAGATCGCGCGGTTTCAATGCTTATTTTGCGGCGAACAGACGCAGCAGTTGATCCAGGCCGCCTGTGTCGATGGCGACCTTGGCTTGCAGGCGCACGGCGGGCTTGGCGTGGTAAGCCACCGACAGCCCGGCGGTGCGCAGCATCGGCAGGTCGTTGGCGCCGTCACCTACCGCAATCGCCTGTTCAGGGCCCACGCCCAGCACCGCACACACCTCCAGCAGCTTGCGGCGCTTTTCCTCGCCATCGCACAGGTCGCCCCAGGGCTGCGGCAGCAGCCGCCCGGTCAGGCGGCCGTCTTCGATTTCCAGCACATTGGCGCGCACGTCGTCCAGCCCCAGCCGCACCCGCAGCCGGTCGGTGAAGCAGGTGAAGCCGCCCGTCACCAGCAGGCAGAACAGGCCCGCGGCCTTGCACGCGGCGATCAGGGTTTCGACGCCCGGATTGAGCCGCAGGCGCTGTTCGTAGACCTCATCCAGCCCCGCCTGCGGCATGCCCGCCAGCAGCGCCACGCGTTCGCGCAGGCTCTGCTTGTAGTCGGTGATCTCGCCACGCATGGCCGCTTCGGTCAGCGCGGCCACCTCGGCCTTCTTGCCCATCAGGTCGGCCATCTCGTCCAGGGTCTCGATGGCGATCAGGGTCGAGTCCATGTCGAACGCAATGACCTTGTAGTCGGACAGCGAAAGCGGCGGCGTGATGCCGCGCCAGTGCAGGCCGGCGGCGTCGGGGAAAGCTTGCATGGAAGTCGGTCCTTGGATCAGTCGGGTCGAGGGTGAACGGGGTGCGAAAGGCTATTGCCCAGGCAGCGGATGGCCGGCCTCGCGGCCCAGCCAGTCAATGAAATGCCGCGCCGCGGCAGCCGCCGGCCCTTCCTGGCGGTACAGCGCATGCACGCCGGCATTGGGCAGGCGCGGTTCGAGAAACACGGGCCGCAGCCGGTCCGCCTGCAGATCGTCCTGCAGCAGGCACCATGGCGCCAGCGCAATGCCCAGGTCATTCATGGCCGCCTGCATGCACAGGAACTGATGGTCGAACACCGGCCCGGGCAATTGCGCCGGCACATCCACCTTGGCCAGCGCGAACCAGCGCGGCCAGTGGTCCATGCCGCCCGCCACCTTCAAGAGCGGATGGCGCAGGCAATCGGCGGGCGTGGCCAGCCGGTTGCGCTCGATGAAGCGCGGCGACGCCACGGGCACGTGGAAGTCATCCAGGCAATGCACGCACGCCATCTCGGGATGCGCCAGGTAACCGTGGCGGATCAGCACGTCGCTACCCGCATCGTCGCCGCGGTCCAGGAACGAACGTCCCTGGGTGCTCAATTGCACGTCCACACCAGGGTGCAGCGCCTGGAATGCCGACAGGCGCGGGATCAGCCATTTCATGGTCAGGGACGGCGTGGCGCTGACGCGCAGCATGCCGCCATAACTGGGCGAACGCAGCTTGGCCGTCGCCACGGCGATGCGCTCCAGGCTGGCCTGCACCTCGGGGAAATACGCCTGCGCGCAAGGCAGCAAGGTCACCCCGCGGGCCTCGCGCGCGAACAGCGGCTGGCCCACGTAGTCTTCGAGGATACGGATCTGCTGGCTGACCGCGCTGTGCGTGATGCTCAATTCGTCGGCCGCCGCAGTGAAGCTGCGCAGGCGCGCCGCGGCCTCGAACACCCGCAAGGCCTTCAGCGGCGGCAGGCTCTGGCCCGCCATCTCAGGCGACGTCCGCCCGCGCGCCGCGATGGCGCAAGGCTCTGCTGCTGTTACCCACGTTTTCCCTTGTCTGTCTGTTTTTTGCCCGGCGCATTGTGTAGCGCCGTGGCTGTTGGCCGCATTCTAGGGGATTGCGGCGCCGCCGACCTCTTAGAAAATCTAACGACTCGCCTTAAAAAACGCTGCTGGTGGCGGGCGATGGGGCTGCCTATGATGCCGTCAATCACAGGCAGGAACCTCACATGGCATCCATCACGGTAGACGGCATCATCAAGACCTTCGGCGGCCAGCAAGTGCTGCGCAACCTGTCGCTGCACATTCCCGACGGCGCGTTCTACACGCTGCTGGGGCCCAGCGGCTGCGGCAAGACCACTCTGCTGCGCTGCATTGCCGGCTTCTACGCGCCCGATGGCGGCCGCCTGCTGTTCGACCAGGACGACGTCACTCACGTGTCCGCCCACCGCCGCGACATCGGCATGGTGTTCCAGGACTACGCGCTGTTTCCGGACAAAAGCGCCTTCGACAACGTCGCCTATGGCCTGCGAGCCCGCGGCGTGGCGCGTGCGGAAACCACCCGCCGCGTCAACGAAGCGCTGGACAAGGTCGGCCTGCTGGCCTTGGCCGAGCGCTACCCGGCCGCGATGAGCGGCGGCCAGCGCCAGCGGGTGGCGCTGGCGCGCGCCCTGGTGATCCGGCCGCGCGTGCTGCTGATGGATGAGCCGCTTTCGAACCTGGACGCCAAGATGCGCCTGCAAATGCGTGACGTCATCCTGGACCTGGTGCGCGAAGCCGGCATCACCACCGTGTTCGTCACGCACGACCAGGAAGAAGCGCTGGCCATGTCCGACCGCATCGCCATCATGGACAGCGGCAACATCGCCCAGCTGGGCACGCCGGAAGAGCTTTACGGCACACCCGTCAATGCCTACGTGGCGGACTTCATCGGCTCGGCCAACGTGATCCCGGTGCCCGCCCGCGCAGGCCTGGCCGGCGCCCCGGCCGGCCACGTGCGCTTTGAACTGTGCGGACTGGGCTTTGACGGCACCCTGGGCGGCGCCGACCTGGCCGACCGTGCCGTGCTGATCGCCCGGCCCGAAGAACTGGCGCTGATGGCGCCGGCGCCCTATGTACCCAACACGCTGCCCGGCAAGGTGTTGCGGCGCCAGTACCTGGGCTTCAAGACCGCCTACCGCATCGAACTGCAGAACGGTTCGGAAATTCGCGTGGAACTGCACGCGGGCAACATGGTGGCGCAGTTCCAGCCCGGCGAATCGGTGCAGGTGCTGATTCCCGCCGACAGCCGCGTCGTGAACGCCTGAGGACGCCCGCGCCATGAAGATCAAATGGTGGCCCTGGGGCATCCTGACCGCAATCAGCCTGGCGCTGTTGCTGTTTTTCGTGCTGTACCCGCTTGGCGTGCTGTTCAGCAACAGCATCACCGGCCAGGACGGCGGCTTTTCGCTGGAAGGCTTCAAGGCCCTGCTGGCCGACTCGCAATACCTGGAGGCCTTCGGCAACACGCTGGTGCTGGGCCTGGCGGTCACCACCTGCACCATCCTGGTGGGCGTGCCGTTCGCCTACATGGTGGCGCGCTACGACTTCCCGCTCAAGAACCTGGTGGCCATCCTGCCGGTGCTGACCATCGTGATTCCCGAGATCATCGTGGGCCAGTCGTGGCTGCTGATCCTGGGCAACAACGGCATCTTGACCAATCTGCTGGGCGACGCGGGCATCTCACTGCCGTCGTTCTACGGCTGGACCGGCATGGTCTTCTCCATGACGCTGGTGTACTACACCTACATCTACCTGGGCGTACTGGCCGCGCTGCGCGGCTTTGACGGCCAGCTGGAAGAGGCCGGGCTCAGTCTGGGCACGCCGCCCTTCATGACCAAGCTGCGCGTGCTGGTGCCGGTGCTGCTGCCCGCGGTGCTGGTGAACGCGCTGGTGGTGTTCACGCTGGTGGTGGGCAACTTCGCGCTGGCGATGCTGCTGGGCAGCCGCGTGCCGCTCCTGTCGGTCATGACCTACAACACCTTCGTCAGCGAAATGGGCGGCAGCCCCACGCTACAAAGCGCCATGTCGGTGGTGTCCATCGCCATCGTCGCTATCGTGCTGTTCATCCAGAAACGCGTGGTCGAACGCAAGGTCTACACCATGACGCAGGGCCGCGCGCCGGCTGCACGCCGCGTGCGCTCGTGGACCGCGCTGCTCTACACGGGCGGCGTCGGCCTGGTGATCCTGGTGTCGATGCTGCCGCTCATCATCGTCTTCGTGGCCGCGTTCACCAAGACCAGCGGGCCGGTGATGCAATGGGGCTCGTGGTCGCTGGCCAGCATGCAGCGGGCGCTGCACGGCGCGCCGGAACCCATCCTGAATTCGCTGAAGTTCGCCTCGCTGGCCACCGTGACGGGCGTGGCCTTCGCGGTGCTGGTCAGCTACCTGACCATCAAGAAGCGCAGCGCCTTCACGCAGGTGCTGGACTACATCGTGGTGCTGCCGCTGACCATCTCGGGCACGGTGCTGGGCATTGCGCTGGTGCAGACCTTCAACACCGGCTGGCTGGTGCTGGCGGGCACGTCCGGCATCATGGTGCTGTGCTATGCGGTGCGGCGCCTGCCGTTCGCGGTGCGCAACGCCTCGTCCGTGCTGTTCAACATTCCCGATTCCATCGAAGAGGCCTCGATCAGCCTGGGCGTGTCGCCGCTGATGACCTTCTTCAAGGTGATCCTGCCCGCCATGAAGGCCTCGATCATCTCGGCCGCCATCCTGATGTGGCTGACCACGATTTCCGAGCTGTCGGCGTCCATCGTGGCCTACAGCGGCGGCCTGGAAACCATGCCCATCGCCATCTTCCGGCAGGTCGACGGCGGCCGCCTGGGCATGGCTTCGGCTTACGGCGCCGCGCTGGTCACGGTGATCGTGCTGCCCATCATCGTGTCGGTCAAGGCGTTCCGCATCAAGCTGTTCTCCGGCAAATAACCCGCACCCACCAAAGGCGACCCATGCACCTCAAACACCTCCTGCAAACCGGCCTGTTGGCCGCCACCCTGGCCTCGGGCGCCCTGCACGCCCAGAACGTGGTCCTGTACTCGTCCAACAACACCGAAACCATCGAAACCGCGCTGGACGCCGTCAAGGCCAAGTCGCCCAAGCTGAACGTGCAGCCGGTCACCGGCGGCACGGGCACCATGATGAAGCGCATCGAGGCCGAAGCGCAGAACCCGCGCGGCGACCTGTTCTGGAGCGGCGGCTTCGGCACGCTGGGCGCTTACCGCCAGCACCTGCAACCCTACCGCTCGCCCGACCTGGACAAGATTCCCGCCGAATTCCGCGGCCCGGACGACCTGTGGGTGGGCACCAACGTGCACATCATGGTGCTGATGGTCAACGAACGCCAGTTGAAGGGCCTGCCGGCCCCGGCCACCTGGTCCGACCTGATGCAGCCGCAATGGAAGGGCAAGTTCGCCATCACCGACCCGTCCAAGAGCGGCACGGCCTACATGCTGGTCTATGGCCTGTACAAGCAGTTCGGGCAGGAAGGCCTGGACAAGATCGCCGCCAACGCCGTGGTCACGGCCTCGTCGGGCACCACCTACAAGGGCGTGGCCGCGGGCGAATACGCGGTGGGCATGACGCTGGAATACGCCGCCCAGGAATACGTGGCCGGCGGCCAGAAGGAAATCAAGCTGGTGTACCCGTCCGAAGGCAGCTACCTGGCGCCCGAAGGCATGTTCATCATCAAGGGCGCCAAGAACCTGGACGCGGCCAAGGCGCTCTACGATGGCCTGCTCAGCAAGGAAGCCCAGGAAGCGCAACTGGTGAAGAACTTCCGCCGCCCCACCCGCACCGACATCGCGGTGGCCAGCCTGACCACCCTGCCCGACTTCAAGAGCATCAAGATCTTCCCGGTCAGCCAGGACGCGGCGGCCAAGGAATACGAAGCGGTGGTCACCGCCTGGAACCAGGCGGTCGCCAAGGCCAAGTAAGCGGTACTGTCCGGCGGGCCATCATCAGGCTCGCCGGCTCCGCACGCTGGCCCCTACTGGACCATGCGTCCGGCCGCCAGCACCAGCTGACGGGCGCAGCGCGCGGCCAGCTGCGGATCATGGGTCACCAGCACCAGGGTGGTGCCGTGCTCCCGGTGCAGGTCGAACATCAGGTCGATGACCGTCACGCCCGTGGCGGCATCCAGGCTGCCGGTGGGTTCGTCCGCGAACAGCAGATCCGGCTGCACCACGAATGCGCGGGCCAGCGACACCCGCTGCTGCTCGCCGCCCGACAGGGTGCGCGGATAATGATGCAGCCGCGCGCCCAGCCCCACCCGTTCCAGCATGGCCTGGGCGGCCTCGCGGGCCGGCTGGCCGGCCAGTTCCAAAGGCAGCATCACGTTTTCCAGCGCCGTCAGGTTCGGCAGCAGCTGGAACGACTGAAACACAAATCCCACGTGATTGGCACGCAGGCGCGCCCGGCCATCCTCGTCCAGCGCGAACAGGTCCTGCCCGGCCAGGCGCACGCTGCCCGAGCTGGGAACATCCAGGCCCGCCAGCAGTCCCAACAAGGTGGACTTGCCCGAACCGGAACTGCCGGTGATGGCCACGGCGCTGCCCGCCTGCACCGTAAAATCGATGTCTTCCAGGATAGACAGCGTCCCGCCGGCATCGGCTACCCGCTTGCCCAGCCCTTTCACCTCGATCGAATTCTTGCTATCCATGCGCCTATTTCCCCGTCTGCTACTTACGTCCGTCCTTGCGAGCGCCCTGTTGGCGCCCGCCCACGCTCAGACCGCCGCCGCGGCGCAGGGTTCCGCGCTGCGCACCGTGCTGGTGGTGGGCGACAGCCTGGCCGCCGAATATGGCATCAAGCGCGGCACCGGCTGGGTGCCGCTGCTGTCTGCCCGGCTTTCCGAACAATACCCGAAGTACAAGGTCGTGAATGCCAGCATCAGCGGCGACACCACCAGCGGCGGCGTCGCCCGCCTGCCCGCGCTGCTGCGCCAGCATGAGCCGGCCGTGGTGGTGCTGGAACTGGGCTCGAACGACGCCCTGCGCGGCCTGCCGCTGAACATGACCGAACAGAACCTGCGCACCATGGCGCAAACGGCCCGCAAGGCCGAGGCCCAGGTGGTCATCGTGGGCATGCAGATCCCGCCGAATTACGGCCGCGACTACACCCAGCGCTTTGCCCAGGTGTTTCCCACGGTCGCCAAAGACGAAAACGCCCGGCTCGTGCCCTTCCTGATGGAAGGCATTGCAACGAACCGGGCGATGTTCCAGGCCGACGGCATCCATCCGAACGAGGATGCGCAGGGCCAATTGCTGGATAACGTGTGGCCGGTGTTGCGGCCGCTGTTGCAGTAACACGGCAACGGCGACACAACGACGGCGCAATTTCAGGTCAAGCCCGCGGCGCCATCACGACGCCGCGGCGTGGCGCAAGCCTCAGCCTGCGGCCTGTTGGGACGCGTCGCCGCGGATGACGTCGCCCGCGGCCGGCAGTACCTGCACCTTGTACTCTTCGCGCAGCATGCGCACCAGGGCTTCGTTCTCGGCCTGACCCCAGGCGCCCGACAACTGCTGCGCCAGGCGTTCCTTGTCAGCCGCGTCGACCGTCCCGGCATCGACCTTTTCCAGGCGCACCAGCGTGTAGTCGGCCCCCGACTGCACGCCCGTGTAGGCCGGCAGCTTGGACGCGGGCAGGCGCATCACGGCATCCAGCACCGGGCGCGGCAGGTTCTTCGGGTCTTGGCGCGACACCACCAGCGGACCGCCAAAGCCTTCCGGTGTTGCCGCCGGGCTGGCCTGGTCGGCCGCCAGCGCGGCTTCGCCGGCCTTCTTGGCGGCTTCGGCGGAACGCTCGTCCAGCAGCTTGGCGCGGATGGAGTCGCTGACCTTGTCCAGCGGCGGGATGTGGGCGGGTTCAACCGCGGCCACGCGCACCGCCAGCATCGTGTCGGGCGACAGTTCGATCACGCCGGAATTCTGCTTTTCACGCAGCACGTCGGGCGAGAACACCACCTGGCGCACGCGCGGGTTGTCCAGCAGCGCGGCGTCCGGGCTGTCGACGGCGGAACCCGGGCCAGCCTGGTCGGCGGGCAACAGGCCTTCGCGGGTGACGCCCGAGGCGGTGCGCAGTTTCAGGCCCACCGCGTCGGCGGCCGGCTGCAGGCTGTCGCGCTGGTCGTAGACCTGCTTGTTCAGCTGGCTGGCCATTTCCGAGAAGCGGATGGCGGCCAATTGCTTGCGCACTTCGGCGGTGATCTGTTCCTTGACCTCGGCCAGCGGCTTGATCGCAGCCGGCTGGATCTCGGTGACCTTGACCACGTGAAAACCGGACGGGCTTTCCACCACGCCGGACACCTGGTCCTTGGTTTGGCCGAACACGGCCTTTTCCAGCGGACCGGACAGCATGCCCGGCGCCAGCCAGCCCAGATCGCCGCCATTGGCGGCCGAACCGGCGTCCTGCGAATTCTTGCGGGCCAGATCTGCGAACTTGGCCGGATCGGCGGCAGCCTGTTTGGCCAGGTCTTCGGCCTTGGCGCGGGCGGCCTTGCGCGCATCTTCCGAGGCGCCCGCGGGCACTTCGATCATGATGTGGCTGGCACGGCGGCGCTCGGGTTGGCCAAAGCGGGTCTTGTTCTGCTCGTAGTACGAGGCCAGGTCTTCGTCCTTGACCTGCACGCCCTGCGTGGCAGCGGCTTCGTCCAGCACCAGGTATTGCACCTGCACCTGTTCGGGAATCTGCAGTTGCTGCTTGTTGGCGTCGTACCAGGTCTGGATGTCAGCCGGCGTGACGGTCACTTGCGAACGGAAATCGGCCGCCGTGAAGCGGCGCAGCTGCACCGTGCGTTGCTGCGTCAGCGCGGTTTCCAGCGTGGCCACGACTTCACCGGGCGCACGGGCCGACTGGCCGACGGGCTCGAGCACGCGGGCCACGGCCAGGTCGCGGCGCAGGCCGGCCTCGAACGACGTGGGCGACATGCCTTGCGCGGCCAGCACCTGGCGATAGCGTTCCGGCGAGAAACGGCCGTTGTCCTGGACTTCCGGGATCGCGGCGATGGTGTTGCGCAGCGTTTCGTCGGACACCGAGAAACGGTTGTCGACCGCCACGTTGGCCAGGAGGCGTTGATTGATCAGCTGGTTCAGCAGGCTTTCGCGCAGTGCCGGCGTATCGATCACCGCGGGGTCGAACTGGGCGCCCAGGCGTTGGCGGAATTGCTCCAGCTGGTTGCGGTGCGCCTGATCGAACTCGGCGCGGGAAATCGGCTGGCCGGCGACGGTTGCCAATTCAGGCTCGCGGCGCATGAAGCTGTCATAGCCTTGAATCCCGACGAGGAAGAAGGAAGGCACAATCAGAAGCAGCAGGATGAACTGCATCCAGCGCCGATGGCTGCGAATAAATTCGAACATGGAATCCCTGTTGCCGCACTCGGGAGGAGACTTCCGCCCGGGCCGCACGAAAACGCATAAAAAAAGGCGAATCTCATTCGCCCTATTCCCATACCGGTCAAACCGGGTCAGCGGGCGGATTTTAGCATCTCTCATTCGTCCCGCAGCGCGCGATTCTAACGCGTCTCTTGCCGCCCCGCCCGCCTGCCCGCGGCGGCCTTGCGGCCCCCTTCCGACCCCATGGAAGCCCGCGCCCGTCAACTCGGGAAACCCCCGTTTTCGCCCCCGGCCCGCCCCCGTATCGTGAAATCCCCCTCTACGCATAGGTGACCATCCATGCCGTTCCCGCTCCCCCGTCCCCACATCCTGCGCGCCGCCGTCGCCCTGGCCTTCCTGGGTGGCGCCCATGCCGCCCTGGCCGCCCCCGTCGCCGCCGTGCACGAAGCCGCCCAGGGGCAGAAGCAAGGCATGCTCGACACCATGCGCGACCTGGTCAACATCGAATCGGGCAGCAAGGACGTCGAAGGCGTGGAACGCATCGCCGCCCTCATCGGCGACCGCCTCAAGGCGCTGGGCGGCAAGGTCGACATCATCAAGCCCACCGACATCTTCCGCCTGGACGACACCCCCGAACACGTCGGCCCCATGGTCCACGCCGAATTCAAGGGCAACGGCCAGAAGAAAATCATGCTGATCGCCCACATGGATACCGTCTATCGCAACGGCATGCTGCGCGACCAGCCCTTTCGCATCGACGGCGAACGCGCCTACGGCCTGGGCATCGCCGACGACAAGCACGGCGTCGCCACCATCCTGCACACCCTGGCCCTGTTGCAGAAAATGGACTTCAAGGACTACGGCGTCATCACCGTCCTCATCAACGGCGACGAAGAAATCAGCTCGCCCGGCGCCCGCGACACCATCACCCGCCTGGGCGCCGACCAGGACGCCGTCTTCTCCTTCGAAGGCGGCGGCACCGAACCCCGCCTGACCCTGGCCACCAGCGGCATCGGCGCGGCCTACCTCAACGTGCAAGGCAAGACCTCCCACGCCGGCGCCCGCCCCGAAGGGGGCGTCAACGCCCTCTACGAACTCGCCCACCAGCTGCTGCAACTGGACAAGCTGTCCAAACCCGAAGAAGGCCTGAAACTGAACTGGACCGTCGCCCAGGCCGGCACCAACCGCAACGTCATCCCCGGCCAGGCCACCGCCCAGGCCGACGCCCGCGCCCTGAAAGTCTCCGACTTCGACGCCCTCTCGCGCACCCTGCAGGAACGCGTGCAGAAAAAGCTGCTGCCCGACTCCAAGGTCACCGTCAAATTCGAAGTGCGCCGCCCCCCGCTGGAAGCCACCCCCGCGTCCCGCGCCCTGGCCAACCACGGCGTCGCCATCTACAAAGAACTCGACCTGCCCATGAAAGTCATCGACCGCGCCAGCGGCGGCGGCACCGACGCCGCCTTCGCCGCCCTCAAGGCCCGCGGCCCCGTGATCGAAGGCATGGGCCTGTCCGGCTTCGGCGCCCACTCCAACGACGCCGAATACATCCAGATCAACTCCATCGTCCCGCGCCTCTACCTGGCCGCCCGCATGATCATGGACATCTCACAAGACAAGGCCCCACTGAAGTAGAGCCACCACAACAACAAAGCCATCAACCGCTGCATCACCAGCAGCGTATGTCCACGACGGCCGCGCAGGGCGGCCCGTCCTGGACGGGCGCAATCCACCTCTTCCCCCCCAAAGTTTTGCCCCCCCACGAAGCCCAAGCAAACCACCCGCCCCAAACACAGGTGATTAATCACCAACGCGAGCGGCGTCGGGGCGGTGGGGCCGGGGCGGGGCGTGTAGCGGCGCGCGCGGCGGAATCCGTAGGAGTCGCCGCAGGCGACGACGAGGATGAGCACGCGCTGTCCGGCGCCCGCGCGCCGGACAAGCCGCGTAGCCCCGCCCCGGCCCCACCGCCCCGACGCCGCGCCAAAAGAACCCAAACCACCCCCAACCCCCAATAACTCCCCCCTAAAGAAGGAGTATCCTTGCAACCTATCCAAAAGCACCGATAAAGCAACAAAAGAAATGACAGCAAAACTCCCCACCTGGCCCTATTCCCGTCATATCGCCCACCGCGGCGGCGGCCGCCTGGCGCCGGAGAACACCCTGGCCGCCATGCGCACAGGCGCCGACCACGGCTTCACCATCTTCGAATACGACGTCAAGCTCAGCAGCGACAACATCCTTGTCCTCATGCACGACGACGACGTCGAGCGCACCTCCAACGGCCACGGCCCCGCCGCCGCCAAGACCTTCAGCGAACTCGCCCAGCTCGACTTCGGCAGCTGGCATTCCGCCCGCTATGCCGGCGAGCCCCTGCCCACCTTCGCCGCCGTCGCTCGCTACACCGTCGCCAACGGCATTGCCAGCAACGTCGAAATCAAGCCCTGCCCCGGCCGCGAAGCCGAGACCGGCGCCGCCGTCGCCCTGGCCGCCCGCGAACTGTGGAAAGACGCCGCCGTGCCGCCGCTGCTGTCTTCGTTTGCCGAAGAAGCCCTGCAGGCCGCCCTGGAAGTCGCCCCCGAACTGCCGCGCGCCCTGCTCGTTGAAAAAGTGCCCGCCGATTGGCTCGACCGCCTGGTCAAGTACGACTGCGTCGCCCTGAACATCAACCAGAAAGACGCCACCCGCGAACTGATCGACGCCGTGCACGCCGCCGGCTACCGCATCGCCGCCTGGACCGTCAACGACCCCGCGCGCGCCCAGCTGCTGCTCGACTGGGGCATCGACGGCATCTTCACCGACGAACTGGCCGCCATCGCGCCGGCCGCTTCCGCTTAAGGCGCCCGCCCCGTGTTCAGTTATCGCCACGCCTTCCACGCCGGCAATCACGCCGACGTTCTCAAGCACGCCATCCTGGTCCACACCCTGGACTACTTCAATCGCAAGGATGCGCCGTACTGGGTCGTCGACACCCATGCCGGCGCCGGCCTCTACAGCCTGGACAGCGACTGGGCCGCCAAGACGTCCGAATTCGCAGACGGCATCGGCCGCCTCTGGGAACGCGACGACCTGCCGCCCCTGTTGGCCGACTACGTCGCCCGCATCCGCGCGTTCAACACCAACGGCCGCCTGAAGCGCTACCCCGGGTCGCCCTGGCTTACCCTGGATGCCCTGCGCCCGTCCGATCGCCTGCGCCTGTTCGAAATGCACCCCACCGAGATCGACGCATTGGTCGTCAACCTCGAACACCAGGGCCGCACCGCCCAGCGCCAGACCACCATCTACGGCGACGACGGCTTCGAAGGCGTCAAGGCCCTGCTGCCGCCGCCCACGCGCCGCGGCATGGTCCTGATCGACCCTTCCTACGAAGACAAGAACGACTACCGCCGCACCCTGATCACCGTCAAGGAATGCATCAAGCGCTTTGCCACCGGCACCTTTGCCGTCTGGTATCCGCTGGTGCAGCGGCGCGAAGCCAGCGAAATGGCGCGCCACTTCGAGAACCTGAAGGTCAAGAGCTGGCTGCATGCCACCCTGACCGTCAAGAAGGCCACCATCGACGGCTACGGCCTGCATGGCAGCGGCATGTTCCTGGTCAACCCGCCCTGGACGCTGCACGACGCCCTCAAGCAAGCCATGCCCTACCTGGCCCGTGAACTGGCCCAGGACGACCGCGCCAGCTTCACGCTGCAATACCGCGAAAACCCGTTCCCGGTGCCCAAGAAACAGTCTGACGACTGATTCCCGCGCCATGCCGCCACGGCGCCGACCCGCATCAGCCGGGCCCGGCCACCGTGGCGCGCCATTTTTCCAGCCCCTGCACCAGGATCTCGCCCGCCTCGGCGATGTGCGCCTCTAGCAGGCGGCAGGCCCGCTCGACATCGCGCTTGGTTACCGCCGCCAGCAGTTGCTGGTGCTCGCGTTGCGAGCCGGGGTCCCAGTCCACGCACGCCGCAGTCACGTGCATGTAGCGCTCGCGCGATTCATGCAGCATGTCGATGCTGGCCAGCAGGCGGGGCATCGCGCAGGGCCGGTACAGGGCTTCGTGAAAGGCACGGTTCGCGGCCTCCCATTGCTGCATGTCCTTTGCCTGTTCGCCTGCCTGGATCGCGGCCTGCGCCAGCCCGATATCGTCGGCGGTCATCGCCGGTATCGCATAGCGTAGCGCCAGGGATTCCAGCGCGCCGCGCATGCGGGTGATTTCAAGCACCGAGGCCTCGTCCAGCGCACTGACACGCACGCCCTTGCGCGGCTCGCTGACCAGCAGGCCGCGCGCCTCGACCCGGCGGAAGGCTTCCCGGACCGGCACGTGGCTGGCGCCGAATTCTGCCGCCAGGGCGTCCTGCCCCACCCGTTCGCCGGGACGCAATTTTCCCGTGATGATGCGTTCGACCAGCGTGCGCGCGATGCGCCCGGGCAAGGTGTCGTCATCGTCGCGCGATGCCGCGCCAGCCACCGGTGTCATGCCGCCCCCTGCGCAGACCATAGCGGCCCGCAGGCCGACTGCACGGCGGCAGCCAGGCTGCCGTCCGCCACCCGCGATTGCAGCAGCGCGATGTCGTCGTGCACCCAGCGGTCATCGCCCAGCATGGCCGGCACGACGGCGCGGATCGCGGACCAGGCCGCGGCCGTGCCCTGGCCTACGGGATAGGCGCGCAGATCCGGCTCGGCCAGGTCCAGCGCCTGCGCGGCCAGCAGCATTTCCACCGTGACCACCGCCTGGGCGTTCTCGACCACCGTGCGCGTGCGTCGCGCCGCGAAGCACGAATTGCTGATGTGATCTTCGGTGTTGCCCTTGGCCGGCAGGCTGGTGGCGCTGGCCGGCCCGCACAGGCCCACGTTTTCCAGCACCAGGCCCGTGCCCAGGCTCTGCACGACCGAAAACCCTGTGTTGATCCCGGGCCGTTCGGCAATCAGGTTGCCCGGCAGCCCGAAGTTGCAGGCCGGGTCCACCAGCCGCGCGCTGCGGCGGTCGCAGATCGCCGACAGGTCCGTCACCGCCAAGGCCAGCAGGTCCATCGCCTGGGCAATGTATTGGCCATGAAAGTGGCCGCCCGAAACAATGGCATAGCCTTCGTCTTCCGGGAAGATGAGCGGATTGTCGGTGGCGCTGTTCATCTCGGTGGCAAGAATGCCATCGATATAGTCCAGCGCCTCGAGCACCGGCCCATGGACCTGCGGCACGCAACGCAGCGAATACACGTCCTGGATACGCGGGGCCAGCGGCGGTTCGTGCGGCGTGCCCGCCAGCGCCGGGTCCAGCCCCGGCGTGCCGCGCAGGCGTATCTGGCGGGCTGGTTCCGTGCAGCGCAGGCTGCCGGCCACCAATTGGCGGATCGCGGCCGCCACGTCGCGCTGGCCACGATGCGGGCGGGCCTGCATCACCCGGGCCTCGAAGCACGACAGTTCGCCGCGCAAGGCTTCCAGCGACAACACCATGGAAATGGTCGCGCTGGTCAGCAGCTGGCGCGCGTCGCTGGCCGCCAGCACCGCATACGCCAGCGAGGCCGTCGCGCCGTTGATCAGCGCCGTCGCGTCCTTGGCCTGCACATCGATCGTGGGCGCCAGCCCTGCCAGTTCGAAGGCCCGTGCGGCCGGCATCACCTCGCCCCGGTAGGCCACCCGCGATTGCGGCAGGCCCATCATGGCCCCGCTCATCAACGCCAACGGCGCCAGGTCGCCGCTGGCGCCGACGCTGCCTTTGGACGCGATGACGGGCGTGATGCCCGCATTGAGCATGGCGATGAGCCGGTCGACGATCGCGACGCGCACGCCGGAATGGTTGCTGGCAAAGGCGTTCACGCGCAGCGCCATCATCGCGCGCACGACTTCTTGCGGCATCGGTTCGCCCGTGCCGGCGGAATGAGACCGCACCAGGCTCGCCTGGAAGGTGGCGATTTCATCCGGCGCGATGCGCTGGCTCTTGAGCGCGCCCACCCCGGTATTGAAGGCGTACATCAGAGGCGCCGCGTCGTTGAGCCAGTTCGTCTCGATGTATTCCCGCGTGGCGCCGAGGGCGGCGCGGGCGCTGTCTGCCAGGGCCACCTGGGCGCCGGACCGCGCGATGGCAACAACGTCGTCGGCGCACAGATGGGCACCGTCCAGGATGATTTCAGGCGTAGTCATGGGGATGGCTAAGGTGATTTTTATAGATTATCTATAAAATATCCAGGCCTGACAAGAAGCCGGCAACGTGAAAAGGGCTGCCCGAAGGCAGCCCCTTTTGGAACTTCACAGACGTGATGGCCTGGCGGGTTGGCTCGCCGACAGCGGCGGGCGTTGGGCCGCGGAGCGGCCCCCCCCACCCCGGCCTTACGCCGTGGCGCTTTCCGCTTCCACCTGGCGCAGCGCTTCCTGCGCACGCGCCAGCTTGGCCGCGGCATCGCGCAGCGCCGTGCGCAGGCCTTCCTCGATGACGGGATGGTAGAACGGCATTTCCAGCATGCGCGCCACCGTCAGTTCCTGCTGTACGGCCCAGGCCAGCAGATGGCCGATGTGCTCGGCGCTGGGACCCACCATTTCCGCACCCAGGAAGCGGCCCGTCGCGATATCCGCATACACATGCAGCAGCCCGCGGTTCTTCAGCATCACCCGCGAACGGCCCTGGTCGCTGAAATCCACCTCGCCCGTCACGAACGTGCCCGGGGTCAGGCGGCCATGGCCCTGCCCCGCCAGCGCGATCTGCGGGTCCGAGAACACCACCGCCAGCGGCGCTCGGCGCAAGCCCTGGCGCACTTCGGGATAACGGGCCGCGTTCTCGCCTGCGATGCGGCCCTCGTCGGCGGCTTCGTGCAGCAGCGGCGCGTCGGCGTTGGCATCACCGGCGATGAAGATGGCCGAGTCGCCCGCCTGCATCGTGTCACGGTCGAACAGCGGCACGCCCTGCGCGTTCAGTTGCAGCGAGGTGTTCTCCAGCCCCAGGCCGTCCACGTTCGGACGGCGGCCGGTGGCCACCAGCGCGTAATCGAAACGCTCGGTGCGCTCGCTGTTGTCCAGCGCCACGTAGCGCACTTCCACCTCGTCGCCCACGCGCTGCGTTTCCAGCACCCGGGCATCCGGGTCCAGGTAGAACTCGCGCTGGAAGATCTTGCGGGCGCTGTGGCGTACTTGCGGGTCGCTGATGCCGCCCAGGCTGCCGCTGACGCCGAACACGCGCACCTCCACGCCCAGCCGTGCCAGCGCCTGGCCCAGTTCCAGCCCGATCACCCCCGGGCCGAATACGGCCACGCGGCGCGGCAGATCGTCCCAGGCGAACACGTCATCGTTCAAGACCAGGCGATCACCCAGCCCGCGGAACGGCGGCGGCACCGCCGGCCGGGAACCCGTTGCGATCACCACGCGGGAAGCGTGGATCTCGGTATGCTCGTCCACCCGCAGCACCGTGTCGGACACGAAACGGGCGTAGCCGCGAATCTTGTCTTCGGCAGGAATGTTCTCGACGCCTTCCAGCACGAAGCCGACGAAGCGGTCGCGTTCGCGCTTGACGCGGTCCATCACGGCCACGCCGTCCACGGCGATCTCGCCCTGCACCTGCACGCCGAACGGCTCGGTGTGAGCGGCGTTGTGGGCCGCTTCGGCCGCGGCGATCAGCAGCTTGGACGGCATGCAGCCGACGCGGGCGCAGGTGGTGCCATAGGGGCCGCCTTCGATCAGCAGCGCGCGCTTGCCCGCGGCCTTCGCGGCGCGGTAGGCGGCCAGGCCGGCGGTGCCGGCGCCAAGAACGGCGATATCGGTGTGCAGAGTCTTCATCTATCAGGTCCCCCGGTTGTCACGTGGAGCAATGGTTTCAAAGGCGGATTCCGCCTTGTTGCGCACCCTCGGGACGAACGCCGTCCCGCTGCCCCAAAAAGAGGCCGCTCGAAGATGCGAAACAAGGGAAACCGGCGCGCCGGACCGCGCAGGGCGGTCCGGCGGCGGGAAGCGGCATGGTGCCGCTTCCCCGCCAGCAATCAGACTGATTTAGGCGAAGTGCGCCTTCAGGTCTTCCAGGCCGCCGATCAGCGCGCCGTTGATGAACACCTGGGGAGCGGTGCCCTTGCCGGACACGGCGCCGATCACACGACCGCGGACCTTGTTTTCCAGCGGGATCTCGATCGGGGCGTAGCCCTTGCTGTCCAGCAGCGCCTTGGCTTCGACGCAGAACGGGCAGCCCGGCTTGGAGAACACGACCACCTGGTCGGGCTTCTTGGCCGACGGGGCGAAGTGCGCCAGCATGGTGTCGGCGTCCGACACTTCAAACGGGTCGCCTTCCTTTTCCGGCTCAATGAACATCTTCTGGACCACGCCGTCCTTGACCAGCATGGAATAGCGCCAGCTGCGCTTGCCGAAGCCCAGGTCGCTCTTGTCGACCAGCATGCCCATACCTTCGGTGAATTCACCGTTGCCGTCGGGCAGCAGCGTGATGTTGGCCGATTCCTGGTCCTTGGCCCATTCGTTCATGACGAAGGTGTCGTTGACGGACACGCAGACGATGCTGTCGACGCCGGCTTCGAAGAAGGCCGGAGCCAGTTCGTTGTAGCGCGGCAGGTGGGTGGACGAGCAGGTCGGCGTGAACGCGCCGGGAAGCGAAAAGACCACGACCGTCTTGTTCTTGAACAGGTCGTCGGACGTGAGCTTTTTCCAGGTGTTGCCCTCACGGACGGGGAACGTTACGTTGGGAACACGTTGGCCTTCACGGTTTTGCAGCATTCAATCTCTCCTTGGGTAGCGGGGTTTGTTTAACCACCATGGAAAGAATGATAAATCTGATCTATTAACTATTCAAATTTAATAAATTTACTTGATCGATAGATTTTAGCAATTACGAAATAACTGCCGCCAGAAGTTTTCTATCATACCTTCTGGCGGCAGGCAGGCCTCAAACGCGTTGCGGCTCGTAGCCGGCGTCGCGGATGGCGGCCTCGACCTTGTCGGCCTGGTCCGTGCCGCTGACCGTCACGCGATGGGTGGGCAGGTCCACGGCGACCGTGGCGCCCGGCACCGCCGCATTGACGGCGCCGGTAATGGTCTTGACGCAATGGCCGCAGGTCATGTCGGGGACTTGGAATTCGATGCTCATGCTGTTCTCCATTTCAGGTTGGCTGCGCGGATGGCTTCGCGCAAGCTTGAACCCAGCTTAAACCTTCCCATTATAGGAAGGTCAAGCGTAGAATAAACCTTGACCTTCCCATCATAGGAAGGATGACACTGTGGATTCACTCCCCACCGAGACTGCCATGAGCGCTGCCATCCCTGCCCCATCCGTCGAGCTGGAACTTGCCATCGAAGGCATGACCTGCGCGTCCTGCGTGAAGCGCGTGGAAAAGGCCTTGACCCGCGTGCCGGGCGTGGCCCAGGCCCAGGTCAACCTGGCCACCGAGCGCGCCCTGGTCGCCTATGACCCGCAGGCCGCCCAACCCGACGCCCTGGTCGAGGCCGTCGTGAAGATGGGCTACGAGGCCCGCCCCATCGTGGCCCAGGACGATCACGCCGAACGCCAATCCGAAGCCCGCGACGCCGAAGCGCGGCGCCTGCAGCATGCCTTCATTGCCGCGCTGGTGCTGACGTTGCCCGTGTTCGTGCTGGAAATGGGCTCGCACCTGATTCCCGCCCTGCACCACTGGGTGCTGGGCACCATCGGCCAGCAGAACAGCTGGCTGCTGCAATTCGTGCTGACCACGGCCGTGCTGGCCTGGCCGGGCCGCCACTTCTTCAGCAAGGGCCTGACCGCGCTGTGGCGCCGCGCCCCGGAAATGAATTCGCTGGTGGCGCTGGGCGCAGGTGCCGCGTGGGGCTATTCCGTCGTGGCCACCTTTGCGCCCGACTGGCTGCCCGAAGCCGCCCGCAACGTCTATTACGAGGCCGCCGCCGTCATCGTCACGCTGATCTTGCTGGGCCGCACGCTGGAAGCCCGCGCCAAGGGCAAGACCGGCGCCGCCATCAAGCGGCTGATCGGCCTGCAGCCGCGCACCGCGCGCGTGCTGCGCGATGGCCAGCCGCAGGACGTCGAGATCGAACAGGTGCGCCGTGGCGACCTCGTGCTGGTGCGCCCCGGCGAAAAGATTCCGCTGGACGGCGAAATCATCGAAGGCAGTTCGTATGTCGACGAATCGATGCTGACCGGCGAACCGGTGCCCGTCGAAAAGCAACCGGGCATGCAGGCCACCGGCGGCACGCTCAATACGTCCGGCAGCTTCACGCTGCGCGTCACCCACACCGGCGCGGACACCATGCTGGCCCGCATCATCCGCATGGTCGAAGCGGCCCAGGGCGCGCGCCTGCCGATCCAGGCGCTGGTCGACCAGGTCACTGCCTGGTTCGTGCCGGCCGTGATGGCGGCCGCGTTGCTGACCTTCCTGGCCTGGTTCTTCCTGGGCCCGACGCCGGCCCTGTCGCATGCGCTGGTCAACGCGGTGGCCGTGCTGATCATCGCCTGCCCTTGCGCCATGGGCCTGGCCACACCCACGTCCATCATGGTGGGCACGGGCCGCGCCGCCGAAATGGGCGTGCTGTTCCGCCAGGGCGACGCCTTGCAGACGCTGCGCGACGTCAACGTGGTGGCCTTCGACAAGACCGGCACGCTGACGCTGGGCAAGCCCACCCTGACCGAACTTGAACCGGCCGCCGGCTACCGCGGCGAAGACGTGCTGCTGTGGGTCGCGTCGGTGCAGGCGCGGTCCGAGCACCCGATTGCACTGGCCATTGTCGATGCGGCGGCCGAACGCAAGCTGGCGCTGCTGCCCGCCGACGGCTTTGCCGCCATCACCGGCGCGGGTGTCGAGGCTACCGTGGCCGGCAAGCGCGTGCTGGCCGGCGCCGCTCGCCTCATGGCCGAGCGCGGCGTGGACGTCAGCGCCTTTGGCCAGCGCGCCGAAAGCTGGGGCAATGAAGGCAAGACGCCCATCTATGTGGCCATCGACGGCCAGGCCGCCGCCATGATCGCCGTGACCGACCCCATCAAGCCGTCGGCCGTGGACGCCATTGCCGCCTTGCATGCGCAGGGCCTGAAGACGGCCATGATCACCGGCGACAACCGCCACACGGCGCAGGCCGTGGCGCGGCAACTGGGCATCGATGAAGTGCGCGCCGAGGTCCTGCCCGACGGCAAGGTCGAGGCGATCACCGCGCTGCGGGCGGGCGGTCGCAAGGTGGCCTTCGTGGGCGATGGCATCAACGATGCCCCTGCCCTGGCCGCGGCCGATACCGGCATTGCCATCGGCACGGGCACCGACGTCGCCATCGAAGCCGCTTCGGTGGTGCTGATGGCCGACGACCTGCACGGCGTGCCCAACGCCATCGCGCTCAGCCGCGCGACGCTGGCCAACATTCGCCAGAACCTGTTCTGGGCCTTTGCCTACAACGCCGCGCTGATTCCGTTGGCGGCGGGCGCGCTGTATCCGGCCTTCGGGCTGTCGTTGTCGCCCATTTTCGCGGCCGGCGCGATGGCGCTGTCCAGCGTGTTCGTGCTGGGCAACGCGCTGCGGCTCAAAGCCTTTCGGCCGCGCGCGGCCCACTGACCCCTATCCCTTCAAAGAGGCCATTCCATGAACATCGGACAAGCCGCGCAAGCGTCGGGCATCTCGGCCAAGATGATCCGCTACTACGAAAGCATTGGCCTGATCAGCCCGGCGCTGCGCAAGGATTCGGGCTACCGCGTCTATAGCGAGAACGACCTGCACACGCTGCGCTTCGTGCGCCGGGCGCGCGACCTGGGATTCTCGGTCGAGCAGATGAACGGGCTGCTGGCCCTGTGGAAAGACCGCAGCCGCGCCAGCGCCGACGTAAAACGCATTGCGCTGGAACACGTCGAGGAACTGGAACGCAAGGCCTGCGCCCTGCGCGACATGGCGGCCACGCTCAAGCACCTGGCGCAGCATTGCCATGGCGATGACCGGCCTGACTGCCCGATCCTGGAGAATCTGGGCGGGCCGCGCCAGGTCGGATAGCGGCGTTTTCGGTGGACATGGCCGGCGTTGCAAAAGCGCGGCCACAAAACAAGGCGGCCCCGAAGGGCCGCCTTTTTCACATCAGGCCTGATCCGGCCGGGTGGGCTCGGTCTGGGCCACTTCGGTCTGGGCCACTTCGGTCTGGACCATTTCGGTCTGGGCCATTTCGGTCTGGCCCAGTTCGACTTGGGGCGCTGCGGCCTGAGCGGCTTCAGCCTCGGCCGCGACGCGCGCATGGTACGCGTCGGTGGCGGCCTGCTTGGCCACCTTCTTTTCGGCGGCAGCAGCAGCCTTTTCGGCTTCCGCCGCCATCGTCTCGGCCGCCTGCTGGATGGCGCGCAAGCGCGCGTTTTCCTGCACCTGCAACACGCCCGCGGCATCCAGCGATTCGAACACCGCGATGGACTCCACATGCCCGGTGTGCGGGAACATGTTGATGACGCCCGCGCTCTTGAGCAGGTAGCCACCCTCGTGCACCAGAATAGACGCATCGCGCGCCAGCGTGGCCGGGTTACAGGACACGTAGACGATGCGGCGCGGCCGCTCTTCCGGCGTCAGTTGCGCCAGAGCCTGCGACACGGCATGGGCGCCTTCGCGCGGCGGATCGATCAGCATGCGGTCAAAGAACCCCAGGCTGCGCAGCCAGTGCGCGTCGACTTCGAACAAGTTCAGGGTCGAGAAGCTGGTGCGATCGGCCAGGCCGTGGCGCGCGGCGGCATCGAAGGCCCGGTCGGTCAGCGCCTTGCTGCCTTCCACGCCCACGGCTTCGCGGGCCTGGGTGGCCAGCGGCAGCGTGAAGTTGCCCAGGCCGCAGAACAGGTCGGCCACGCGGTCGGTGGGCTGCACGTCCAGCAGCTTGAGCGCGCGCGACACCATGGCGCGGTTGATGGCGTGGTTGACCTGCGTGAAGTCGGTGGGCCGGTACGGCATGCGCAGGCCGAATTCCGGCATGGTGTAGGCCAGCGCGTCGCCGTGTTCGCGCACCAGCGGGTGCACGGTGTCCGGCCCCTTGGGCTGCAGCCACCATTGCACGTTGTGCTGGTCGGCAAAGGCGCGCAGCACGGCGATGTCGTTGTCGGTCAGGGGCAGCAGATGGCGCAGCACCAGCGCGGTGACGCCGTCGCCCAGCGACACTTCCACCTGGGGCAGGCGGTCGGGTGCGGACATCGACGCGATCATGGCGCGCAGCGGCATCAGCAGGTCGCTGACGTGGCGCGGCAGCACATGGCATTCGCGCATGTCGGCCACGTAGCTGCTCTTGCGTTCGTGAAAGCCCACCAGCACGCCGCCTTTCTTGGGCACCACGCGCACCGACAGGCGGGCGCGGTAGCGGTAGCCCCAGGTCGGGCCTTGCAGCGGCGCCAGGATGCGCGCCGGGCGCAGCTTGCCCACGTGCCAGAAGGTGTCTTCCAGCGAACGCTGCTTGATCGCCACCTGGGTGCTGGGTTCCAGGTGCTGCATGGCACAGCCGCCACAGACGCCGAAGTGGGGGCAACGCGGCACCACCCGCTGCGACGACGGCCGGCGCACTTCGTCCACGCGCGCGATCTCATAGGACGGCTTGCGGCGCACGGTGACCGCCGTGACCTGCTCGCCCGGCAAGGCGCCTTCCACGAATATGACTTTGCCATCGCGGCGGGCAATGCCCCGGGCTTCCAGATCCAGGGATTCGATACTCAAAACGTCAGACATCTCACGCAGTCCAGATTTACACGCAACCCGGCATTGTAAAAGGAATCAAAAAAAGGGGGGACTTGCCGGAGACGGCCCATCAGGCAGTCTCCATCAAGCCCCCCAAAGCCGGCGCCGGTCAGGGCGCCGCCACGGATAGATGGGAAATCAGAACGAGCGCGACACCGAGAACACCGCCCCCAGGCGGCCCGACGGATGGCCGTACTTGGTCGGCAGCCAGTTGTCCTTGCTGGCGCCCACCGCCGCCAGGCCCAGTACCCAGCCCTTCAGGTCCTTGGTGACGCCCAGCTTGTAGTCGACGTAGCCGCTGATGGAATCGCCGTCCATGTTCACCTGGTTCTTCAGCTTCTGGTAGCCGACGTGGCCGACCAGGCCCCAGCCGTCGCCCAGGTCGAAGTTGGCGGTGCCGTCCAGGTACCAGGTGCCCTTGCTGTCCGGCGTGCTGAAGAAGTCGCTGGGCGTGTACGAGTACTTGAGGGTGTAGTTGGCGTAGGTGCCGGCCAGGTACAGGTCGGTGTTGTTGTAGTTGCCGCCCTTGGGCGAGCTGGAACCCGGGTAGTAGTAGTGCAGCACGCCGGCATCCAGCGTGAAGCCGCCGCCCACGTCGCCCTTCCAGCCGCCGTAGAAGTCCATTTCCAGGTTGCCGTCGGTGAAGACGAAGTTGGACACATTCGAGTTCCAGTTGCCCAGATAGAAGCCGGAACTGTGGGTCAGGTCGATGCCCAGTTGCGCGGCCGGACGGAAGTCCGTCTGCGAATAGCCGCGGAAACGGTAGTCGCTGGCGATCGTGGCATTGCCGCTGAGCGAAAAACCGCCGCCCAGGTCGGTAGGTTCGGCCTGCGCCGTCGCAGCAAAACAAGCGGCAAGCACAGCGGGCAAGGCTAGCAACGTCTTCTTCATGGTGCGGTGTCCTGATCGGATTTAACGAGGAGGAGGATGGCCAGAGACGCATCCGTCAGACCGGTCTTGCAACGGCGGGTAACCGGGTCTCTTTCCTTCAAGCAAGGTCCGTGCCAGGTTTCAATTGCGTGTCGAAAGGCTGGCGGCGCGCTGAAAGCGCATGGCGCGCGCACCGCGCTGGTGCGTCGTGGCGCGCTCGCAGGCAGCCGTGCATCAAAGTGGGGCCTGCGGGCCAGGCCAACCCGCGGGCAAAAAGAAACCCCGGCATGCGCTCGGCAGGCCGGGGGTGGGAACCGCATCCTCGTTCAGAGGATGGCCGGGCGCTGTGCACCCGGCGGCGAGCGCCGCGGGGGTGGTGTCAGCAGCGCCGGGTTGGCTGCACTTAGTTGGCAGCGGGAGGCGCGGGCGGCGGCGGGGGCACCGCGCCCGGGGCGTTGGCCGGGCCCTTGCCATGACGGCCTTCCATCTTGGCATGGCGTTCCTGCATCTTGGCCTGGCGTTCCTTGACCAGCTGGGTCACCTGAGCGCGCTGGGCGTCGTTCAGGCTATCCCACACGGCCAGCCATTGGTCGCGCACCTGCTTGGCCTGCGAACCGAATTGTTCGCGCGACTTGTCGGTCTGGTCGACCAGGGCATGCGGGTCGAGCTTGCCGGCGTCCAGCTGCGCCTTGAGCAGGTCGTGGCGTTGGCCGCCCGACGTGCGCATGGCGTCGCGCAGGCCGCGTTGGCCGTCTTGCGCCGTCTTGAGCAGGGCTTGCTGCTTGTCGTCCAGCTTGAGCTGGTCGACCTGCGCCTTGGACACGGGGCCCAGGCCCGGGATCCACAGGCCGTCGCGCATGCCCTTGTGGAAACCGCCACCGTGGCGGCCTTCGTGCATCGCAGCGGGCCCGCCATCGGCAGGCGGAGCCGCCATCACGGTGCCGGCCAGCAAACCGCCCGAGGCGGCGACCATGGCCAGAGCAGCCAAGTTGGAGCGGATAGCGAATCGGGACATGTAGGTCTCCTGAAAGTGAAGAAAGCGAGGCCATTGTGCGATCCGCCCGGTTTCATCCGGGTTTCGCCTGCGCAAGCTATGTTTCAGTCGATTGCGTCTGTCCAGACGTGCAAACGGAGCCCGCGGGCTCCGTTGTCGTGCAGCGCGAACGTGCAATTCAGCTGGCGTCCCATGCCGCCAGGTATTCCTTCCAGTGCGGCGCATCGCTGGCCGACAGCGTGTCGCGCACCAGCGCGATCTCGGCGTCGTAGGCGGTGCGGTCAAGCTCGCCGCGCAGGAAACGAAAGCGGCAATACACCAGCCAGGTGTTGACCACGTCGGTTTCGCAATAGGCGCGCACTTCGTCGGCGCGGCCGCTGCTCCAGGCTTCCCAGACCTTGCTGCCGTCCATGCCCAGCTTGCCGGGAAAGCCGCACAGCTTGGCCAGTTCGTCGAGCGGCGCGTTGGCGCGGCCGTTGTACTTGGCCAGCACGTCCATCAGGTCCAGGTGGCGATTGTGATAGCGCGAGATGTAGTTGTTGAACTTGAAATCGCGGTCTTCTTCGCCCATGTCCCAATAGCGCGGCGCGGGCACGCCCTGGATCAGGCTGCGGTAATGCAGCACCGGCAGGTCAAAGCCCGAACCGTTCCAGCTGACCAGCTTGGGCGTGTAGCGTTCGATGGTCTTGAAAAAACCCGCCAGCAAGGCGGCCTCGGGGTCGTCGGCCTGGCCCAGCGTCTTGACGCGAAAGCCCTGGTCGTCGCGAAATACGCAGCCCACCACCGCGACCTTGTGCAGATGCAGCGGCAGGAAGTCGTGGCCCACGGCCTCACGGCGAGCCGTGAGCGCGCGTTCGACGACTTCCTGGTCGGGCACGTCGGCGCCCCAGCCGTTCAGCTTGCGCAGGCCATCCGCATCGGGAATGGTTTCAAGGTCGAAAACCAGGGTGGGCGTCATTTGGTGGGCAGGTACTGCATCGGGTCCACGGGCGTGCCCTGGCGGCGGATCTCGAAATGCAGGCGCGGCGACGTGGTATCGCTTTGGCCGATTTCGGCGATCTTGGCGCCGCGCTTGACGTCCTGGCCGGTCTTCACGAGCAGCGTGCGGTTGTGCGCATAGGCCGTGATGAAGCCATTCTGGTGGTTCACGATGATCAGGTTGCCCAGGCCGCGCACACCGTTGCCGCTGTACATGACCTTGCCATCCGCCGCAGCGGTGACCGGGTCGCCCAGCGCGCCGGCGATGTCGATGCCTTTGCTGTTGTTGTTGAAGCCCTGCATGATCTGGCCGCCGGCCGGCCAGGCCCAGTTGATGACGCTGGCATCGGCCGCGCGCGCAACAGGCTTGGTCTCAGTGGGCGTGGTGGCAGCCGGCGTGGGCGGCGGCAACGAGGCCACGGCGGTGCCGGACGTATCGGCCGGCTGGTCCAGCGGACGCGGCTGCGCCTTGGCGCTGGCGATGGGCGCGGGTTGCGCCACGCCACCCGAACCGCCGGACATCTTCAGCACCTGCCCGACCGAAATCTGGTTGGGGTCGCTGAGGTTGTTCCAGCGCTTGACGCTTTCGATGTCCACGTTGTTGGCGCGGGCGATCTTGTAGAGGGTGTCGCCCGGCTTGACGACATAGCTGCCGCCGGGTTGCGCCGAGGCGGACGGCTGGCCGCCAGCAAGGTCGACGACCGGGGCGCGAGTACCTTTTGATGCGCAGCCGGCCAGGATGGCCAGGCTGAGAACACCGGCCACGAAAATCGGGCGGCGCAGGCGCGTCATGGACACGCCCATGGTCAGATCGGTCAGTTGCAACTGCCCGTTGAGCATACGTTTCTCCTGTTTGCTCAAGATTGTATTCCGGCACGTAGCGGCACAAAGCGCACGGCCTCTAATTCAGTACGTTTCCAGCTGGCCGCGCCGGTGCGTTCGATGAGCACCAGGCGCTGGTTCGAGCCCCCTTCGGGAGCGATCAGGCGCCCCCCCGGCGCGAGCTGCGAGAGCAACGCTTGCGGGATGGTCAGGCCAGCGGCAGCCACAACGATAGCATCGAACGGCGCCACGCCGGGCAGGCCCAGCATGCCGTCGCCATAGATCAGGCGGATGCGCGTGGTGAGCCGCAAGGCGCGCAGATGCTCGCGCGCCAGCTCGTAGAGTCCGCGGATGCGTTCGATCGAATGGACCTCGCGCACGAACTGCGCCAGCACCGCGGCCTGGTAGCCGCAGCCGGCGCCGACTTCCAACACGCGGGTGGGCGTGCGGTCTTCGCAGATGGCGGCGATCATGCGGGCCACCACCCAGGGCTGCGATATGGTTTGCGAATGGCCGATAGGCAGCGCCGCGTCTTCGTAGGCGCGGCTGGCCAGCGCTTCGTCGACGAACAGGTGGCGCGGCACGGCCGCCATGGCATTGAGCACGCGTTCGTCGGTGGCCCCCTGGCTGCGCAGGCGCTGCACCATGGCCTGGCGCAGGCGGTCGGAATTCAGGCCGAGATTGCCGCCGGATGCGGGCGTGGGCGTCTTGGCCTGGCTTTGCAGGGTGGCGGCCGACACCCGGGTGTTGCTGTTGGCGGGCGTGACGCCCGGGCTGAGCCGGCCGGAGTCATAGCGGACCGGGCTGGGCCGCCCGGGCACCGCCTGCGAGACGTCCGGCTGGCTTATGCGTCGACGCATAGCGGCTCCGCCCAGGTCCGGATCTCGTCAAGCTGGCTGTGCTGGGTCAGGTCGAGCCGCAGCGGCGTGACCGACACCATGCCCTGCGCCACCGCATGAAAGTCGGTACCCGGCGTGGCATCGGCGGCCTGCCCCACCGGACCGATCCAGTAAACCGGATCGCCGTACGGCGTGGTGGTGCGCACCACCGGCTGCGACGGATGGCGCTTGCCCAGGCGCGTGACCTGAAAGCCATGCATGTCGTCAAAGCGGCGGCTGGGAATGTTGACGTTCAGCAGCACCGGCGCGGCCAGGGGCTGCGCCAGGTGGCGTTCGACCACCAGGCGGGCGGCGCGGGCGGCCGATTCGATGTGTTCCCAGCCTTTTTCGGCCAGGGAGAAGGCGATGGACGGGATGCCGAACAGGTAGCCTTCACTGGCGGCGGCCACGGTGCCCGAATAGAGGGTGTCATCGCCCATGTTGGCACCGTTGTTGATGCCGGACACGACCAGGTCGGGGCGGGTGTCCATCAGGCCGGTCAGGGCCACGTGGACGCAGTCGGACGGGGTGCCGTTGACGGCGATGAAGCCGTTGGAGGCCGTGCGCACCGACAGCGGACGGTTCAGCGTCAGGGAATTGGACGCGCCGCTGTGGTTGGTCTCGGGCGCGACGACGGTGAGGTCGCCCAGGCCCTGCAGCGCCGCGACCAGCGCCTCTAGGCCGGGGGCCGAATAACCATCATCGTTCGAAACCAGAATTCGCATTGTGCATCCGAAAGAAAATAAAACGCGGGTGAACCGGCTGGATTGTACCGTCCGCAGGCGTCGCCCGGATGGCCCCGCGCCAATCTGTCCCGCTTTGCCCCATCGATAACCCGAATCCGGCCCGGCCAGCCGGCGAGGTAGAATCCGCAGCCATCAAGATCCACAACATCACAACGACAACGGACACTCACCCCCTATGGCGATCACCGAACCCTCCCTGGCGTTCACCGCGGCGCTCATCCTGCTGGCCTACCTGATCGGCTCCGTGCCCTTCGCCGTGGTGGTCAGCAAGCTCATGGGGCTGCAGGACCCCCGCAGCTACGGTTCGAAGAACCCGGGCGCCACCAATGTGCTGCGTACGGGCAACAAGACTGCCGCCGCGCTGACGTTGCTGGGTGACGCGGCCAAGGGCTGGTTCGCCGTGTGGTTGGCCGAGAAGCTGGCGCCTGGCATTGCGCCCTGGCCGCTGGCGGCCGTCGTCGTGGCGGCCTTCCTGGGCCATCTGTACCCGATTTTCCTGGGGTTCAAGGGCGGCAAGGGCGTGGCCACTGCCCTGGGCGTGCTGGTCGCGATCCAGCCCTGGCTGGCGGTCGCCACCGCGGCCACCTGGCTGATCATTGCCATCTTCTTCCGCTATTCGTCGCTGGCCTCGCTGGTGGCGGCCTTTTTCGCCCCGGTCTATTACGTGTTCGGCTCGGGCATGGCCTGGTACGCCCAGCCCGCCCTGGGCGTGGCGCTGGCGGTCATTGGCGTGCTGTTGTTCTACCGTCACCGCGCCAACATCACGCGCCTGGTGCAGGGCACGGAAAGCCGCATCGGCGGCGGCAAGAAAAAGTAAGTCGTGACATCCGGACGCCCCTGAGCGGGCGTCCCAGCCTGTCGTCCTGACAGGCGCCCCTAGCCGGCCGTCCTGACAGGCCGTCCTGACAGGCCGTCGCCTTCCCCACCACTCGCTTCAGGCGATGTCCGCCAGGTCCCAGCGCGGCCGGATCGTGAACGAATGCGCATCCGGGTCCAGCGTCACCAGCCCCGCCTTGACCCGTTCGGCCGCCGCGAAGGCGATCATCGCGCCGTTGTCGGTACACAACGCCAGCGGCGGGAAATAGGCCTGCGCTTTCAGGGGCTTGAGCGCCGCGGCCAGCTTGGCGCGCAGCAACTGGTTGGCGCCCACGCCACCTGCCACCACCAACCGGCGCAGTCCGGTCTGTTTCAAGGCGCGAATCGACTTGGCGGCCAGCACGTCCACGATGGCGGCCTGGGTGGCCGCGGCCAGGTCGGCGCGGGTCTGGTCGTCCAGCGCACCGGTCTGCTGCTCGGCCGCCTTCACCCGGGTCAGCACGGCGGTCTTCAGGCCGCTGAAGCTGAAATCCAGGTCGCCGCTATGCAGCATGGGCCGCGGCAGGTCGAAACGGCTGGCGTCGCCGCTGGCGGCCAGGCGGGCCAGCGCGGGGCCGCCGGGGTAACCCAGGCCCATCAGCTTGGCCGACTTGTCGAAGGCCTCGCCCGCAGCATCGTCCAGGGTTTCGCCCAGCAATTCATAGCGCCCCACCCCGTCGACCCGCATCAGCTGCGTATGGCCGCCGGACACCAGCAGCGCCACGAAGGGGAATTCGGGCCGCGGGTCGGCCAGCATCGGCGACAGCAGGTGGCCTTCCAGGTGATGGATGGGAATGGCGGGCAAGTGCCGCGACCAGGCGAACGACTGCGCCACGCTGGCGCCCACCAGCAGCGCGCCGGCCAGGCCCGGGCCGGCGGTATAGGCCACCGCGTCGATGTCGGACATGGCCAGGCCGGCCTCTTCCAGCACCTGGCGGGTCAGCGGGACCACGCGGCGGATGTGGTCGCGGGAGGCGAGTTCAGGCACCACGCCCCCGTATTCCTGGTGCATGGCGATCTGGGTGTGCAGGGCATGCGCGAGCAGGCCGCGTTCCGTACAGACGGCTGCGACGCCCGTTTCATCGCAGGAACTTTCAAAGCCGAGAATAATCATGGCGGCAGAGTTTACAACTGATGCGAAAATACGCCCGTTTACAAATATTCGAGGGCGCCCACGCCCTCACCCGACAACCTGAGCCTGCAAGCACCCTGGGGATAAGAATGCTGGAGAAGCTATTCAAGCTGCGTGAACACGGCACGACCGCGAGAACCGAAATCGTGGCCGGCCTGACGACATTCCTGACCATGTCGTACATCATCTTCGTGAACCCGGACATCCTGTCGTCCACCGGCATGGACCGCAGCGCCGTGTTCGTGGCCACCTGCCTGGCCGCCGCGCTGGGTTCGCTGGTGATGGCGCTGATCGCCAACTGGCCGATCGGCATGGCGCCCGGCATGGGCCTGAATGCGTTCTTCGCGTTCACCGTGGTCAAGACCATGGGCTACACCTGGGAACAGGCGCTGGGCGCCGTGTTCATCTCGGGCGTGATCTTCCTGATCCTGACCATCTCCGGCATCCGGGTCTGGCTGGTCAAGGGCATTCCGCATTCGCTGCGCAGCGCCATCGCCGCGGGCATCGGGCTGTTCCTGGCCATTATCGCGCTGTCCAGCGCCGGCATCGTGGTGGCGCACCCCGCCACCAAGGTCACCCTGGGTGACCTGACCGCGCCGGGGCCGCTGTTCGCCATCCTGGGCTTTTTCATCATCGCCTCGCTGGACGCGCTGCGCGTGCGCGGCGCGATCCTGATCGGCATCCTGGTGGTCACCGTGCTGTCCATGGCGCTGGGCCACAACGAGTTCAAGGGCATCTTCGCCGCGCCGCCCAGCCTGGCGCCGACGCTGTTCAAGATGGACATCCTGGGCGCGCTGCACACCGGTTTCGTGCACGTCATCCTGGTGTTCGTGCTGGTCGAAGTGTTCGACGCCACCGGCACGCTGGTCGGCGTGGCCAAGCGTGCGGGCCTGATGCCCGAAGGCCGCCCCAACCGCCTGGGCCGCGCCCTGTTTGCCGACAGCACCGCGATCGTGGCCGGCTCGATGCTGGGCACCAGCAGCACCACCGCCTACGTCGAAAGCGCCTCGGGCGTGCAGGCTGGCGGCCGCACCGGCCTGACCGCCCTGGTCGTGGCCCTGCTGTTCCTGGCCGCGCTGTTCATTTCGCCGCTGGCCGGCGCCGTGCCCGCCTACGCCACCGCACCCGCCCTGCTCTACGTAGCCGGCCTGATGATGCGCGAACTGATCGACATCGACTGGAACGACGTCTGCGAAGCCACACCGGCCGCGCTGACTGCGCTGGTCATGCCGTTCACGTACTCCATCGCCAACGGCATCGCCTTCGGTTTCATCAGCTACGTGGTGCTCAAGACGGCCACGGGCCGCGTGCGCGACGTGCATCCGGCGACCTGGCTGGTGGCGATCCTGTTCGTGATCCGCTACGCGTTCTTCCCGGAATAAGCACGTAGCGCCGATAACAGCCGCCGCGGCCCGACGCAGGGCCGCGGCGGCTTTTTCATGGCGCGCCGATCAGGCCCATACGCGGTTGAGCAAGAGGGCGGCCCAATACATGCCCAGCCCGAACACCGCATGCGTGGCCACGCTGCGCAGGCAGTTCTTCAGCGGCGTCGGCGTGCGCGACGACGCGAATCCCGCGCCCAAGGCCGGCTGCATGACAAACAGCGGAACCGCCACCGTCACGATGCCCACGAGCAGGGCCGGCAAGACGGTGGGCACCGCCAGCCATTGCACCCCGAAAATGCCCACCAGCAACGCCGCGAATGCGATACCCACCGCGTAGTGAATGGCCCAGCCCAGCGGCGCTTCGCCCGTGATCGGCTCGGCCCGGCCGATGCTGGCATGCGTGAACCGGCCCCGGGGCAGATGCCCCGCCCACCGCCCGACCAACGCGTAATTGAGCGTGGGCATGCCCAGGCCCTTCTGGATCATCGACCACACGTCCATGACGGCCGTTGCGCCGACGCCGACCAGAATCACCTTCACAACCTCGTCCATCCCTGCCATGCCCATTCCTTTTCCGTTGATGAAGCCAACTCGTGCAGGCATGATAGAAGTTGAAGTCAACTTCAAGTCAATGGGTAAGACATGGACATTTCCGAAGTCGCCCGGCGCACGGGCATGGCGGCCTCTGCGCTGCGTTACTACGAAAAGCAGGGCCTGATCTCGGCGACCAGCCCGGCCGGCCAGCGGCGGCGCTTTGCGCCGGACGTGCTGGACCAGTTGGCGCTGATCGCCCTGGGCCAGGCCGGCGGCCTGTCGCTGGAGGAAATCCGGGCGATGCTGTCGCCCGGCGGCGTGGTGCAGGTCGACAGGCAGGTGCTGCTGGCCAAGGCCGACGACATCGACGCCACCATCAAGCGCCTGCGGGCGATGAGCCAGGGGCTGCGCCATGCCGCGCAGTGCCCCGCCCCCAATCACGCGCAATGCCCCAACTTCCAGCGCTTGCTCAAGGCGGCGGCGAAAGGCCGCCTGAAGCAGAACACAACGGCCGCCCCAGGCAGGCCAAAGCCGAAGGCCGCAACGCGTTCGGCGTTATGACGCGGCGGTCCAGACGGCCAGCTCGTAGCCGTCGAGGTCGGTGAACTGGAACCGGCGCCCGCCAGGAAAGCCGAACACCTCGCGGCTGATGCGGCCGCCCGCCGCCTCGACGCGCCGCTGCGCATCGGCCAGGTCGTCGGCGTACAGAATCACCAGCGGGCCACCGGGGCGCACGGGCTCGCCCGTGGTGAAGCCGCCGGTCAGGCGGCCATCGGTGAACTCGGTGTAGGTCGGGCCGTAGTCGGTGAACGTCCAGCCAAACGCATCGCCGTAAAAGCGCTTGCTGCGCGCGATGTCGGCGACGTTGAATTCGATGTTGTCGATCTGATGGTTCTTGCCGGCGGCGCTCATGCGGGTCTCCTGCGGAAAATGAGGGGAACCCGGATGATCCTCGAAATGGCGCGCCGCGTCTTGAACAAAACGGCCATGCCCCGATCGCCCCGATCACCCGCCTGATGCCCCGCTAGCCGCCCGCTTGCGCCCGCAATTGCGACGGCGTCATGCCGCATAGCGCCTGGATTTCGCGGCTAAGGTGAGCCTGATCCGCATACCGGGCCTCGGCGGCTAGCGCGGCCAGGCCCGCGCCCGGCGCTTGCCGCAACAGGCCGAGAAAGCGTTGCAAGCGCAGGATGCGTTCCAGCATCTTGGGTCCATAGCCAAAGTGATCCAGGCTGAGGCGGCGCAGGCTGCGTTCGCTGAGTTCCAGCCAGCCGCCGACGCGGCCCCCGGACGGTTCGGACGCCGCCGCGAAGCCGCGAAACAGCGCCGCGGCGTGTACCGATGGTGCCTGTTGCGCCCTCGCCTCAAGCATCAGGCCTTGCTGCAACGCGCCCATCTGCGCATCCGGCGTGGCCGCATCCTGCAGGCGCCGCGCCAGGCGGCCTGCGCGGCCATCGCCCCACAACGCATCCAGCCCCACTCGGCTGCCCACCAGTTCAGACAGCGGCACGCCTAGCCAGCCGCGGGCGGCGCCGGGCTGAAAGCGCAACCCCAGCACCCGCGCGCCAGGCGCCAGCTGCGGCCTGGCGGCCACCACATCCGGGCCGACCACGCTCAACTGACCGCCCGCCCAGAGGATATCCACGCAGCCGTCGGGCAGCACGGCCACATCGCCGCCCTGCCCAGGCGCCAGTTCGCTCGACCAGGCGCACAGGAAATGCGCCCGCAACGGGGCTGAAGGCGGGGCCTCGCGGTAGGTGCCGGTCAGGCCGGCGACGGGGGGCGGGTCGTCCTGATCGCGAGGGGCGGTGCGCGGGTTGCGGCTCATGAAACGTGTCCGAAAAAGGCGCCAGGGACGAGGGAGTGACCACTATACCGGTACGGCTGCCCTGCCTGTCCGCCTGGCGAAACAATCGCCGCCATTGACGCCCGCTATCAACCCGCCCATCCGCATGGTTGCTGGCGGACACGGTTGAAATCGCCGATACACTCCCCATGTATATAGGACTATGGAGTCAACTTTGCGCCGCTATCCGATGGTTTCTTCCTGTTCCGCCTTCTGCGCCGAGCGTCGCGCATGAGCACCCTGGCCCGCATTCCCTTTTCGGTGCTGGACCTGGCCCCGATCGTGCAAGGCCGCGATGCCGCCGACGCCTTCCGCAACAGCGTCGCGGTGGCGCAGCACGTCGAACGTCTGGGCTACAAGCGCTTCTGGCTGGCCGAGCACCACAACATCAACGGCGTGGCCAGCAGCGCCACGGCGGTGCTGATCGGCCATATCGCTTCGCACACGAAGACGCTGCGCGTGGGCTCGGGCGGCGTGATGCTGCCCAACCATGCGCCGCTCATCATCGCCGAACAATTCGGCACGCTCGAAACCCTGTACCCCGGCCGCATTGACCTGGGCCTGGGCCGCGCGCCCGGCAGCGACGGCGCCACGCAGCATGCGCTGCGCCGCGGTCCGCGCAGCGGCCTGGAATTTCCGGCGCTGGTCGAGGAATTGCGCGGTTTCCTGGCCGCGTCGCGGCCCGGCCAACCGGTGCGCGCCATTCCCGGCGAAGGCCTGGACATTCCCATCTGGCTGCTGGGCTCCAGCGATTTCAGCGCCCGCCTGGCCGCAGAACTCGGCCTGCCATTCTCGTTCGCCGGCCACTTTTCGCCGGAAGGCATGGCCGCAATGCGGCTGTATCGCCACCTGTTCAAGCCGTCGGAAACGCTGGCCCGCCCCTACGCCATGATCGGCGTGCCGGTGGTGGCTGCCGAAACCGACGAAGCCGCCCGGCGCCAGGCCACCACGCAGCAGCTCAAGTTCCTGTCGCTGGTGCGCGGCCACCGCTTGCAGTTGCAGCCGCCGGTGGACAGCATGGACGGGCTGTGGAACGAATGGGAGCGCGAGGCGGTCAATCAACGTCTGGGCGCGGCCATCGTGGGCGGCCCCGAAACCGTCAAGCGCAGGCTCGAAGCCCTGGTTGCCGAAACCGAAGCCGATGAAGTCATGATCGTGTCCGACTTCTACGATATTGCCGACCGCCTGCGTTCGTTCGAGATCGTCGCGTCGATCAAAGCCTGACGCCAACCATTGCGACGCAACCGGTCCCCGCTCTACTATGGGCTTGCGGGTACCGGCAAGACCGCGTCGCCGAATCAGCTCCGGGGCAGGCAACCCCCGGATCTCTGACACCGACTTTTTTGCGCCGCGCCAGCGGCAAGGATTCCAAAATGAGTATTGTTGAACTCACCAAAGACAGCTTCCAGGAAGCCATTACGCCGGACGGCACCCTGATCGTGGACTTCTGGGCGCCCTGGTGCGGCCCGTGCCGCGGGTTCGCGCCCGTCTTCGAGCAAGCCGCCACCGAGCATCCGGACGTGACGTTCGCCAAAGTGAACACCGACGTCGAACAGGAACTGGCCGGCGCGCTGGGCATCCGCTCGATCCCGACGCTGATGGTCTTCCGTGAAAAGGTCCTCTTGTTCTCGCAACCGGGCGCCTTGTCGGGCGGACAGCTCAACGAGCTGCTGGCCAAGATCAAGGAAGTGGACATGGAAAAGGTCCACCAGGAAATCGCCGCGGCGCAAGACAGCCAGGACGCGTAAAGCACAAGGGCCCGCCAGGGCCCTTGTTGCATTTCACCTGGACGCATTCAGCCCGGCATTCAGCGCAATACTTCCCACGCCGCGCGGCCACGCGTGATGTTGGCGGCCGTGCTTTCCAGTTCGGCCACCGCCCCGCGCGGCACCGTGAAACGCAGCGTCACGCCGTCCTGCGTGAAGTCTTCCTGCTGTATCGATGCGCCGGCCTGTGCCAGCCGCGACTTCAGCAGCGGAAGTTCGGCAAAGCCGCAATGGCATGCGATGGTGGCCAGGTCCACCACTTCGGTGCGCGGACCGTTGCGCAGGCAATTGGCGGCGCAGCCGCCGTAGGCGCGCACCAGGCCGCCCGCCCCCAGCTTGACCCCGCCGAACCAGCGCACCACCAGCACCGCCACGCGGTCCATGTCCTGCCCTTCGATGGCTTGCAGGATCGGCCGGCCCGCGGTGCCGCCCGGTTCGCCATCGTCATTGAAGCGGTATTCCTGCCCAATGCGGTAGGCCCAGCAGTTGTGGGTGGCCTCGGGGTCGCTGTGCGCCGCGAAAAAGTGCATGGCCTCGTCGACGCTGGCAACAGGTGCGGCGTGGGCGGCAAAGCGGCTTTTCTTGATGTCTTCCTGGTGGGAACAGGCGGCGGTCAGCGTGTACGTCATAGCCCGGCATTGTAAGTGCTGGCGGGCGCCGGACCGGCGCTGGCCGGCACAATGTCAGCCGTGGCAGTCGGCCACTTCCTGATCCAGGTAGACGTCGAACGCCACGTCGCGCGCCCACTTGGCGGGCAGCGCCTTCCAGGCGCCGGCGCGCGACCACTCGCGCATGCGTTCGCCCAGCCAGGCCTGCGCCGCCGTGTCGGCGGCGGGCAGCAGCCAGACACGCTCGTGGCGCGCACCGTCGGCGGCCAGCGTGGCCGAGAATTTCTTCCATTCGGGAAAGCGCATCAGCGGTTCCCACACCGCATCGTCGACCAGGCCGATGTCGCAGCTGCCTTCGCGCACGGCCACCAACGCATCGGATGGCACGCGATAGGTGCGCACCACGGCGCCCCAACCTTGGGCCAGGGCCTGCGCCCCCACGGCGGCCTCGGCCATGCAGACGCTGCGCCCGCGCGCATCCGACGGCTGGCGCATGGCGGTATCGCTGCGGATGACGGCCTTGGGGCGCGCGGCATAGCCCGTGGGCAACGCTGCCACGCCCGCGGGCAAGGGGTTCTCCGCAGGCTGGCTGCGGTCGGCCAGCACCACGTCGACATCGCCCGCGGCCAGCAGGCGCGCGGCATCGGCCGGCGCCACCTGGCGCAGGCTGAACGGCAGGCCCAGGTCCTGCGCCAGCTTTTCCGCCATGGCGATGTCGAGCCCGTCCGGCGTGCGGATCTTGGCGCCGGCCACCGGCGCGGGCGCCAGGTACGGCACGCCCACGACCAGTTCGCCGCGCTGGCGTGCCGATGCCAGGCCGTCAGCCGCCGTGGTGCCGGCGGCGGCGGTGACGCAAGCCACCAGACCGGCGGCCAGCAGTGCCAGGGGAAAGCGGCGCGTCATCCCTGCCCTCACACGTATTGGTAGCGCAGCAACCGGTGCTTCAGGCGCTCGAGCACGAACTGGTCGATCACCGCGGCCAGCACGGCAATGACCAGGATGTTGGTCATGACGCCGGTCATGTCGGCGATTTCGCCCGAATACGCCAGCGAACGGCCCAGGCCCTTGCCGAAGCCGATCAGCATTTCGGCCGAGATCAGCGCGCGCCAGGCATTGCCGAACGCCAGTTGCGCGCCGGTGATCAGTTCGGGCATCACGGCCGGTAGATAGACCCGCTTGACCAGGCCCCACGGCGTGGCGCCCATGACACGGGCGGCCGACACGTGCACGCGCTGCACCGATTCGGTGGCGTTCATGACACTGAGCGCGGCCGGGAAGAACGCCGACAACGCCACCACCACGATGATGGGGGTGTTGCCAAAGCCCATCACGATCAGGAACAGCGGCACCCACGCAATCGACGGAATCGATTGCAGGATGACGATGGCGCTGCGCAGCACTTCACGAAAGAAGAACAGCACCGCGGCCACCAGGCCGAAGCCGATGCCCGCGGCCAGCGCCAGGCCATAGCCCGCGCCCAGCCGGCCCAGCGTGCCCATCAGGCTTTGGTGGAACGAGGACTTGCCCAGGTCTTCAACCAGCCGCCGCACCACGGCCGGCACGCCCGGCATCAGGAAATCGGGCAAGGCAAAGGCGGCCAGCTGCCATAGCGCCAGGATGAAGACGACGCCCAGCACGCCCGCCAGATGCTTGCGGGCGCCGGTGACACGAGTGGATGCGCTCAAAGCTTGCGAGCCTCTTGCCAGGACAGGTCGACGATGCTGGAAACGTCGTACGGCTTGCCGTCACGCGTCTTGAGCGAACCCTGGGCCTGCAGGATGTCGGCGATTTCCTGCATGCGGCGCGTGTCCTTGTCGGTCAGCTTGGGCGTGAACACCTGGGTGCTGATGGCTTCGGCAATGACGGTTTCGCGCGGCAGTTCGCCGCGATGCAGCGTCTTGAGCGTAGGCTCGGCGATGAAGTACGACGCGATCAGCTTGGAGGCCTGCGCGGGTTCCTTCTGCAACAGCGCGATGGCCTGGTTCTGCGCGTCCAGCGCCTTCCAGACGTCGTCTCGGCGCTTGGCCAGCGTTTCGCCCGAGGTGATCACCACCATGCACGGGAACGGCCAGGCCTGGCCCACTTCGTAGATCTGCTTGACCGGCGCCACCAGCTGCGCAATGCGGTCATAGGGTTCGAACAGGAACGCGGCGTCGACACGCTTGCCGACCAGCGACTGCACCGCCACCGCGGGGCTCACGCCCATCACGTTGACGTCGTCGGCGCCCAGGTTGCCCTGCTTGAGCACCACGCCCTTGAGCACCACGTCGGCGGTGCTGCCTTCGGCTTGCGAAGCCAGCGTCTTGCCCTTCAGGCCGGCGATGTCCTTGATGCCCGAATCGTCGCGCACGATCAGCGAGTGGTAGCCCTGCTGCGCGCCGCCCACCACCTTCAGGTCCGCGCCCTTGGACGCCCACGCGACCGCGTTGGTGAAGCCCAGCACGCCGATATCGAGCTGGCCGCCGACGATGGCCTTGATGAGGTCGGTGCCCGACTTGAATTCGATCAGCTCGGAATCCAGGCCGGCCTTCTTGTAGAAGCCGCCCTCTTGCGCCACGATCGCCTGCGCATCATCCATCACGCGCAGATAGCCGACGCGGAACTTCTCGGCGGCCATGGCGGGGGCCGCGGCCAACAGCGCCGCGGCGAGCGGCAGGGACAGCCATTGCTTGAATTTCATGGGAAATACTCCAGGGAATCAGGGATGGCCGGCGCCGCCAGGCGCCGTCCGCAAAACCGGAAAATAGAAAGGGATCAGGCCGCCAGCGCCAGGTCGGCGTGCGCCGCCGAGCCATCGACCGCAATGCCCAGCAGCCGCAGGATCTCGCGCTTTTCAGCGGCCAGGTCCGACAGGTCGTGGGTCTTGGTGCGGTGGGCCAGGTTGAATTCGCGCAGCACCCGGGCCGGACGCGGGCTGAACACCACGATGCGATCGGCCAGGAACAGCGCTTCGTCGACGTCGTGGGTGACCAGCAGCACGGTGGGCTTTTCCTGGGCGATCAGCTGGCGCAGCACGTCCTGCAAGGCCAGCCGCGTCAGCGCATCCAGCGCGCCAAAGGGTTCGTCCATCAGCATGGTCTGCGGCTGCGCGATGAAGGCGCGCGCCAAGGCCGCGCGCTGGCGCATGCCGCCAGACACCTGGTGGGGGTAATAGTGTTCGAAACCCGCCAGGCTGACGCGCGCCAGCCACTCGCGCGCGGCTTGGCGGGCGCGTTTCTTGGGGGTGTTCTGGAATTCCAGGGCCAGCGCGACGTTGTCTTCCAGCGTCAACCAGGGGTACAGCGCGTGTTCCTGGAACACCAGCGTGCGGCTGGGATGCGGGCCGGTCACGGGTTTGCCGTCGGCCAGCACCTGCCCTTGCGTGGGCTTTTCCAGGCCGGCGGCCAGGTGCAGCAAGGTGGACTTGCCGCAACCCGACGGGCCGACCAGCGCGACCAGCTCGCCGGTCTTGAATTCGCTGGAAAAGCCATCCACGACCGGCAGGTCGCCGAAGTGCTTGTGGACGTGATCGAAGGTCAGGTTCATGGAACGAATCGTGCGCGCGTGGGGAACGGGCCTAATCTAACAATTCGTTATATGAACTCCAACGATCAATATTGAATGTCTTTAAGACTTTCAGTTATATGAATAAGGGCGAGCGGCGCAGACGGGGCGCCTAGGCCGCCGCCTGGGCCCGGCTGGCGTGGCGCTGCAAACCATACGCAATCACGAAGCCCAGCAGCACCGCCACCGCCGCGGCCAGGAAGATGGCCGGATAGCCGAAGCCGCCCGAGATGTAGCCCGCCACCGGGCCGGTGGCGCCCAGCGCCAGGTCCAGGAAGGCGGAATACGCGCCCAGCGCCGCGCCGCGGCTGCCGGCAGGCACCCGTGCCACGGCTTCGACGCCGATGGCCGGAAACACCAGCGCGAAACCGCAACCGGTCAGGGCCGCGCCCACCAGGGCCGCGGTGGGATTGGGGGCCAGCCACAGCAGCGCCAGGCCCATGGCTTCGACCAGGAAAGACACCTGCGCGACCCGGAAGCCGCCGAACCGCGTGATGGTGCCGGCGAATAGCAACCGCACCCCGATGAAGGCGCAGCCGAATGCGCTGAGCGCGTGGGCCGCGCCTTCCCAGGAGAAACTGGCGTAGTACAGCGCCACGAAGGCGGCCAGCGTGCCAAAGCCCACCGACCCCAGGCCCAGCGCCATGCCGTGCGGAAACACCCGCAGCACCACGCTCTTGAACGCCATGCGGTGCCCGCCCACGATGGCCACCGGCGCCCGCGCCACCGCCAGCCCCAGCCCGGCCAGACCCAGCAGCAGCACGGCCCCGCCCAGGGCACCCATGCTCCATTCGGTTTCCAGGTACACGCCCAGCGGCGCTCCCAGCGCCAGGCCGCCGTAGGTGCAGATGCCGTTCCAGGAAATCACCCGCGCGGTGTGCAGCGGGCCGACCCGCGCAATGGCCCAGGTGGCAGACCCCGTGCCCACCCAGCTTTCGCCAAAACCCAGCGCCAGGCGGCTGACGATGATGGCGGACAGGCTGAGCCAGGCGCTGCGCTCGAACGCATAGGCCAGGAGCAGGAACACGCCGCTGGCCGCGCAGGCGGCCATGCCGATGACGACGGTCTGCTTGGGCCCCACCGTATCGGCCATGCGGCCCGCGTGCGACCGGCTGAGCAGCGTGGCCACGTACTGCACGCTGATCGCCAGCCCGGCCAGCACCGAACCGTAGCCCAGTTGCCCATGCACATAGCCGGGCAGCACGGCCAGCGGCAGGCCGATGGCGAGATAGCAGATGAAGGTGAAGAAGGCGATCGCGACAATGCGCGAGGTCAATGCGAACGTCCCGATCGGCGCGCCGTCGGGCGTAGTGTGGGGTGTGGGAGACATGGCTACCGGAGTGGAGCCTGGCGCGACAGAGATGCCAGGGTTTACCCGAATGATAGCCCAGCAGGATTGCGGCAGGCTGAACGAAGTTCAGCCTGCCGCCAGGGAAATACAGGAATAAGTCTGAAAAGCGGGCCGGATGCCGCCAGCCCGCGCGTCAGACGCCGGCCATCAGGCCTCGATGCCGCGCGAGGACAGGTAGTCTTCGTAGCCGCCGCGGTAGTCGACGATCTCGCCCGTGGGCAGGATTTCGATCACGCGGGTGGCCAGGCCCGACACGAATTCACGGTCGTGCGACACGAACACCAGGGTGCCTTCGTACTTTTCCAGTGCGAACTGCAGCGACTCGATCGATTCCATGTCCAGGTGGTTGGTCGGTTCGTCGAGCAGCATGACGTTGTGCCGGCCCAGCATCAGGCGGCCGAAGGTCATGCGGTTCTTTTCGCCGCCCGACAGCACCTTGGGCGCCTTGGGCAGGTCGTCGGCCGAGAACAGCAAGCGGCCCAGCACCGAGCGGATCGACTGGTCGTCGTCGCCCGGCTGGCGGTGGTCGCCCATCCAGTCCAGCAGGTTGATGTCGGTTTGCTGGAACTGGTCGGACACGTCCTGGGCCATGTAGCCCAGGTCGGCGTTGTCGGACCATTTCACGGTGCCCGAATCCGGCGCCAGTTCGGTGGCCAGGAGACGCAGCAAGGTGGTCTTGCCCACGCCGTTGGCGCCGATGATGGCGATCTTTTCGCCGGCATCGACCATGGCCGAGAAGTTGCGGATCACGGGCGCGTCGTAGGCCTTGGTCAGGTTTTCGACGGTGACGGCCAGGCGGTGCATGACCTTGTTCTGCTCGAAGCGGATGTACGGGTTCTGGCGCGACGACGGCTTGACCACGACCTGCTCGGCCTTGATGCGGTCGATCTGCTTCAGGCGCGAGGTAGCCTGGCGCGACTTGGACTTGTTGGCGGCAAAGCGGCGCACGAAGTCCTGCAGTTCGGCCACGCGTTCCTTGGCCTTGGCGTTGTTGGACACCAGGCGTTCGCGGGCCTGGGTCGAGGCCAGCATGTAGTCGTCGTAGTTGCCCGGGTAAATGCGGATTTCACCGTAATCCACGTCGGCCATGTGGGTGCACACCTGGTTCAGGAAGTGACGATCGTGGCTGATGATGATCATCGTGCTCTGGTAGCCGTTGAGCACGTTTTCCAGCCAGCGGATCGTGTTGATGTCCAGGTTGTTGGTCGGTTCGTCCAGCAGCAGCACGTCGGGATTCGAGAACAGCGCCTGCGCCAGCAGCACGCGCAGCTTCCAGCCCGGCGCCACTTCGCGCATCGGCAGGTTGTGCTGGTCGACGGCGATTTCCAGGCCCAGCAGCAGCTCGCCGGCGCGGGCTTCGGCGGTGTAGCCGTCGTACTCGGCGAACTTGGCTTCAAGGTCGGCCGCGCGCATGTAGTCGTCTTCGGTGGCTTCCGGATTCGCGTAGATGGCGTCACGCTCGGACATCGCGGCCCACATCTCGGTGTGGCCCATCATGACCACGTCCAGCACGCGCAGGTCTTCGAAGGCGAACTGGTCCTGGCGCAGCTTGCCCAGGCGCACGCCGGGTTCCAGCGACACGTTGCCCGCCGACGACTCCAGGTCGCCGCCGATGATCTTCATGAACGTGGACTTGCCGGACCCGTTGGCCCCGATCAGCCCGTAGCGGTTGCCTTCCCCGAACTTGACGCTGACGTTCTCGAAAAGGGGCTTGGGACCGAACTGGATGGTGAGATTGGCGGTGGATATCACGGTGGTTTTGGCTGGGGGAGGAGTGAGTTGCGAAGGTCGCGGGCGTCCAGGGACGCATCCGGCGAAACCCGATAGTGTACCAAGCCCGGCCGACCGGCGTCGTACCGCGGCCTTCGCGGCATCGCTCCACCGCATCCGTCCCCGTACCATTTGTTGTCTTAACGTAAATATTTGTATTAAATGGGGTACCATTGCAACGAAAAATCGCATGGCCTGCCTGGCGGGCCATGCCGGCTGATCCCACCTTCCCCGCTACGTGACCGATACCCCCTCGTCCGCCGGAAACGTCAGGTTCTATTTCCGGTCACTCGTCATCGCCGCGCTCGTCGCGATCGTCATGCTCTGGGCCACGCCCCGGCTGGCGCCCAGTTCCGACCTGCTGACCTACGCCGTGGCGCGCCTGCAGGCCCGGCTGGTGGGCGGCTACTACAGCCCCGCGCACCGCAACGACACCACCGTCGTGCTGATCGATGACGATTCGCTGGATCCGCAAAAAGGCGCCTGGCCCGTGCCCTACCGCACGCATGCCCGCTGGCTGCGCAATATCGGCCTGATCCACCAACCCCGGGCCCTGTTCCTGGACATCACCTTCGACCGCGAGCGCGACGACCCGACGCTGCCCGAGCTGATGTCGGCCCTGTGCGAGCTGCGCGACGCGGGCGTGCCGGTGTTCCTGGCGGCCCTGCCCGGCGCAGACGGCGCGCTGCGGGTGCGGTCAGGGCTGGCCAACCCGGTCGGGCAAGCGCCTTGTTTCACGCTCGTGGATGTGCGTTATGCGCCCAGCAAGGTCGACCGGCTGGTCTGGAGCTATCCGCTCTGGTCCGACCCCGACACGCGCAGCGCCGCCCTGGCCATCGCGCAGGACGCGGCAGGCATCACCCTGCCCCGGACGCGCGACGCCATGGCCCTGACCTGGGGCGTGAACAACCTGGACCAGCGCCGCTTCACGCCCGACTGCCGCCTGGCCCGTGGCGGCATCGGCGAAATGCTGCCTGCCTACCTGCGCAAACTGCTGGGCCAGGCCGATGCGGACATGCCGGTGTGCCCCTACACCCGCACGCTGGCCTTGTCCGAACTGCGGGCCGCGGACGCCGACCAGGCTCGGCTGGACGACCTGCTTCGAGGTCGCTACGTCATGATCGGCGGCGCGCTGAGCGGCTTCAACGACACGGTGCTGTCGCCCGTGCATGACGTCATTCCCGGCGTGTTCATGCATGCCATGGCGCTGGACAACCTGCTGACCTACCAGGACCGCTACAAGCGCGCGGTGGAATGGGATATCTGGCCGAACATCCTGTGGCTGCTGGGCATTCCGGTCGTGATGGCCGCGCATTTCCTGCATTGGCTGGCCCAGTGGCTGGCCCGGCGCCTGCGCGAACGCAGCGCCCGCGCCAGACAGTGGCTGGTGGCGCCGACGCAGTGGAACTTCGAAGCAACGAACCCGGATGGCGCCGCTGCCCTCCTGCCGGCCCCGCTCGCGGCGCTGGCTGCGGCGCCAAGCCTTTCGGCGCGCGCCCGCCTGCTGGCCCGCGTGGCGGCGGATCGAGCCTCGCGCCGCTGGCTCGCCCGCAAAGCCGGCGGCAAGCTCGTGATCGTGCTGGCCCTGGCACTGCGCAAGCTCGGCACCATCCTGCTGTCGTCGCTGGCCGTCATGCTCATCGTGCTGATCGCCCAGGCCTATGTGGATGTCGGCACGCTGCCCATCGTCGACCTGGCGATCCTGGCCCTGGCCGCGCACTGGCTGGGCTGGACCAACAAGATCACCGAATTTCTTATCGGCAAACCCGGGGACCGGCCCGCTGCGCCCCCGCCCGCCCCCCAGCAGGAACCTTCCGCCAAACTTCACCAGGAGTAGCCCCGCATGACCTCGCTTTCCTCCCTGATCGCCGCCACCGCGGCGGTGCTGGCTGTCTCTGCCACGCCGGCCGTCGCGGCCGACCAGATCGTCGGCGCCAGCATCAAGCCCCTGCCGCTCTATGCCCAGCCGGGCGGCACGACCCCCGCGGCCAAGTCCGACGGGCAAGGCATGCCCTGGCCCGTGCTGGAAACCCGCGAAGAGTTCTACCGCGTCAAGGTGGACGGCGGCGACTATTGGGTGGACAGCATGCAGGTGCGCGTGTCGCGCAATTCCGCGGCCCAATGCGGACCCGTGATCAAGCGCGTGCCCGGCCCCACGGGGTCCACCGCCGGCGCGGGCGAGAACGCCTGCCGCTGACATGCCGATGCGTACCCCACACGCCTTGCGGCTCGCCCCCCTGACGTTGGCGCTGGCCCTGGCCGGCTGCGCCAACCTGCCCGGCGGCAGCACGTTTTCCGTCAAGACCGGCGAACTGCCGCCGCCGCCCACGGGCCGCCAGTGGCCGGATGCCGAACGCGATGCGCGCAACCAACGCGCCGCGCAGATGGGCCTGGTGTCCATGCCCGACATGCAGGCCTACCTGAACGGCCTGCTGGGCCGCATCAAGGATGCCGCGGGCGTGCCCGACTGGCCCGGCCGCGTCTACATCACCGCCTTGCCGGCCCTGGATGCCCAGAGCACCGGCGCGGGCAACATCTATCTGTCTATCGGCTGGCTGCAGTCGGCCGAATCCGAAGACGAGATCGTCGCGATCCTGTCCCACGAATTCGGCCATGTCTACCTGGACTACCACCAGCTGGAATCCGCCAACGCCACCACCGACCAGGTCGCCACGCTGGCCGCGGTGGGCGTCGCGCTGGCGCAGAAAGCCGGCAGCGCTGCCGGCTGGAGCCCGGTCGACAGCGTGATTGCCTCGTACACGCTGGGCAAAGACGTGCTGATTCCCGCCTGGAGCCGCCAGCAGGAAGAAAACGCCGACCGCTTCGGCGCCACCGTCAGCCTGCGGCTGGGCTACTCGTACACGCAGGGCTTCAAGGCTTTCCTGGAACGGCAGGCCACCTGGGAGGCCGACAACGCCACACTGCAGGAAGCCTCGCGCAAGCGCATGGTCGAACAGGTCAAGCAGGCGGCCGCGCAGGACACCCGCAAGCAGGCCGCCGCCAAGGGCAACACCCTCGCGCCGCTGACCGACATGCAAGCCTCGCTGAACGCCGGCATGGCCGCGGCGGGCGAAGACCTGCGCAATGGCCTGGACGACTTCTGGAAAAAGCTCACGGTCAGCCACCCCAGCACCGAGGCCCGGCTGACGTCGCTGACGGCCCAGGTCACGCCGCTGATGGCCGGCAAGCCGCGGCCCGCGGCCACGACCGCGCCCTGGGACAAGGCCCGTGCGCAACGCCGCAGCGCCGCCACCCTGAAGAATTACCAGGCGGTCAATGCGGCCCAGCAAGCCTTGCAGGCGCAGGACTTTGCCCAGGCCCGCAAGCTTGCGGCGCAGGGCGCGTCCGGCCCCACCGCCCAGCACGCCCTGCCCTTGCTGACGCTGAGCCTGGCGCAAGGCGAATCCGGCAAGCCCGGCGCGCGCGCCAGCGCCTTGCTGGACCGCAACCTGCAGTCCGAAGGCGACCGCGCCTGGCAGATCTATGTCTTGCGCGCCAACACGCTGCTGGGCGCCGGCCAGCGCGGCCCGGCCACGACGGTGATGAACCAGGGATTCGACTACTTCAAGGATGCGGCGCTGGCCTGGCCGGAGGCCATCCGCTTCTACGGACAGGCCGACAGCTGGGACCGTGCGCGCAAGCTGGCGCAGGAATGCGGCTCGCGCTTTCCCACGCACGCCAGCGCGTGCAGCAAGGCGGCGCAAAGCCCCGCCGAGCAAGCCGAGGCCAAGCGCCGCGGCGAACAGAAGGCGCAGTCGCTGGTCGACAAGCTGTTCAAGAAGTGAAGTGACGGGCCGGGCGCCGTGCCCGGTTCGCCTCAATGGTGGTGTTCGTCCAGCACCAGGTGGGCCAGGCCGTCTTCGGTGGCGATGCCCACCTTCTGGCCGATCGGCAGGGTCGCCTTGGTGGCCACGTGGCCGTAAGGCAGGCCGGTGATCACCGGTACCTTGACCGTCTTGCGCAGCCACGCCACCACTTCGTGCAGGTCGTAGCCCTTGTCGTGCGGCGCCAGCTTGTAGTCCGAGAAGCGGCCCAGCACGATGGCCTTCTGCTTGCCCAGGATGCCCGCCTGCCACAGCTGGATCAGCATGCGTTCGATGCGGTACGGGTGCTCGGCCACGTCTTCCAGGAACAGGATGCCGCCGCGGATCTTCGGCATGTAGGGCGTACCGATCAGGGACGCCAGCATGGCCAGGTTGCCGCCCCACAGGATGCCGCGGCAATCGACCGGATCGGCGTCCTGGGTTTCGAAACTGAGGATTTCCAGTTCGCCGCGCATGACTTCGCCGAACAGCGCTTCGGTCAGGTCGTCGACCTTCTTGCCGCCGAAATCATAGATGGCCGTGGCGCCGGTGTAGCTGACCGCGCCGGTCTGGGCCAGCAGCGCCAGGTTGAAGGCGGTGAAGTCGCTCATGCCGACAAAGCGCTTGCCGCTGTCGGCCATGGCCTTCCAGTCGATGGCGTGCAGCAGCCGGCCCATGCCGTAGCCGCCGCGGGTCACCATGACGATGGGCAGCTTCTGCTTGGCGGCGCGCGTCAGGCTGGCCAGGCGCTGGGCATCGGTGCCGGCAAAGCGCTGGTGCTCGGCCAGCGCGGTGCGGTCCAGCGCGGTCTTGAAGCCCTGCTGCGCAAGGCGTTCGCGCGCCAGTTCGACGGTGTGCGGGTCGCGCACGGCCGACGATGGCGAGATCAGGTAGATGCCGCGGGCGTCGGGGACGTTGTGGCGGTGATCGTGGCTGTGATCGTGGCCGCAGGCGTCGCCGCACTCGTGGTCGTGATCGTGGGTGTTGCTCATGCGATGGATTCCTTGGCGCGGCGTTCGCGGAAGAACCGGCGCAGCAGGTCGCCGCAGGGTTCGGCCAGCACGCCGCCGGTGACTGAAGTGTGATGATTGAGTTTGGGCACCGAGCCCACGTCCAGCACGCTGCCGCAGGCGCCCGTCTTGGGGTCGTAGGCGCCGAACACCACCCGCGCCAGCCGGGCATGCAGCATCGCGCCGATGCACATGACGCAGGGTTCCAGCGTGACATACACGGTGATGCCGGGCAGGCGATAGTTTTCCAGCGCGCGCGCCGCGCTGCGCAAGGCGACGATTTCGGCGTGCGCCGTGGGGTCGTGGTCGATGATGGTGCGGTTGTAGCCCTGACCCAGGATGTCGCCCTGGGCCGAGACCACCAGCGCGCCCACCGGCACTTCACCGATGTCGTAGGCGGACTGTGCCAGTTCCAGCGCCTGCGTCATGTAGCGGGCGTCCTGTGCGGTCCAGGGCGGCTCGGCCGCCATGGCAAGCGGATCAACCACGGTACACCCGCGATTTCAGCGCGATGCGGCCAGCCAGGCTGGTGACCGCTTCTTCGAGCCATTGGTAGAGTTCGGCGTTTTCGTCGTAGCGGGCCTGGTTCAGGTTCGACACCCGCCCTTCTTCGATGAAGCCCCAGGCGCGGCTGCGCTTGTCGCGGTGCTTCGGGTCCCACACGCCAAAGGCGAAACCGCCGGCGCGGCGGATCAGCGAGAAACACGGAATGTCGGTATAGCCGTCGCCCACGAACACCATCTGGTCGAACGGCACGCGCAAGCGGTCTTCGGGCACCTTGCGGTTGACCTCGAACGGCTTGTTGCGAAAATCGCGGCCGATGATGCCCTTTTGAATGTGGAACAGGTAGCGCGTCTTGTCGGTGAAGCTGACGATGCGGCGCGGAAACGTGATGCCGCCGTCGTCGCCGTAGACGAATTCCGAGGCCCAGATTTCGGTGAATTCGTGCGCAATGGGCGTGGACCGCACCACGTCGCCGATGCCGCTGGAAATCAGGTAGAACTCAAGCTGCACCTGCGGCTGCTCGGCCCGCACGGCCGCGCGCAGGCGCTGGAACAGCGTGGTGACGCCGTCGTGCAGTTCGAGCCGCGCGCCCCACTCCTGCAGGCGTTGCTGCGTGATCAGGCCGTGCTTGCCCTCGCGGGACAGCTGGATCATCTGGTAGAGGTAGGCGGGAACGGGGTCCCAGTCCTGCTTGGACAGCAGCGGATCCACCTGGTCTTTCCAGAAGGACGCCGTGTCCACCCCGATGCTGTCCAGGAAACCGGACGTGCTGTCCGAGGCCAGCGTGTCGTCGAAGTCGAAAATCAGGGCGATGACGTCGGACATGGATATGCGTAAGTAAGGGCGACAGCCGCCATTTTGCCTGAATGTGGCGGCTGTCGCCCTCAAGGGGATGCCATGAGACCGTTATGAGCCGGTCAGGCTGTCTTCATCAGCGCATCGGCGCGGGCGGCGGCGGGGCCATGCCCGGGGCGGGGGCCATGCCGGGAGCCGGCGCCATGCCCGGGGCCGGCGGCGCCGGCGGCACGGTATTGGCCGGCACCTGGATCACGGTTTCACGCAGTACGCCGCCGCCCTGCACGCTGCCGCGCACCTGGGTGGGTTGCGTCATGCCAGTGATGCAGTCCTGGCGGGAATCGGCCGGCAGGCGGTTGCAGCGGTCGATCATGTTCTGCTGGTGCTGCTCGGTGGTGCCATCGCTGAGCTGCTTGCGGTTGGCTTCCTGGCGCGCCGCGCCGGCTTCGCGCATGCACGCGGCACGGTCCTGGCCAGTGCTGCCGTTCTTGCAAGCCGCCACATCCTGTTCGTATTGCGCCTGGATGCCCGCGCGGCCGATCGGGTCGGCCGCCTGGACCGCTCCGGCGGCCAGCATCAGGCCCGCCGCGCAAAGGGATGCCGCAAGGCGTTTGGTATGCATGGGACGTACATTCATGGTCAGCTCCTTAAAGAGATTGAACCCGAACGGTGCGGCCTCGAAAGACCCGCCACCGTTTGCTTGATACAACTATCCCACGATGCCTCAAAGGGGACATGTCAGGCAACGTGCAATCGTAAGCCGACGTATCAGATGCTGCGACGCAAAATCAGCGCGCGTCCAGATCGGCATCCGCGCGGGTCAGGCGATTACGGTAGGTAGCCGCGCGCATCAGCAGCATTGCCGTCACCGGCGAAGACACCACCAGCAGCAGCGTGATGATCACTTCGTGAAACACCGGCCGCCCCGCCATCGACGAAAACACCAGGATGGACGCGGCCAGCACGCTGCCGCAACCCAGGGTGTTGCCCAGCGTCGGCGCATGGATGCGGGCGTAGAACGAGCGGAACCGCAACAGGCCCGCCGAGCCGGTCAAGGCCAGCAGGCCGCCCAGCACCAGGAGAATGCTGGCCGGAATGCTTGCCCACAGGGGGATGGGGGTTTCGATCATGGCTCGATCACCTCGCCGCGCAACAGGAAGCGGGCCATGGCGGTGGACCCGACAAAGCCGAACAGCGCGATCAAGAGCGCGATGTCGAAGTACACCGACGTGCCCGAACGGATGCCGAAAACCAGCATCGTCAGCATGCCGTTGATGTACAGCGTGTCCAGCGCCAGCACGCGGTCTTGCGCGGTGGGGCCGCGCAACAGGCGGATGGCGGCGAACACCATGCCCAGCGCGAAGCACACCAGGGCAAAGGACGCCGCCAGGTACAGGACGTTGTTCATCAGTATGGCGTTCATTCGAAGATCTCCATCAAGGGGCGCTCGTAGCGGTCTTGCACCAGGCGGATCCAGTCGTCTTCGTTCTGCAGGTCCAGCACGTGCAGCTTGAGACGATGGTCGTCGGTCAGGTCGACCCACACGGTGCCCGGCGTGTAGGTCACGATGCAGGCCAGCATGGCCAGGCCGTGGGGCTCGCGCATGGTCAGCGGAATCATGATGAAGCCGGGCGAAAAATCATTGCGCCGCGGGTTCAGGATGAGCTTGGCCACCGCGATGTTGGACTTGATGATGTCCAGCGTGACGTGCAGGAACAGCGGAATCACCTTCCACAGGCGCCGCGGCTTGGCGCGCAAGGGGCGCAGGCGCGAAGCCGCCCAGGTGAACCACAGCGCCAGGGCGATGCCCAGGGCGATCTGTCCGGCCGACAGGCTTTCGTTCAGCACCAGCCACAGGACGAACAGGAAGACGGGCAGGAAAAGGAAGTAAAGGCGGCGCATCAGCTTCCTCCCGGGGTGGCGCGCACCGTCTGCGCAGACATGACGGCTTCGATGTAGCGGGTGGGTTGGTCCAGCGAGCGGGCGGCGTCGTCCAGGTAGGCCGACACCGGGCCCGCGCCGGCCGCCAGGCCCACGCAGAGCAGCAGCAAGATGGCAACCGGCCCCGCTTCGATCACGCGCAGGCGCGGCGTGCTGCGGTCGTCGCTGGCCCAGAACACGCGGATGCCGGTACGGCCCAGGCCGATCAGCCCGGCCAGGCCGGACACCAGCACCGCTGCCACGAGGATCCAGGCGTCCATGGGCGGCGCCGATTCGTTGGCGGCCGACACCGCGGCCGACAGCAGCGAGAACTTGGCCACGAAGCCCGACAGCGGCGGCAGCCCGGTCACGAGCAAGGCGCAACAGATGAAGGCCAGGCCCAGGAACGCCATGGCGGCCGGAATGGCCACGCCCACCACGTCGTCGGACCGGTTGACCGAGGTGGGGTCATCCAGATCGAAGGCGTCCAGCGTGACCGCCAGCACGTTGGCGCCGAAGCTGCGCGTGCGTTCGATCAGTTCGGCCAAGAGGAAGAACGCGCCCGTGGTCAGCACCGAGCTGATCAGGTAGAACAGCGCTGGCCCGGTCAGCGTCACGCCGGGCATGCCCAGCGCGGTCAGCAGCGTGCCGGCCGAGACGATGACGCAGTACCCCACCATCTTTTCCAGCTGCTGGGTGGCGAGCAGGCCCAGGCCGCCGAACAGCAGCGTGGCCAGGCCGGCGGCGAACATCCAGTCCAGGCTGAAGGCGGCCGGCGCACCGGTAGGCAGCAGCAGCGAGCCGATGCGCAGCAGCGCGTAGATGCCGACCTTGGTCATGATCGAGAACATGGCCGCGATCGGCGCGCTGGCCGAGCCATAGCCCTTGACCAGCCAGAAGTTCAGCGGCCACGCCCCGGCCTTGACCAGGAAGGCCACGCCCAGAATCGCGGCGCCGGCCTCGAACAGCATGCGGTCGGCGCCGGTCAGGTGGCCCGCGCGCAGGGCCAGGTCAGCCATGTTGAGCGTGCCGGTCACGCCGTAGATCAGCGCAATGCTGATCAGCAACAGGAACGACGCGACCAGGTTGACCGCGATGTACTGCAGGCCGGCGCTGACGCGCGCCACGCCCGAGCCATGCAGCAGCAGGCCGTAGGACGCCGCCAGCAGGACCTCGAAGAACACGAACAGATTGAACAGGTCGCCGGTCAGGAAGGCGCCGTTCAGGCCCATCAGGAGGAACTGGAACAGCGAATGGAAATGCACGCCCGCGCGGTCCCAGCGGGCCAGCGAATACGTGAGCGTGGCCAGGCCCAGCACCGCGGTCAGCGTCAGCATGACGGCGGCCAGGCGGTCGACCACCAGCACGATGCCGAACGGCGCGGGCCAGTCGCCCACCAGGTAGACGCCGACGCCGTCGGGCCAGACGCCCGGCACCGCGCCGCCGGCCACGGCCAGCAGCGCAATGGCCCAGACCAGTTGGGCCAGCGTGGAGACCGTCGCGATGGCGCCGCGCGTGTACCGGCTGGTATCGGCCAGCAGCAGCATCGCGGCGCCGGCCAGCAGCGGCGTGATGATGGGCAATACAGGAAGATGTTGAAGCCAGAAACTCAAGATTGGGACTCCCGTCCATCGACGTGGTCAGTGCCCGTCAAGCCGCGCGAGGCCAGCAGCACCACCAGGAACAGCGCGGTGGTGGCGAAACCGATGACGATAGCCGTCAGCACCAGCGCCTGCGGCAGCGGATCGGCGTGCCAGGAAGGATCATTGATCATGGCCGGGTCCACCACCGGCGGGCGGCCCGACTTGAGGCGGCCCATGCCGAAAATGAACAGGTTGACCGCGTAGGAGACCAGCGACAGGCCCATGATGAACTGGAACGTCCGTGGCCGCAGCAGCAGCCAGACGCCCGAGCCCGCCAAGACGCCGATCGCGACGGCGTAAATCAATTCCATCAGGCTTCCCCCGTTTGTGCGGCTGCCTGGCTTTCGGCGGCCGCCTTGCGTTGCGCGCGCAGCGATTGGTGAGCCAGCGCCACCAGCACCAGCACGGTGGACCCGACCACCAGCATGTAGACGCCCAGGTCGAAGAGCAGCACGCTGGACAGGTGCACGTGGCCCACCAGCGGCAAAGCGATGTCCCAGGCCAGCGCGGCCAGGAACGGTTTGTAGGCCAGCCAGGCCGTGACCGCGGCGGTGCCGGCGAACAGCAGGCCGATGCCGATCCAGTTCTGCGGGTTCAGGCGGCTGCGCGATTCCACCCAGTACACCCCGCCCACCATGTATTGCAGGATCACGGCGGTGGCGAAGATGAGGCCGCCGACGAAGCCGCCGCCCGGCTGGTTGTGGCCGCGCAGCAGGAAATACACCGAGATCAGCGCGGCCGTGGGCAGCAGCAGGCGCACCAGTACGGTGGGCACCATCATCGAGCCCTTGGGCACGAGGGCCTTGATGTCGGGCGCGGCCGGCACGGGGCCGTCCTGGTCGATCTGCTGGCGCGGCAGGTCGGCGCTTTCGGCGGCGGGCCGGAAGCGGCGCAGCAGCGCGTAGACCGTCAGGGCCACGATGCCCAGCACCGTGATTTCGCCAAAGGTATCGAAGCCGCGGAAATCGACCAGGATCACGTTGACCACGTTGGTGCCGCCGCCATCGGGCAGCGCCCGGTCAACGAAATAGGACGAAATGGTGTCGCCTTGCGGGCGCACCAGCACCGCGTAGGCCAGCGCGGCCATGCCGGTGCCGGCGGCGGTGGCCATCAGCAAGTCGCGCAAGCGCCGGCCGCGCGCCCGCAGCGTGGCGCCCAGGCCTTCGTCCTCGTCCTGCTCGATACGGCGCGGCAGCCAGCGCAGGCCCAGCAGCAACAGCACCAGCGTCACGACTTCCACCGACAGCTGCGTCAGCGCCAGGTCGGGCGCCGAGAACCAGACGAAGGTCAGGCAGGTGACCAGGCCCGCGCCGCCGGCCAGGGCCAGCGATGCCAGGCGGTGATACTTGGCCTGGTAGGCGGCGGCCACGGCGCAGACGCAGCCGACCAGCCACAGCAGTGCAAAGGCCGGGTCGACATCCGCCATGCGGCCGGTGCCTTCCAGCCAGCCCCCTGCCCGCAGCGGCAGCCAGGCCACGAACAGCGTGCCCAGCACGATCAGCAGCATCTGCACCTGCAGGCGCGACGAGGCCAGCCAGCGCAGCAGCCAGGCGGCTGCCACGCTGGAGCCGTCCAGCAGCGTCTCGAACGACCGGCGGCCATCGAGCCGGTAGATGAACGGCACGCGGCCCGGGTTGGCGCGCTGGTGCGCGCGCAGCGCCAGGTACAGCACCACGCCCGAGGTCATGGCCACGAAGCTCATGACCAGCGGCAGGTTCACGCCGTGCCAGACCGACAGGCTGTACTCGGGCATGTCGTTGCCCAGGATGCTTTGCGCGGCGGTGGCCAGGAACGGGCCCAGGGTCACGCCCGGCAGGATGCCGACCAGCAGGCAGATCAGCACCAGCAATGCGCTGGGAAACAGCATCCAGCGCGGCGGCTCGTGCGGGGCGCGCGGCAGGTCGGTGGCCGGCGGGCCGAAGAACACTTGCAGGATGAAGCGCAGCGAATACGCCACGCTGAAGGCCCCCGCCACCGTGGCCGCCAGCGGCAGCCCCATGCGGGTGACCCAGTCGCCGCTGACGAAGGTGGTCTCGGCGAAGAACATTTCCTTGGAGATGAAACCGTTGAGCAGCGGCACCCCGGCCATGGACGCCGCCGCCACCATCGCCAAGGTCGCCGTGATCGGCATGGCCTTGTACAGGCCCGACAGGCGGTTCAGGTCGCGGGTGCCGGTTTCGTGATCGACAATGCCGGCCGCCATGAAGAGCGAGGCCTTGAAGGTGGCGTGGTTGACCATGTGGAACACCGCCGCCACCAGCGCCAGCGAGCTGTTCAGGCCCAGCAGCAGCGTGATCAGGCCCAGGTGGCTGATGGTGGAATACGCCAGCACCCCTTTCATGTCCTGCTGGAAAATGGCCGCGTAGCCGCCCAGCACCAGGGTGATGAGGCCCGCGCCGCCGATGATCCAGAACCATTCGTCGGTGCCGGCCAGCACCGGCCAGAAGCGCGCCAGCAGGAACACCCCGGCCTTCACCATGGTGGCCGAGTGCAGGTAGGCCGACACCGGCGTGGGCGCGGCCATGGCGTTGGGCAGCCAGAAATGGAACGGGAACTGCGCGCTCTTGGTCAGCGCGCCCAGCGCCACCAGCACCAGCACGGCCGGATACCAGGGATCGGCGCGCACCAGGTCGCCCGAGGCCAGCACGCGGTCCATGTCGTAGCTGCCGACGATATGGCCCAGGATGAGCACGCCGGCCAGCAGACAGAGCCCGCCCGCGCCCGTGACCGTCAGCGCCATGCGCGCGCCGCGGCGGGCGTCCAGCCGGTGATGCCAATAGGCGATCAGCATGAACGAAGCCAGGCTGGTCATTTCCCAGAACATGACCAGCTGGATCAGGTTGCCCGACAGCACCACGCCCAGCATGGCGGCCATGAAAGCCTGGAAAAACGAGAAAAAGCGCGGCACCGGGTCTTCCGGCGACATGTAGTAGCGCGCATACAGCACCACCAGCGCGCCCATGCCGGAGACGATCAGGGCGAACAGCCAGGCGTAACCGTCCATGCGCAGCGAGAACTGCAGCCCCAGCGCGGGCGCCCAGGGCATGTCCACGCGGATGACGCCGCCGTTGGCGACTTGAGGATAGAGGCTGCCCACCAGAACCGCGCACGTCAGGGCGATGATGCCCGCCAACCAGGCCTCGGCATTGCGGGCATTGGAAGGCAGCAGCGCGGCGCACAGGCTGCCGGCAAACGGCAGAGCGAGGATCAGTATCAGCGACATGGCGTTCCGAGAATGTCCGGGCCCCCTCCCGCCAGCGCAAGCAGCGAGAGACGAAACAGACCGGGGATTGAAAAACGGACGGAACCCTGGCCCGGTGCGTCGCTGCACTACACGTTGCCCCGTGGGGACATCAACCAACGCCCATTGAACGGCGCAGACAGAAACAAACGCAATAGCTTTCTTGCAAGACCGGCCAAGAATCTCATCCGAAAAATATCAGATTCTTGTAAGTTATGCAGCGATTTATGCGTGTACCGGGCTAAAGACAGCACGATCGCTGCGCAATCATTGCGCATGCGTTCTGACCCCGATAGCGTTCAAGTTATTGTCAGCATACGTTTTTTCCGGCTTCGGCCCCTATTTTCGGCGACCTGGCAAGCCGGGATAAATACCCCCACATTGGGTGGGGGAATCCCGATTGACCCACTGACTGGAACTGTGTGCAATGGCGCCCACGACGTGTCGGCCTGGCCAGAATCCGAGCCAGGCGCGCTTCACCGACGCCGGCCATCGAAGCCGGCCGGGTCGGATTTCAAAAAATATGGAGAAGACTCTTGACCGTGCTGTCCCAAGCCAAGGCCGTCCTGGCCGCCGCCATCGCAGGCGTCTGCTTTAGTTCCGCCGTACAGGCCGCCGATGCCTACCCCAATCGGCCCATCCGCCTGATCGTGCCATTCGCGGCCGGCGGCACCACCGACATCGTCGCGCGCGTCGTGGCCGAAGGCCTGGGCCGCGAGCTTGGCCAGGCCGTGGTCGTGGAAAACCGCGGCGGCGGCGGCGGCTCGATCGGCGCGGACGCCCTGGCGCGCTCCACCCCCGACGGCTACACGCTGGGCGTGGCCACCGTCAGCACCATGGCCACCAACCCGGCCACCAACCCCAAGAACCCGTACAACCCGCTCAAGGACTTCGCGCCCATCACCAATATGGTGAACGTGCCCAACGTGCTGACGGTGAACCCCGCGGTGCCGGCCAAGACGTTGACCGAGTTCGTCGCCCTGCTCAAGGCCAACCCGGGCAAGTACAGCTATGCCTCGTCGGGCGCGGGCGGCATCGGCCACCTGGACGGCGAACTGTTCAAGTCGCTGACCCAGACCGACATGGTGCACGTGCCCTACCGCGGTTCGGGCCCGGCCCTGAACGACGTGATCGCCGGCCAGGTCAACGCCCAGTTCGACAACCTGCCCTCGTCCATGCCCCATATCCAGGCCGGCAAGCTGCGAGCCCTGGCCGTGGCCGCGCCCAGCCGCCTGCCCACCCTGCCGGACGTGCCCACGTTCAAGGAAGGCGGCCTGCCGGAAATGGACAACATGGCCTGGTACGGCCTGGTCGCCCCCGCCGGCACGCCCCAGGCCGTGATCGATCGCATCCACGACGCCACCGTCAAGGCGCTGAAGGACCCGAAGATCATCCAGCGCCTGGCCGACGGCGGTTCGCTGGTGGACGGCAATACGCCTGCGGAATACGCGGCGCAGATCAAGCGTGAATTGGAGCTGCGTCAGCGGATTGCCAAGGAACGCAACATTCAATCCACGAATTAAGCGAATGGCAGAGGGGCGTGCGCCCCTCTGCTACCATTCGCCCCGTGCGAACTGAATTCTCTCTTCTCTCATCCGCTGCCTGCGCCCTCTGCGCCCTGCGCTCGACCTTGTTGAGCTCGCAGGAAGTCGCCGCGCGTTCCGCCTACGCGCGCTCCAAGCCCGGCTGATCGGCCGGCTTCGCCCTTCCCTTTCTCTCTAAGCCACCGGCCTGCCGCCGGCCCTGGGTACGCCTGACCGCCTGACGGTTCTCGCCCCTTGGCCGAATGCCGTCCGGCACGACCGCCCTGCCATCTGGCCGGGCGCCTGGCCACGTTTCCACTCCGCCTGCCGGCCTTGTCCGGCGGCGGCGTCACGCCTTGATCGCCATTTAGCGCCATGCAACTCACCAAGAAATTCGTCAAAGCCAAGAACCCCTGCGCCGGGGGCTACAAATGGTTCCTGCGGGACCACAACGGACAGGGGGACTACCAGGCCGTCCTGGATGCCCTGGTGGCCGACGGGCGCGTGGGCGACGCCTGCTGGCTGCTGGATCAGTTCGGCCCGACCGACGCGGTGCTCAAACTGGACACGCTGGACGCCACCGCCATCGTCTTTGCCGGCACGCTGGAAGTGCGCATGGGCATCACGGTGGACAGCGTGGTGCGCGCCGGACGCAGCATCGTCACCGGCGGCGGCATCCGGGCCGGGGAATCGATCGTGGCGGGCGAAAACATCGTGGCTGGCGGCAACATCGCCAGCGCGGGCGATCTGCGCGCGGGCGGCGACGTGTCGGCCGAATGGGGCATCGAGGTTGCGACGGCGCTGGATTGCCGCGGCAACCTGCGCGCCAAGTGGGACATCTGCGCCGGGCAGGACCTGGCCGTGACAGGCCACCTGCGGGCCGGCCAGGACATCCAGGTGCAAGGCGCCCTGAAATGCGGCCAGGGCATCAAGGCCGGCGGCGACGTGCAGGCGGGCAAGGACATCGACGCGGCCAGCGGCATCCAGGCCGGCGCCACCATTCGCTGCGGCGGCCACCTGGCCACGGGCTGGGGCTTGATCGCGGGCGAGGATATCTGTGCGGAAGGCTCGATCCGCGCAGGCGAAGGCGTGTGCGCCGAGGGGCGGATCGAAGCCGGTGCCGGCCATGGCGTATATGCCGGGCTGAACGTGCGGCTCGATGCATGGTCCGTGTGCGCGCGGGTTCAAGCCTGCGAGCGGCCTGCCCAGCTGGTCAGCGGCCACTGGGCCGGCCAGGAACAGGCCGAACACGCGTAACGCGCCCTCTTGCGCGCGGCGCCGGACCCTGCCGAATGCAGACAAACGCGGCGCGATGTCGTCCGACGACACCGCGCCGCACGCTACCTCAGCCCGCAGGCCGAGCCGCCGCGGGCGTGCGCAGCACCAGCATCAATCCCAGCAGGATCGCTGCCATGCCCGCCAGGCTCAGCGCGGACAGGCGGTTGCCCAGCACCAGGTAGTCCAGCGCCGCCGTGCCGGCCGGCACCAGGTAGAACAGGCTGGTGACGTTGACGAGGTTGCCCGCCTGGATCATGCGGTAGAACAGCAGCGTCGCGCCCACCGAGATCACCAGGCCCATCCACAGCAGCGGCACGATGAAGCCGATGTTCCATTCCACGCGGATCGGCTGGAACGGCACGAACAGCAGGCACAGCGCCAGGCTGACGGCGTACTGCAGCGGCATGACGTCCATCGGCGCCTGGCGCACGCGCTTTTGCAGGATCGCGCCGGCCGTCATGCTGGCCAGCGCGGCAAACGCGAACACCATGCCGGCCACCGAAAAGCGCGCCATGCCGATGCTCTGGTACACCACCATCACCAGGCCGCACAGCGCCAGGAACAAGCCCGCCAGCCGCGCGGGCGGATAGCGCCGTTCCATCAGCGCCAGGGTCAGGATGGGCTGCGCGCCCAGCAGCGTGGCCAACACGCCCGGCGTGATGCCGTAGTCCAGCGCCAGCAGATAGCAGATGGAGTAGCTGCCGATCAACAAGAGGCCCGTCAGCGCGACGATGCCGCGCGTGCCCGGCGCGGGCAGCAGCGCCCCGCGCCGCAGCCGCACCAGCACGCCCAGCACGGCCAGGGCCAGGATGAAGCGCGCCAGCAGGAAGCCGAAGGCCGAGGCATGCGCCAGGCCCCACTTGGCGAAGATCGCGCCGCCGCTCCACAGCAGCACGAACAAGGTGGTGGACCCATAGGCGGTCCACGTATTGCGATTGAAAGACATGAAGGGTTCTACCTGTCAGGAAGGGAACAGGCTCCCGCGGCCGGCAGGCGCTTCAGGACGCATAGGTCAGGACGCACGAGTCCGGACTTACGAGTCAAGAGGCACAAGCGGGCCAGGCACCGTCAGGCGCGCGGCGGACGCACAGGCGTCGGCGCATCAGCGCGGATGAAACGGGCAACGAGGCGGGAGCGGGAAGTCTGCGGCGATCAGCCGACGACGGGAGTTACAGGCGCAACCGGAGCAACCGGCGGATAAGCGCCCGATACACCCGTCACGACGGCGCGCGGCGGCGCCACCGGCGGCGATGCCATGGGCCGGACAAAGACCGGCCGGACAGCCCTGGGCGGCGACTGCGGCGGCGAAACGACCGTGCAGACGACAGGAGAAAAGACAGGAGGCGATGCCGCATGCCAACGGCGGGCACGCGCGCCGGCAGCCGCTGCATGGGCAGCGAAAGCGGAATCGGCGAGAAGCGTGACGTCGGGCATGGGGATCGATAGACGTTCGAGAAGGAACCCGCACAGGCTACCGGCGCGGCCGGCTGCCGTCAAGCCGGGCCGGCGCTGGCGGCTGGCGCATCGCCTGCCGGGAACGCGCCCGCGTGAGGCACATCCACAAACGGAAAGGCGCGCGTGACGTCGACATGCCGGTACGGCAACTTGCGCAGGTCCGCCACGCCATAGTCGGGCGTGTCGACGATGAGGATGTCGCGCGCCAGGGGTTCGTAGAAGGCGCGGAAATGGGTTTTGGAACGCAGCACGATGATGTCGAAATCCTCGGGCCGCAGGCCGAACTGCGTGAAGGCGTCGCCGTCGACCGCGAACGCGAAATGGCTGACCACGCTGACCGAGATGCCGTTCACGTCCAGCAAGGCGCTGACGCCCAGGTCCACCGGCATGCCGCGCATGTAGTCGCCCGATACCCGGTACTGCTTCGGCCCGGCCCACAGCACGCGGGCGTCGACCTCGAGCTTGGGGCCGGCCTTGTCCGAGCTGTGCGCGCCCAGCCGCATCCGGATGCATTGGCCCGCGCCGGCCTGGGCCGCTTGCTGCGCGGCGGCTGCGTCCCAGATGAAGGGCACCGCCGCGCGCGTCACGCCCCGCTGCAGCAACGCGTCCAGCAGGTAGGTTGAATCGTTCATGCGGTCGGCATGCTCGAGCAACACGTAAGGCCGGCCGGCGGCCGGTTCGCGGCGCAATTGCGCCAGCACCTGGTCGACCGCCGCGTCGATCTCGTACACCGGCAATGGCCGATACAAGGCATGGCGTTGCGCGTGGATCTGCCCAGCCAGTGCATCGGCCGCAGCCTGCGCGCCCGCGCGGTCGGCGTCGCGCACACACAGCACCGAAAAACCCGTGTTGTGCGCGTCGGCATAGGAAAAGCCCGCCATGACGGACGTATCGCTGTAGCCGGCGCAGGCCGCGTCCCGCTGCTTGCCGGCGTCGATGATGCCCGCGAGCGGCTGCAAGGCGGTGGCGCTGAAGATGCTGGGCACCAGCACGTCGGGTTTGGCGATGGCCCACACCGGCGCGATCTCGCCGCGCAGCGTGCGCGCCAGGCAATCGGCCGCGCGCGCGCCGGTTTCGCCGGTATCGGTGTGGGGCGAACGGCGGTAGGCGAACGGCGCGGTGACGCCCTCGAGCGTGTCGGCGTCCAGGTTGCCGTGATAGTCGAACGCCACCATCAGCGGCTTGTCCGGGCCCAGGGCCTGGCGCACAAGCCGCAGGAAATGGCGTTCGGGGTCGGGGTACGACGGCGCCCAGCAGGCGCCATGCAGGAACAGCAGCACGCCATCGAGCGAGTCGGCGTGCTGCCGCACGCCCTGCGCGATCTCATCGGCGTAGCAGGCCACGGCCTCGTCCGACGCGGGCCCCACCGCGCCCAGCGCGGAGTGCACCAGCGGGACCATCTCGATGCCCTGGGCCTCGCAGACCTGGATGAAACCGCCGATCACCGTGTTGGTGCCGCGCAGTTCGGTCAGGATGTGCGCACCGCGCAGCGCAACGGCGTCGAAATCCGCCTTGGTGGCCTCGATCGGCAGGAAGCTGACCGATTCGATATGGAACCCTGCGATGGCAACGCGCCAGGGCTTGTTCATGTTGGGTGTGTCCTTGGTTGCAGCGGAATGGGCTTCAGCAAAGTGGCTTTGGCAAAGTGGCTTCAGCGGAAAGAAACAAACGAATCTATATTTATTTATAAGAAACGTTTGTTTCAAAACACCTTAACAAAGGCACCCTCCCGGCGCAATCCCGGGTTTGCACGGGCAACGGTCAATAGCGCGTACCCAACGGCAGATAGGCGCCGGATTCCACCAGGTCCTGTTCGTTGCGCTTCAGGCGCGCCACCACGTCGTCGCCGCCCTCGGCAACGAGCAAGCCCAGCAGCGCTTCGGTCACGCCCATGGCCGCGGTGACCGACGGGAAGAACGAGGCGCCAGCCACGGAATACAGCACCGTCACCTGCGCCGCGCGCGCAAGCGGCGAGGCGTCGCTGTCGGTCAGCGCGATCAGCGATGCCCCCGCGGCGCGCGCCGCATCCGCCACCGCCAGGCTTTCGCTGGAATACGGCGCAAAGCTGATGGCGACCACCACGTCGCGCGGTTCGATGGCGCGCAACCGCATCTGCAGATTGCCGCCCAGGCCGTCGACCAGGTGCACGCTGTTGCGGAACAACCGGTAGCCGTAGACGAGCGAATGGGCGATGGAAAAACTGGCGCGAAAGCCCGCCACGTGCACCTGGCGCGCCTGCTTGAGCAGCTTGGCAGCGGCCTTGAGCGACGGCAGGCATTGCTCGGCGGTGGCGGCCAGCGCCGCCTGCTGTGCGCGGAACAGGTCATCCAGCAAGTCCGGCCGGCGGCTGCGCTGGGCGAGGCTGCGGGCGCGTTCGCCGTAGCCTTGCCCGTTCAGCCCCAGATCGCCGGCAAACGCCGACTTCAATTCGGGCCAACCGCCATAGCCCAACTGCTGCGCCAGCCGCACCAGCGTGGCGGGCGGCACGCCCGCGCGTTCGGCCAGCGTGCGCATCGAGCCGATGACGACTTCGTTGGGATGGTCGATGACAAAGCGCGCGGCCACTTGCAGCCGCGGGCTGAGGCTGTCGAAGCCGTCGATGATCTGCTGTCGGGCTTTCACGGGGTCTCCATCGCGCCGATGCGCCGCTGCTCTACGCCCAGGTCGCGCCAGGCGTCGCCATGGCAGGTGAACATCAGCACCTGATGGCGCGTCGCGGCATCGAACAGCGCGCGCTTCATCAGGTCGCGGCGGGCGTCGTCGGTATGCACCAGCGCGTCGTCCAGCACCAGCAGGGTCGGCCGCCCCGCCTCGCGCAGCAGGTCGGCGTAGGCAAAGCGCGCCAGGATGCCCAGCTGTTCGCGGGTGCCGAAGCTGAGCGCATCCAGCGGGTCTTCCGCGCCGGCGCGTTGCAAGGCGGCAGGCAGCAGCGCGTCGTCCAGCCGCAGCGCGGAATCCGGAAACAGCAGGCCCAGGTAGTGGCCCAGGCGGCGCGCCAGCGGGGCTTGCAGGCGTTGGGTAGCGGCATCGCGCTTGCCGGCCAGCAAGGTAGACAAAAGGTCCAGCGCCTGCGCGCGGCGCAGGAATTCATCGCGGCGGCGTTGCAAGCGTTCGCAGGCGGCTTGCGCCTCGGACAGCCGTTCGCCCAGGCCCTGCGCGCCGGCCTGCTCCAGCTTGCCCAGCAGTTGCTGGATGTCGCTATGGCGCTTGTGCTGCGCATCGCGCTCGATTGCCGCGGACTTTTCAAACCGCAGCGCATCCTGTTCCAGCAGCTCGGGGCGCAGCGCTGCCAGCGCCGCCTGCGCGGCTTGCAGGCGCTGTTCGAGCAGGTCGTGGCCGCTGCGCGCCTCGGCCAGCCGGCCGGCGCGGGCCTGGCGCTGCGCCGCGCGTTCGGGCGATTGCAGATCGGCGCCGCGTGCCGCGGCCTGGGTTTCCAGCAATTGGGCACGCGCGCTGTCGGCGTCCAGCGCACGCTGGGCTGCTGCGAGCGCTTCTGTCGCCTGGGCTGCGCTGCTCTCGGCATCGCGCAGCGCCTGGCGCGCGGCGGGCAGGTCAACATCGCCTGCGTCGGCCGCGGGCGGCAGCGCCGCCAGCCGCTCGCGCAAGGCGCTGCGGCGGGCCAAGGCGTCGTCACGTTGGCCACGCAACACGTCGATGCCCTTGGGCGCATGAATGGCCAGGGTCTTGCGCATGGCGTCCAGCTCGCGCTGCAAGGCGGTGCTGCGGGCGTGGCGTTCTTCGGCATCGGCGGCAGTGGCCACGCCCAGGCGCGACAGCAGCGCGGCGCTGGCGGCGCGCGCGTCGGCCAGCTCGCGCATCAGCGCCGGCAGGTCCTTGCCGCCCGGTTCGATGCGCAGGCGGCCCACGCCGGGCAGATCAAGCTCGGCCGCGCTGGTCAGCAGCACTTCCCCGTTGCCCGACAGCGCCGCGCCGTCCAGCCGCGCCTGGTGCCCGGGTTCGAACGTGTAGGCCACGCGCGTGGCGATGGCCTGTTGCTGCAATTGCAGGTCGCCCAGGGCGCGTTCGCTTTTGCGCAGCGCCTGGATGTCGGCATCGGCGATCTCGATGCGCACGGCTTCGGCCTTCAGGGCCGAGCCTTGTTCGATCAAGGTGGTGGCTTCTTTCAGCGCGCCGTCCAGCCGTTCGACGTCGCGGTCCAGCTGTTGCAGCTGGTGTTCCAGGTCGTGCCGGTCAGCCACGGCCTGGACTGCAGCGACACGCTGGCGGGCCTGTTCGGCCGCGGCGGCATGCGTGTCGCGCTGCTTGCGGGCGCGGGCCAGCGGCTCTTGGGCGTCCTGCACGCGGGCGCGCGCGGCGGCGGCTTCGTCTGTCAGGGCGCGCAGATCGGCCTCGTCCTGCTGATCGCGGCGCACCTGCTCTTGCAGCACCGCCAGCGTCTGCGCGGCCTGACGCTGTTCGCGTTGCAGGCCGTCGAAAGCTTCGCGCTCTTTGGCGACCGCCGCCAGGCGAGCCCGGGCATCGGCGGCGCGGGCCTCGAAGTCTTTCCAGGGCTGGCCCGCATCGGCGCGCGCGTGCTCGGCGCGCAGGCTGGCCAGGCGGTCGACGTCGGCGTCCAGCTGGGCCTTGGCGGCCGCGCAGGTGTCGCGCTCGGCCTGGGCGCTGGCCAGGGCGTCTTCGGCGTCCTTGTAGATGCCCTTGGGGCGGCCGTTGCGCGCATCGAGCAGCGCGGCGCGTTCGGCGGCCACGCGTTCGTACAGCCGGTCGCCATCGCCCGAGGCCAGTTCGCCCGACAGCTGCGTCAACGCCTCGCGCAGGTGGCCGCCGGCATGGCCCGCGGCCGCTTGCAGGTTCTGGCCGTCGCCCTGCTGGATCCACAGCAGCCCGGGCACGCCAGCCAGGTCGGGCTTGCTCTGCCCGCGCGTGGCCAATTCAAAGCCCAGCAAGGCGGCCAGCGCGTTCTCGGCCTCTTCGCCTTCCAGGCGCTGGGCGCCATTGTCGATCAGCAATTCGCAGCGGGCGCGCGACAGGAACTGCTTTTTCAAGAAATAGTCGTGGCCCGCATGGGCGAACGCCAGTTCCACGCTAGGGCGCGCGCCGGATTCGCCGCGCGGCGCCAGGTCGGCCACGGTGCGGGTGCTGTAGCGTTCCAGGAACGCCGCGCGAATGGCGGCGGCCACCGTGCTTTTGCCGGCCTCGTTGGGGCCGACGAACAGGTTCAGGCCGTCTTGCAGACCGTCCAGCACCAGGGGCTGGCGGAACTTGCGGAATTCTTCCAGGGCGATGCGCGAGAGCTTCATTGCAGGCTCCCCTGGGTTGCAGCGTCACGGCCGGCGGCGTCCCGGGGCGCGGCACTGCCCGCTACCCCGTCGCGCTGGAACCGCAGCAGCAAGCGCAACGCCTCGCTGGCAACGGCCGCCTGTTCCGGGTCGGCCTGCATCGCCTGCAATTGCGTTGCCACTTCGCCCACGTAGCCGCTGGCGCCCAGTTGCGCCAGGTCGGCCTCGTCGGGCTCGAGCAGCAGGCCAGAGAAGTCCGGCAGCACGGCGCGCGCCTGGGCGGCGGCCTGGTCTACCGCCCGTTGCAGCGCTTCCCAGGTGGGCACGTTGACGTGGCCCTGCAATTCCAGGCGCAGCACGTCTTCGGCCCGCAGGCCCGCCAGGCGCTGCGCCAATGCCTGGGCATCGGTGGGCAGGCTGAGCGTTTCGGTCCAGGCCGACCAGCGGTACTTGCCGGTGGCCACGCGTTCCACCACAGGCACCGCCCCCGGCGCCGCGATGCGCACGTCCAGCGCATAGCCCGGCTCGTTGCCGCGAAAGCGATCCTGTTCGGGCGTGCCGGCATACCAGGTGCGTTCGTCGATGGCCAGGCAGCCGTGCCAGTCGCCCAGGGCCAGGTAGTCCAGCCGCGCACGGGCGGCGCGGTCGGGTGCGATGGGGTTGGTGGCGTCGATGGTGTCGGGCAGCCGGCCCGCCACGCTGCCGTGCGCCAGGCCGATGCGCAGGCGGCCCGGCTCGGTGTCCATGGCGTCGAAGGCCTGCGTCACGTCGTCATAGGTGTGCCGCTGGGTCAGCGGCGCGGCCAGCACGGCCAGGTTCTGCGCGGGCAGGTCCACCACGCCCGGACGCAGCGGCACGTGCACGTTGGGGGGAATGCAGTCCAGTTGCGCGGCGCGGCTCCAGACGCTGTCGGCCAGCGCGGCGTCGTGGTTGCCGGCAATCATGACCCACGGCCCGCTGTAGGCGGCCAGCGCGGCGAACAGGCGGCGGATGGTGCGATCGGACACGCCCTGCGTGTCGAAGACATCGCCGGCCACCAGCACCGCGTCCACCTGGCGCTCGGCGGCCAGCGCGGCGATGCGGGCCACGACATCGAAACGGGCCTCGGCCAGCAAGGCGGCATCGTCGGTCTCGAACTGGCCGTACTGACGGCCGATCTGCCAATCGGCGGTATGCAGGAAATGAGTCATGCTCGGATTGTAGAGGCCGGCGGCCCGCCAAAGAACAATGGCCCGGCCGGCATTTTGCGCCGAGCGGGCCATTGAGGCGCCGGCTTATGGCCGGCGGCCGGAAAAAGCGGAAAACCGGCGGGCGTCAGGCGCCCTTGCCGTCCAGCACCAGCGGCCGGTGGGCCGCCGTGTGGCGGTCGTAGCGCGACAGGTCCAGGCCGTCGGTGCGGATCTGCGGACGCTGGCCCATGACCTGGTCGGCCACCAGCTTGCCCGAGCCGCAGGCCATGGTCCAACCCAGGGTGCCGTGGCCGGTGTTCAGGAACAGGTTGCCGTAGCGGGTGGGGCCGACGACGGGCGTGCTGTCCGGCGTCATGGGCCGCAGGCCGGTCCAGAATTCGGCGCGGGGCACGTCGCCGCTGCCGGGGAACAGGTCGTTGACGACCAGTTCCAGCGTCTTGCGGCGCGCGTCTTTCAGGCGCAGGTCAAAGCCCGACAATTCGGCCATGCCGCCCACGCGGATGCGGTTCTCGAAACGCGTGACGGCGATCTTGTAGGTTTCGTCCAGGATGGTGGACACCGGTGCGGCGGCCTCGTCCTTCATGGGAATGGTCAGCGAATAGCCCTTGACCGGGTACACCGGCAGGTCCAGCCCCAGCGGTTCCAGGAAGCCGCGGGTGTAGCTGCCGAAGGCGGCGACATAACGGTCGGCGGTCAGCACCTGGTCGCCGACGCGCACGCCGGTCACCTGCCCGCCGGCCGTGGTCAGGCCGGCCACCGGCTGGTTGTAGCGGAAGTCCACGCCCAGGGCTGCGGCCATGTCGGCCAGGCGGGTGGTGAACAGACGGCAATCGCCGGTTTCGTCATTGGGCAGGCGCAGCCCGCCGGCCAGCTTGTGCAGCGAGCGCGCCAGCGCCGGTTCGGCGCTGACCAGGCGGTTGCGGTCCAGCAGTTCGTAGGGCACGCCGACTTCTTCGAGCACGGCGATGTCGCGGCGCGCGGCTTCCATCTGGGCATCGGTACGGAACAGCTGCAGCGTGCCGCGGGTGCGTTCTTCGTAGTGGATGCCGGTGTCGATGCGCAGTTCGCGCAGGCAGTCGCGGCTATATTCAGCCAGGCGCAGCATGCGTTCCTTGTTGACGGCGTAGCGCTCGGCCGAACAGTTGGCCAGCATGGCCGCCATCCATTTCAGCTGGTACAGGCTGCCGTCCAGGCGGATCGCCAGGGGCGCGTGCTTCTTGAACAGCCACTTGATCGCCTTGAGCGGAATGCCGGGCGCGGCCCAGGGCGTCGAATAGCCCGGCGAGACCTGGCCGGCATTGGCGTAGCTGGTTTCCTGGGCGGCGCCGGGCTGGCGATCCAGCACCGTCACCTTGGCGCCCTGGCGGGCCAGATAGTAGGCGGTCGTGGTGCCGATGACGCCGCTGCCGAGGACGATCACATGCATGATTCTTTCCGAAGTTTGGTTTTGGTCAGGAATTTCGGTAGTCTATGAGCCTCATCGCAGTGAAAAACACTGATTATTTTTCTTTGGCAGTGCTTTTTCTCGGACACCCCCGCTTTTTTGCCACCCAAAAGTGAAATGCGCGACCTGGACCGTATCGACCTGAAAATCCTGGATATCCTGCAGCGGGAAGGCCGCATGTCGGTCACCGAATTGGCCGAGCGGGTCAGCCTGTCGGCCACCCCCTGCTCGGACCGGGTCAAGCGCATGGAACGCGAAGGCGTCATCACCGGTTACCATGCGCGCGTCAATCCGGCCGCGCTCGGCAAGAACCTGCTGGTGTTCCTGGAAATCAAGCTGTCCGCCAAGTCGGGCGACGTGTTCGACAAGGTGAAAAAAGAACTGCTGTATGTGCCCGAGGTCATGGAATGCCACCTGGTGTCGGGCGACTTCGACTACCTGGTCAAGGCCCGCCTGACCGAAATGAACGAATACCGGCGTCTGCTTGGTGAAATCCTCAAGCGCCTGCCCGCCTCGGCGGAATCGCGCAGCTATGTGGTGATGGAGGAAATCAAGGAGACCCTGTACCTGCCCGTCGACCGGTAACGCTTCCCGCGCCTTGTTACCGGCGCCCGCGCCGTCGGCTGCTATGCTGGCGGCCGTTCTGGTTCCAGCCCGGCATGGACCGCCCCCGATTTTCTTGCTTTTTCTCGACTATGACGCGTCTTTACAAATACTTCTTCCGCGGCCTGATCACCGTCCTGCCGCTGGCCCTGACCATCTACGTGCTCTATATCTTCCTGGCATGGACGGAAGCGGTGGCGCTGACGTTCCTGCGTCCGTTCATCGGCGGCTTCTATTTCCCGGGGCTGGGCCTGTTGCTGGGCATCCTGGGCATCCTGGCGATCGGTTACCTGGTGTCCAAAGAGCGCGTCAAGCGTGTGCTGCTGCTGGTGGAAATGCCGTTCACCAACCTGCCCGTGGTCAAGAGCATCTATTCGTCGCTCAAGAGCTTTGCCGATTACTTCTCGCCCGGTTCCAAGAGCACCGCGCAGCAGGTGGTGGTGCTGCGCATTCCCGGCCAGCAGCTGGAATTGGTGGGCCTGATCACACGGCGCAACCTGGACGGCCTGCCCGAAGGCTTCACCCAGGGCGACCGCGTGGCGGTGTACCTGCCCATGGGCTATATGATCGGCGGCTACACCGTGTTCGTGCCGCAGGAATGGGTGCAGCCCATCCAGATGTCGGTCGAAGAAGCCATGCGCTCGTCGCTGATCGCCTGGATGGCGCGCGCCGAATCCGGCAATGTCCGGACGGCCCCGGTCGACCTGGCGGGCGTAGTCCCGACGGCGCCGGTCGCGCCCCCGGCCGCCCCCAATACAGGCGACGCCCGCGCCAATCCCCCCGGTGGCAACCCGCCCGGCAGCCAGGGCTGATCGGCCCGTTTTCTCTTTCCACTGTTTGTTCGCGACATGCCCATCATTGAATTCACGCTTGCCGAAGGCAGCCCCTATATCGAAGTGAACCAGCTGCTGAAAGCCACCGGCGTGTGCGACAGCGGCGGCGCCGGCAAGATGCTGGTGGCCGATGGCCACGTCAGCGTCGGCGGCGTGGTCGAAAGCCGCAAGACGGCCAAGATCCGCCCCGGCCAGATCGTCACCTGTGGCGACGTCCGCATCGTGGTGCGCGAAGCATGAAGCTCAAGATGTCGCAGAATTCCATCTTCGCGGTGCTGTTGCGCTCGCCGTGGTGGATGAGCGCCGGGGTAGCCCTGGTGCTGGCCGTGGGCGGTTTCGCCGCCCTGCCGCTGGAGTACGCGGCCATGGGCGTGTTTGCGGCCGTGCCGTTCGCGGTCATTGCCATCATGGCGGCCTACAAGCAGTTGCGCGCCCCGTCGGGCGCCCGGGTCGAGGCCGTGGCGCAAGCCACCGCGGCCATGTCCTGGACCGAATTCGCCGCGGTCGTCGAAGCGGGCTTTCGCCGCGACGGCTGCGAGGTCGAACGGCTGAACGCGCCGGGGGCCGACTTCGCCCTCAGCAAGGATGGCCACGTGGCCCTGGTCAGCGCCAAGCGCTGGAAGGCCGCCCGCACCGGCGTCGAGCCGCTGCGCGAACTGCAGGCCGTGCGGGACAAACGCGGCGCGCGCGAAGCCATCTACATCGCCTTGGGCGACGTGTCGGACAACGCCCTGCAATATGCCCGCGCCCAGGGCGTGTCGCTGATGACGGCACCCGAACTGGCCAAGCTGCTGCGCGACCTGAAGCCCTGATCCGCGCCCGGCCGCCCTGGCCGGCGCCCGGTGCTTGAACCTGGAGTTGCCTCGCATGATCTATCGCCTGTTGGCCGACGCGGTGCTGGTGCTGCACGGCCTGTTCGTGGCCTTCGTCGTGTTCGGCGGGCTGCTGGCGCTGTGGCGCTGGCGCCTGGCCTACCTGCACCTGCCCGCGCTGGCCTGGGGCGCGATGGTCATCGGCATGGGCTGGATCTGCCCGCTGACGCCGCTGGAAGTGTCGCTGCGCCAGCAGGCCGGCCAGGAAGGCTATGGCGGCGGCTTCATCGAACACTACATCCTGGCCGTGATCTACCCGGACGGCCTGACGCGCAACATCCAGATGGTGCTGGCCGCCCTGCTGGTGGTGGGCAATGTCGTGATCTACACCCTGTGGCTGCGCCGTCGCCGCGCCGCCCGCGCCTTGCAACGCACGCCTGCCTGATTGGCCGGGTTGTGTAATAATGAGTATCAATTCTCATTACAACCCACTGAAGCGATGCGCCTGCCGGAATCTCCTGGCCCATGGCTTGCCCGACCCGATCCGTCTGACTTGCCGTGCTGGAGCGCTACTACCGCGAACTGCTGAACTTCTGCAACCGAGCCATCAGGAATTCGGATGCGGCAGCGGATGCCGTGCAGGAAACCTACGCCCGCGTGCTGTCGGCCCAGCAAGGCGAACGCGAACTGCTGGAACCGCGCGCCCTGCTCTACCGCACCGCGCGCAATCTCTTGACCGACCAGCACCGCCGCAACGTGGTGCGCGGCCAGGCCCAGCCGCATGACCCCGATGCCGATGACACCGGCCTGGACGATATCGCCGCGCCCGCGGCCTGCCAACCCGAAACGGCCGCCATGTCGGCCCAGGCGGTCGACGCCATGCTGGCCGTGATCGCCGCCCTGCCCCCGCGCTGCCGCCAGGCCTTCGTGCTGCATCGTTTCGACGGGTTGTCGCACACCGAGATCGCCGACCAGATGGGCATCTCGCGCAAGATGGTCGAACAGCACATCAAGCTGGCGATGCAGGCCTGCCGCCGCGGCAAGTCCGATTGGGATGCCCGCGCCGGCGCCGCGCCGGACGTCCGCCAGGAATCGTTGCAGCCATGAACCCGATGCCCGAGTCCACCCCCGACCAGGACGCCGCGGTCGATGCCGCCGCGCTGGACTGGCTGGTGCGCCGCAAAGACCAGCCCGACGCCGCCATGCAGGCCGCCTTTCAGGCCTGGCTGGCCGAATCCCCGCGCCACGCCGACGCCTATGCCCGTTGGGACGCCGACTGGAACGGGCTCGATGCCCTGCCCGACACGGCGCTCGCCCGCTTGCGCGCGATGGACGCCGCGCCTGCCGCCCACGCCCAGCCTCGACGCCCCACGCCTCCGCGCCGCCGCTTCTGGCAATTCGCCCCCGCGCTGCTGGCCGCCTGTGCCGCCCTGGCCATTGCCCTGTTTGCCCTGGTTCCCGCCGCCCCGCAATACCGCGCCCAGTACGCCACCGCGCCCGGCGAGCAGCAGGAAATCGCGCTGCCCGACGGCAGCCGCCTGACCCTGGATTCGTCCACCCGAATCGACGTGGCGTTCTATCCGCACCGCCGCGAGGTGACGATGGCCGAGGGCCAGGCCATGTTCCAGGTGCATGGCGATGCGCAGCGGCCGTTCGACGTGGTGACCGGCGACGTGCGCGTGACGGTCGTGGGCACCCGTTTCAACGTGCGCCACACCCCGGCGGTGCCCGGCTATCCCGGCGTGCAGGTGGACGTGGCCGCCGGCCATGTGCGCGTGGCGCCGGCCCACCCGGCCAGTTGGTGGCAGTTCTGGCTGCCCGACAGCCGTCGCTACACCGCCGACCTGACCGCGGGGCAGCGCCTGGCCATCAACGCCGCCGGCATGCCGGGGCGCATTGCGCCGATCGACGCCGCCGCCGTCGCGCCCTGGCTGGACCATCGGCTGACCTTCGACAACGCCACCCTGGCCCAGGCGCTGGCCGAATTCGGCCGCTACGGCCACCCCGTGCCGGCGCTGAACGACCCGCGCGTGGCCGCCCTGCGGCTGACCGGCAGCTTCGACAGCCGCAACCTGGCCAGCTTCTACCGCATCCTGCCGCAGGCCCTGCCCCTGCGGGTCGACACCCGCGATAGCCCCGCCGTCATCGAATCGGTCCGATGATGCGCGCCGGACCTAGGGTTTTTTTCGGCTGCCGCGTCTACATGAGAAATGTACCCATTCTCATGCTCTGACGAGGACTTGCATGCAACACCCCCGGTTTACTCTCGCGCCCCTGACCCTGGCGCTCTGCCTGGGCCTGGCCGGCCCCGCCGCGCACGCCCAGTCCCCAGCGGGCGACGTGCGCATCCAGACCGCGCTGTCGGCCCAGCCGCTGGGCCAGTCGCTGAACGCCGTGGCGCGCCAGGCCGGCCTGGACCTGATCGTGGGCGGCGACCTGGTGCAGGGGCTGACGGCCCCCGCCGTGTCCGGCAACCTGACGGTGCGCGAGGCCTTTGACCGGGTGCTGGCGGGCAGCGGCCTGTCGGCGCGCATCGACGGCGGCGCCGTGGTGATCTCGCGCGATGCCGCCGCGCCGGTGCAGCAGATGGACCAGATCACCGTCACCGGCAGCGAAGAAACCGCCACCAGCCCCGTCTACGGCGCGGTGGCCCGGCGCACGTCCACCGGCATCAAGACCGACAGCGACCTGCTGGAAACGCCGCAGTCCGTCTCGGTGGTCACGCGCGAACAGATCGAACTGCAAGGCGCCACCGGCATCGACGAATCGCTGCGCTACACCTCGGGCGTGGTGGCCGCCGCCTACGGCCAGGACCCGCGCGGCGACTGGATCCGCGTGCGCGGCTTCGCCCCCGCCAAGTACCTGGACGGCCTGCCGCTACCTGCCGGCGCCTGGACCGCCAACACCCGCTACGAACCCTATGCGCTCGAACGCATCGAGGTCCTGAAAGGCCCGTCGTCGGTCATGTACGGCGCGCTGCCGCCCAGCGGCTTCATCAACGCCGTCAGCAAGCGCCCACAGGCCGAGGCCGCGCGTGAACTGGGCCTGTCCTACGGCACCGACGACCGCAAGGAACTGACCGGCGACTTCACCGGCCCGCTGACCGAAGACGGCAAGGTGCTGTACCGCGTGGTGGGCCTGGCGCGCGACAGCGGCACACCCAGCGACTACGGCTACGACCGCCGCTACCTGCTGGCCCCGTCCCTGACCTGGAACCCCACCGCCGACACCAGCCTGACCGTGCTGGCGATGCTGCAAGGCGCGCGCTCGCGCGGCTGGGGCGGCTTCCTGCCCGCCCAGGGCACCCTGCTGCCCAACCCCAACGGCAAGATCGGCCCCAGCTTCTACGGCGGCGAACCCGGCTTTGACCGCTACGAGAAGAACACCCAGTCCATCGGCTACCTGTTCGCGCACCGCGTCAATTCGCAGCTGACCCTGCGCCAGAACGCCCGCATGAACTGGGCCGACGTGAACCACCCGTCGGTCGGCCTGCTGGGCTTTGCCCCCGGCAGCCTGACCACGCTGAACCGCTACACCTACACCCCGCGCGAAGACTCGCGCATGTTCGCCATCGACAACCAGGCCGAATACAAGCTGGACACCGGCCCGCTGTCGCACACCCTGCTGGCGGGCTTTGACTACAAGCGGTCGCGCAACGACTACGCCGTGGGCATGGGCTTTGACGCGCCCACGCTGGACGCCTTCAACCCCGTCTACGGCACCCAGCCCATCACCAAGCCCGCCGACACCCAGCACACGCTGCAAGTGCAGGAGCAGATGGGCGTGTACCTGCAGGACCAGGTTCGCTGGGGCGGCTGGGTCGGCACGTTCTCGGGCCGCCACGACTGGGTCGACACCAAGACCGACGACAAGCTGGCCAACACCCGCAGCAGCCAGCAGGACCTCAAGTGGTCCGGCCGCGCGGGCCTGAACTACCTGTTCGAATCCGGCCTGTCGCCGTACATCTCGTACGCCACCTCGTTCGAACCGGCCATCGGCCGCACCTATTCGGGCACGCCGTTCGTGCCCGTGACCGGGTCGCAGGTGGAAGCGGGCATCAAGTACCGTCCGCCCAACAGCGAATCGCTGTACACCGTGGCGGTGTTCGACCTGCGCCAGAAGAACGTGCTGGTCACCGACGTGAACGCGCCGGTGTTCGGCTACGAAATCCAGCAGGGCAAAATCCGCTCGCGCGGCGTCGAGCTCGAAGCCCGCGCCCAGGTCACCACCGGCGTCACCGTGATCGGCAGCTACACGTTCACCGATGCCAAGGTCGAGCAATCCACCGACCCGGCCACCGTCGGCAAGCAGGTCCAGTCGCAGCCGCGCCACCAGGCGGCGTTGTGGGTGGACTACCGCTTCCCGCAGGACATCGCGCCGGGCTTCGGCCTGGGCGGCGGCGTGCGCTACACGGGCAGCAGCTACGGCGATTCGGCCAACCAATGGAAGAGCGGCTCGAACACGCTGGTGGACGCGCAGGCGCACTACACCCGCGGCAACTGGCGCCTGCTGCTGACCGTGAACAACCTGTTCGACAAGGAATACATCACGGCGTGCAACAGCATCACCTGGTGCTATTACGGCTACGGCCGGTCCGTGAACCTGACGGCGCGTTACGCCTGGTGATTCGGGTATAGGTATAGTGGGTGTCCAGATCACCGGACACCCGCATGAACCCCCAAGACACCCCCGACGCCGACGACACTTCCAACCTGATCCGCGCCTACGACGCCTACGGCCGCGAGATCTTCGTGACCCGCGAGCAATGGCGCGACAACGTGTTGGCCGGCGCCATCGAACGCCACTGGGACGATGCCGATTCGCTGGCCAGCCTGATCATCCAGTCGCTGGGCGATGGCTTCGTCGATGAAATGCTCAAGCCGGCCGAACGCCTGGTCGCCCTGGAACCCGCCGCCGAGCGCGCCGCGGTGCTCCTGGCCATCGTCTACATGAAGACCGGCCGGCTGGACGACAGCGAACGCCTGCTGCTGGCCTACATGCAGCAGCACGGCGAAACCGGTGTCACCCTGACCAACCTGGCCAAGATCCACGACGAACGCGGCGACGAGGCCCGCGCCCGCGACACCCTGTGGCGCGCGCTGGAACGGGACCCCAACCAGGAAAACGGCCTGGGCTGGTACGAGGCCATTCACCGCGAATACGGCGGCGACGTGGCCGGCGTGACCGCCATGCGCAAGGTCGCGGCGCTGCCCGGCAGCTGGCGCGCGCAGCTGTGGCTGGCGCACGCCGAACTGGGCGCGCACAACCTGGCCGGCGCGCTGGCGCTGTACCGCGAGGCCCTGGCCCGCGCCGGCACGCCCACGCCCGCCGGCCTGCTGATGCAGCTCAGTGCCGACCTGGGCAACGCCGGCGCCATCGAACCGATTCTGCAACTGGCCGGACCGCGCTTTGACGCGGCGGCGCATGGCGTCATGGTCGGCAACAACCTGATCCGCGCCCACGCCGAACTGGGCCAGTACGACGACGCCCGCCGCATTCTCGACCAGCTCTACGCGCAGCAGCGTCCCGACTGGCAGGAAAACCTGGCGTACTGGGACACCGAACTGGCCCGCGCCGCGCTGGGCGATGGCAGCGTGCCCGAATCCACCGAAATGCGCTTTGCCATGCTGCTGGGCCGCGGCCCGGTGTGGCTCGCGCCCGAATCGCCCGCCGCCGCGCTGTTCGACCCGATTGCGCCGAATCGTCCGCTGGTGTCATTCCTGGGCGGCTCGGCCGAAGTCGACGCCGCGCCCGACCACGCCGAACGCCAGCTGGCCGACGCCACCGGCCGCCTGAGCCGCGCGCTGCCGCTGTACTTGAACGAGCAATTGGCACTGCGCTGCGGCCTGCGCACGCAGACCCTGGTGCCGTGGCTGACGGAACCCGAACCGGGCTTCGTGCTCAGCGGCGTGGCCTGGGACGACGCCGATGCCATCCGCTACGCCCAGCAATGCGAGGCCCAGAGCGACTTCGTGGTGATCTCGCACCTCGTCACCACTACCGAGCCCTGGCAGGCCCAGGTGCGCGTGCTGCGCACGGATGACGAGGAATGCGTCGGCACCTTGAGCGCCCGTTTTCCCATGGCCGACCCCACGGCCGCCCTTCAGCGCCTGACCGAAGACCTGGTGGCGCTGGTGGCCCGCGCCACGGCGCAGACTCCCAGCAATGCGCCCCGCAATTACACGGTGCCCGACGGCGCGGCCTTCCCGCGCTACCTGCTGCGGCTGGAGCAACTGCTGGCCGTGCGCTGCAACGGCGCCGACGACAAGCACCCCGGCCACCTGAACGGCGAACGCGAGATCCTCGACGGCAATCTGCGCCAGTGCCTGGATTTCCCGCACAGCGTCAATGCCCGGCTGCTGCTGGCGCAGACCGTGCGCGCCATGAAGCAGATCCGGCCCGACGTGGTCAAGGAATTCAAGGACAAGATCGCGCTATTGCAGCGTGAGCAGCCGCTGGCGCCCGAGGCGCAAGCGGCGGTGCAGGCCTTGCTGGATTGACCCTTTACAGGGCCCGCGCGATCACCAGGCGCTGGATGTCGCTGGTGCCCTCATAGATCTGGCACACCCGCACGTCACGGTAGATGCGTTCCACCGGAAAGTCGGCCAGGTAGCCATAGCCGCCCAGCGTCTGGATCGCGGCCGAACACACCTTTTCGGCCATTTCCGACGCAAACAGCTTGGCCATCGACGCTTCGGTCAGCGCTGGCCGACCGGCCTCGCGCAGCGCCGCGGCGTGCAGCACCATCTGGCGGGCCGCGTGAATCTGGGTGGCCATGTCGGCCAGGCGGAACGACACCGCCTGGTGTTCCATGATGGGCTTGCCGAACGCCTGGCGATCGCGGGCGTAGTCACGCGCGCATTCGAACGCCGCGCGCGCCATGCCCACCGATTGCGAGGCGATGCCGATGCGGCCGCCCTCCAGGTTCGACAGCGCGATCTTGTAGCCCTCGCCCTCGTCGCCCAGGCGCCATGCGGCCGGAATGCGCATGTCTTCAAACGCAATCTGGCAGGTATCCGACAGATGCTGGCCCAGCTTGTCTTCCACCCGCACCACCTGGTAGCCCGGCGTATCGGTGGGCACGATGAACGCCGAAATGCCGCGCTTGCCGGCCTGCGGGTCGGTCACGGCGAACACGATCACGGTCTGGCCCGTGCGGCCCGAGGTGATGAATTGCTTGGCGCCGTTGATGACGTAGTGATCGCCGTCGCGCACCGCGCGCGTGCGCAGGCTGCTGGCGTCCGATCCGGCCTGCGGCTCGGTCAGCGCAAAGCCGCCGATGTGCTGGCCGGTGGCCAGGGGCCGCAGGAACTGGTCTTTCTGCGTGTCGGTGCCGTATTTCAGGATCGGCATGCAGGCCACCGAATTGTGCACGCTCATGATCGTGGAGCAGGCGCCGTTGCCGGCCGCGATTTCCTCCAGCGCCACCGCGTACGACAGGTAGCCGCTGGCGTTGCCGTCCCATTCCTCGGGCACCAGCATGCCGAAGAAACCCAGCTGGGCCATCTCGGCAATGGCGTCAGCCGGATAGTGGTGGTCGCGGTCCCAGCGTTCGGACTGGGGCGCCAGGCGTTCCTGGGCGAAACGGCGCGCCATGTCCTGGACGCTGAGCTGTTCTTCGGTCAATAGCATGGTTGTCTCCTGTGCGGGCAGTTCCGGGCTGGCGCGGGTGGGCGCCGCCCGTGTTTTCTTGCGCGGGCCTGCCGTCCGGGATGCGGGCGCGGCACGATTGCGAGAATACACCGGCGGCGGCTATCTGCGCCCGCTGCTACCCCCCCCTTCAGACGGCCCGCCCCTCGCCCCTGCTAGCCCGCCGGATCGTCCAGGATGCTGCTGACGAAATCGATGAAAGCCCGCACCTTGGCCGCCGGCAAATGGCGCGACGGATACAGCGCGTACAGCGCATAGCGGTCGCCGACGTAGTCGGGCAGCAGCTCGACCAGCTTGCCCTGGCGAATCAGGGCCTGGACGCCACTGGCCTTGAAACGGGCGATGCCCGCGCCGCCCAGGCAGGCGCCCAGCATCGTCCAGCCGTCGGTCAGGTGCAGCGGCCCCGACGTTTCCACGCGCGTGGTCCGGCCTTTCTTGCGGTAGTTCCATTCCAGCAGTTGGCCGGTCATGGTGCTGCGCATCTGGATGCAGGCGTGGCGCGCCAGGTCGGCCGGCGTCGCGGGCACGCCATGCTTGCGCAAGTACGACGGCGCCGCCACCGTCACCGAACGCGTATCGAGCAGCTTGCGGGACACCAGCGATGACGACGGCGGTTCGCCGAAGCGCACCGCGATGTCGAAACCGTCGGACACCAGGTCGCCCAGTTGTTCGCGCGTGGCCAGGTCCAGCGTCAGGTCCGGGTGGCGTTCCAGGAAGCGCGCCAGGTGCGGGGCCAGGATCAGGCGGGCAAAGAACGCGTCTACATTGACGCGCAAGCGCCCCTTGACCGCCGCCGACGCACCGCCGGCGGTGGCGATGGCCTCGCCGATGCCCGCCACCAGCGGATTGATCTGCTCGTACAGCCGGCGGCCCTCGTCCGTCAGCGCCACGGCCCGGGTGGTGCGATCCAGCAGGCGCACGCCCACGCCGGCCTCCAGCCGCCCCACCGCCCGGCTGACCCCGGACGCGGTGATGCCCAGCGCCTCGGCGGCGCGCGCAAAGCTGCCGCTTTCCACCACGGCGGTCAGCACGCCGATGTTTGCCAATACCCGGCCATCCAGCGCCATGTTCGAGACTCCTGATCTGAAGTCATCAATGTTATGACTGAATTGCCATTCTCTCAACAAAGGCCGAGCACTACGATTTGCCCCGGCGTGATCGATCCGCATCGCGCCAGTGTCTGGAGAACCCCTCATGTATGCCATTACCGGAATCAGCGGCAAGGTCGGCGGCGTTGTCGCCGAGACCCTGCTGCAAGCAGGCCTGCCCGTGCGCGCCGTGCTGCGCAACCCTGCCAACGCTGCCGCCTGGGCCGCCCGCGGCTGCGACATCGCCATCGCCGACATGACCGACGCGGCGGCGTTGGCCCGCGCCTTCGAAAACGTGGACGGCGCGTTCATCCTGCCGCCGCCCCAATTCGACCCCGCGCCCGGCTTTCCCGAAGCGCGCGCCGCCATCGACGCGGTGGCCTCGGCCATCGCGCTGGGGCAGCCGCGCCAGGTCGTGTGCCTGTCGACCATCGGCGCGCAATCGACGCAGCAGAACCTGCTGACCCAGCGCACGCTGATGGAACAGGCGCTGCGGCGCCTGCCCGTGCCCATGACCTTTCTGCGGCCGGGCTGGTTCATGGAGAACTTCGCGTGGGACGTGGCGTCGGCGCGCGATGACGGCCTGATCGCATCCTTCCTGCAACCGCTGGACCGCGCCATTCCGATGGTGGCAACCGCCGACGTCGGCCGCATCGCCGCGCAGTTGCTGCAAGACACCTGGACGGGCCTGCGCGTGGTCGAGCTGGAAGGCCCGCAGCGCATCAGCCCGAACGATGCCGGCCGCGCCTTTGCCGACGCGCTGGGCACGCCCGTGTCGGTGCAGGCCGTGCCGCGTGAAACCTGGGGCGCTCTGTTCACCGCCCAGGGCATGAAAGAGCCGATGCCGCGCATTCAGATGCTCGATGGCTTCAACGAAGGCTGGATCGACTTCGCAGGCCCGCGCGACAGCATCTTGAAGGGCCAGGTGACGCTGGCCGATGTGGTGCGGGGGTTGATCGCGCCCTAGCCGCAGTGCTGCTTGCCGTCCGGGTGATGGCCGGGCAGGCGCCGATCGCATTCCGGGTGCTGCTTCAGGCGTTCCTGGAAGTCGCGCGCCAGCTGGTCGATGCTGATCGTCGCAAAACGTTCGAGAAGCAGGCGGCGCGATTCGACCAGCGCGCCTTCCAGCCCGGCGTTCACCGCCTGTTCGACCAGGCATTCGGGTTCGCTGTCGGCCAGCCCCAGCGCGAAGATGGGCGGCTCGCCCAGCGCCTGGTAGACGTCCAGCAGCGTCAGGTCGGCCAGCTTGCGCGTCAGCACCCAGCCGCCGCCATGGCCTTTTTCGGACTGCACGTAGCCGTGCTCGCGCAGGCCGGACATCATCCGGCGCACCACCACGGGGTTGGTATTGAGCATCTTGCCGATGGTCTCGGAGGTCAGCGGCGCATCGTGCTCGGCCATGTGGATCAGCACGTGCAGCATGCGTGACAGGCGGTTGTCGCTACGCATCGGGGAAGGTTCCTGGGCCTTTGATCGAAACATTATAAGTTGCGTGAAAAGCAAAGTCCGCCGTATCATGCAACTTTTAAAGTATCGAGAAAGCCATGCAACTGGAAATCCAGCCCCCGCGCTACGACGCCGTCATCGTCGGCGGCAGCTTCGCCGGCCTGTCCGCCGCCATGCAACTGGCCCGCGCCCGCCGCCGCATCGCGCTGGTGGACGCCGGCCTGCCGCGCAACCGCTACGCCGCGCATTCGCATGGTTTCCTGGGCCTGGACGGCAAATCGCCCGCCGAGATCGTGCGCATCGGCCGCCATCAACTGGCCGCCTACGGCACGGTGGATTTCGTCGATGGCACCGCCACCCTTGCCGAGGAATCGGCCGGGCGCTTCCTGGTCACGATGGATGACGGCCGCGTGCTGCACGCGTCCCGTCTGGTCCTGGCGACCGGCATGCGAGACGAACTGCCGGCCCTGCCCGGCCTGCAGGAACGCTGGGGCCAGACGGTGCTGCATTGCCCCTACTGCCATGGCTACGAAGTGGCTGACCGCCCGCTGGGCGTGCTGGCGGCGCATCCGCTGTCGGCCCACCAGGCCGCGCTGCTGCCCGACTGGGGCCCCACCACGTATTTCACGCAAGGCGAATTCGAACCCGACGCCGAACAGGCGGCGCTGCTGGCGGCGCGCGGCGTGCGTATCGAACGCACGCCCGTGGTGGGCCTGCTGGGCCAGGCGCCGCAGATCGACGCGGTGCAGTTGGCCGATGGCCGCCGCCTGCTGATCAATGCGATTTTCGTGGCCGCGCGCGTCCACATGGCCAGCCCGCTGGCCATGCAGCTGGGCTGCGCCTTCGATGAAGGACCGATGGGGCCTTACCTGCGGGTCGATGACTTCAAGCAGACGACGGTGCCGGGCGTGTTCGCGGCGGGGGACGCCACCTTGCCGATGGCCAACGCTACGCTTGCCAGCGCTTCGGGCGTCATGGCGGGCGGCGGCGTGCACAATTCGCTGGTGCGCGCCGCGCTGCGCAGCCTGGGCTGACAAAGGGTCAGGCAGAGGCGTCTGGCGGCAGCGTTGTTGTTATCGGGCCGCCCAGCGCCCGCTCAGGTGCACTGCCAAAGATGCCCGCTGACGCGGCAATCCGCGCACCAGAAGGTGTAGTTGCAGCCGCCGCTGCCCCACGACCATTCGCCGCCGCCTTCCTGCGGCAGGTCAGAATCCAGCTGCATCGCAAACGCCATGCGGGTGTCGCAATCGGGACACGGCGGGTATTCGCCCTGCTGCACCCAGCTGGGCGGGCCGCCCACGCGGCTCAGGTTCTGGCGCCCGTTGGAATCGCCCCAGTCCTGCCAGGTCCAGCGCTTGGGCGCCTGGAACAGCGTCACGTCCGCTTCCAGCAACGGCCCGGTCGGAAACTCGGGTACAAGCGGGTCGTCCCGGCGCTGCGATGGATGCGCCTGCGGCGCGCCCTGACCGTCGTGCAGAAAGAACAGCACTTCGGCATCCGCCTCCCAGCCTTGGCACGACAGGCAGGTGGCCAATTCCAAAGGCGTCGCGCAATCGATGCCGGCTTGCGCCGGTTGCGGCAAGGCCAGCAGGCGGTGCAGCGGGCCGTGGCACAGGCCACAAGTGGCGGTCAGGGTGCCGCCCATGCGGCCGGCGGCGACCGCGGGCGCTTCGGCCTGTGATACGTGCCCGGCGGCTGACGCGACAACCGCGACGGGCGGCGCAGCGTTCACGGCCCCCCACGTCGGATGCAGGCGCTGGATATCGCGCCGCCAGGCCGCCTGAGAAGCCAGCATCGATTTGCGCTGAGCCGCGCTGAAACGAATGTGCAGCGGCTGTTCGCCATGCAGCGCCCGGGCCTGCCCGTTGTCCTCGGCATAGCCCACCGCCATCAGCCAATAGATGCCGTTGGATTCATCCTGCGGCGCGAACACGCGCCGCCAGGCCTGCAGCACCAGATCCGGATGGCGCGAATGCAGCACGGCGCGGGCCTTCAGGTATTCCAATGACCCGTCTTCGGCCTGCGGACCGACATCCGCCAGCCACGCGCGGGCCGTGTCGGCATCCAGCGCACGCCAGGCCAGGTCCACGCCAAAGCGCGGGCCGCCCTGCCCCTGGTGCGCGGCCGCGAGCAGATGATCCCAATCGTCGGCGAAAACCTCGGGCCATTGCGCCGCGGCGCAGTCCAGCACTTCGGACAAGCCGCTGCCTGTCTCGCCACGCCGGGACCGCTGCCAGGCCTGGCGCAGCACGTCGGCCTGCGTGACGTCGTCCATCAGGTCCAGCGCAGCGTCGATGAAGGTGGCGTGTTCCAGGCCGCGGTCCAGGAACAATCGGACCAGCTCGCCCAGAGCCAGGGGATCTTCCTGCCGCAGCCGCAGCACCTGGCCCATGGGGTCGTTGTTCTTCCAGCCTCGTTGCTGGAATGCCTCTACGATTTCAAAGGGCGACATCAGGCCATCCGCCCGCATGTCCGTCATGCCGGCTCCTTGCGGCCCGCACTGGCGAATTTCTTCCAGTCTTCGTTATCCACCAGGGTGGACCGGAACACGCGCAGCTTCTCGCAGCCCTTGATGGCCTTGAGCACCTTCTTGACCTGGTCGCACACCGTGGCCGGCAGCCATGGGCTAAGGGTGACGCGCTTGATGGCCGCCAGTTCCACCGGTACCCGCAGCACCGGCGTGTCGCGCGTCTTGCGGCACACGAACAGGCGGAATTCCTTTTCGTCGCGAAAGGCGTGGCGTTTGAGAAACGGCAGGTCAGCGTCGGCCGGCGGCTGCTCGCGCAGCGACTTGATGGTGCGGTATTGCACGGTCTCGGCACGCATATCGGGCACACCGGCCACCTGCGCCACCAGCTTTTCCTTGTCGAATTCGATGCAGACCCCGCCGCTGCCGTGCGAGAACACGCGCCAGTGATGGTAGGTTTCGGACGCCTCGGCCAGGCACAAGGCGTAGATGCCCTGCAAGCGCTTGGCCCGCGCATATTCCTCGATGTAGAACGAATCGTTGCGATCATCCCACGCCTTCGGATTGAGCAGTGCCAGTTCGCCGGACTGGAGAAAATCGATCAGATAGGGAAGCTCGGTGTATCGGCGCAACGAGGTAGCCAAGGCGGCGCTCCGGAAAAAAAGCCAGGTGCCAGTCTACCCGTGCCATGCGCGCCACGCACGCTACACTGGCCGCTTCGCCAAGGAGACCCGATGCTTCAGAACGATAGCGAATCCCGTCGCACGCCCCGGCGCCGCGCACCCACCAGCCAGCGCTTCTGGTTCATCGCGCTGGGCGGCACGGTGGCCTCGTCCAGCTACCAGTTCATGCCCTTGCTGCAGGGCGATTTCTCGGTCTTGCAGAAGATGATCGTGCCGGCGGCCTTGCTGATCTGGCTGTACCGCGGTAGCGAATGGGCGCGTTGGCTGCTGATGCTGGTGCTGCTTGGCTTTGGCATCATGAACATGTACCTGGGCATCTCGCTGCTGGACTTACCCATCGGCTATTGGCTGAAGGTCTATGTGTTCAGCAGCTTCATGGTCGCCACCGGCCTGTACCTGGCGCTGGCCGGCAAGGATTTCCAGCACTATCGCAATTACGTCACCCAGCGCGACGGCCCGCGGGCCGCGGCCCGGCAGCGGGCGGCGCAGCAGGCTCGCCGCCAGGGGCCGGCGCGCTGACGCGCTTCGCGTCAGCGCAGTACCGACTGAAAGAACGCGATCACCTTCGCGTTGAATTCACGATGCCATGCCGCCCGGTCGAACCCGGGCGCATCGGCGCAGATCGCGGGCATGGCCTCGGCCTGCCCCGCCGAGCAAGGCGCCAGGAAGGCGAAATGCCCCGCGCCGTCGACCCGATGAAACTCGGCCTGCGGCAAACCCGCGCGCACGGCATCCACACTGGCCGGCGTGACGCCATCGCCGCCTTGCGCCGACGCCCATAACTGCACCGGAATCGACACCGCTTTGAGCGTGTCCGCCGTGAACGCATTGAGGGGGTCCGCGATGACCGCCGCGCGGATCCGTTCATCGCGCACATACGGCTGCGCGGCAATCTTGCCGTCGCGGATATCGCGGCACATCGGCAGCCCCGGTTCGCCCGCGCAAAGACTCAGCCCCTGCTTGAAATCGGGCACGGCCCCCGCCAGCACCAGCCCCGTATAGCCGCCCCGCGAGAACCCGAAGAACCCCACCCGGCCATCCAGTTGCGCCTTGCCCGGCCAGGCGCCGGTCAGGTAGTCGATCAGCCGCCGCATTTCGCGCGGGCGGGTCGAGAAGATCGACAGATACCCCTGGCGCGACTTGTCCAGCGCGTTGTCGCCCACATGGTTGATGGCCGCCACCACGAAGCCCGCGTCCGCCAGCGCCACCGCGGTGTCGTGATGGCCAATGAATGATCCGGCCGACCCGTGCGACATCACGATCAGCGGCTTGGCGCCCTCGGTCATCGGGCAGTCCAGCGTGGCCGCCATCTCGACGCGGCCGATCTTGACCTGGCCGGCCGGCGCCGCGCAGGGATACCAGATGCCACCCTGCAAGGCCGGCCCGTTCATGTCCATGGGCAGGTTCAGGCGCTGAAAGCCCGCGGCCTGGGCAGCGCCGGCAGATGCCAGCAACAGGGCCAGGCAGAGGCGAAGGGAATGAACGAAAGCGGCTGCGGCGGACATAGGGGCGACGAGTCTGGATGAAGGATCTAGCAGAAAACCATGACCCGCTGTGAGACGGGCCGCGATCGGAATTGTCATTTTAATGTTCGCGAACTGTCGGTCCGCGGCGGTCAGACTTTGATTCGCCACGCGGCAGGACGTCAAGCCTTCCGTCTGCGTGGCGCATCCGCTTCTTTCCTGCTTTCCGCCTCCGGAGCTCTTCATGAAAAAACTCTTCGTCGCCGCGGCCGCCACCGCCCTGTCCGGCGCGGCGTCCGCGCAATCGTCGGTCACGCTGTACGGCCTGATCGACACCGGCATCGGCTACGCCAACGTCGACGGCACCTACACCGACCCCGCCACCGGTCGCCGCACCAGCATCGACAACAGTCGCATCGGGTCCACCACCGGCACCACCGCCGGCTCGCGCTGGGGCCTGCGCGGCAAGGAAGACCTGGGCGACGGCCTGTACGCCGTGTTCCAGCTGGAATCCGGCTTTGACAGCCGCAACGGCAGCTCGCTGCAGAACAATCGCCTGTTCGGCCGCGAAGCCACCGTCGGCCTGGGCAGCGCCGAGTGGGGCGAAATCCGCCTGGGCCGCCAGTACAACGTGGCCGCGCGCTACTTCTCGGGCATGTTCGGGTCGTCGTTCGGCGGCGGCTTCAACCAGCTCAGCACCGGCGCTGGCCTGGGCTTCAGCTCGGCCTACTACGTGCGCTACGACAACCTGGTCGTCTATGAAACCCCATCCCTGGGCGGCTTCAAGGCCGCCGTCGGCTACGCCTTCAACGCCGACGACCGCCGCACCGCGCAGACCGGCTTCGCCACCGCCGACAACACCCGCGCCATCACGGCCGGGCTGCGCTACGACAACGGCCCGCTCATGGGCTTTGCCACCTACGACCAGCTCAACGCATCCAACCAGCTCAGCCAGAACCAGGTCGACGCCACGCCGCGCTCGTACATCGTCGGCGGCTCGTACGACTTCGAGGTCTTCAAAGTCGCGCTGGCCTACAACCGCATCACCGACGGCTGGTTCGCCGGCAAGAGCCTGCCCAACGGCGGCAGCATCGGCACATTCACCGGCACGCCGTCGTACGCATTCGCCAAGGGCTTCCGGTCCAATTCCTACATGCTGGCCGTGGCCGCGCCCGTGGGCAAATCCGGCGGCGCATTCGCGTCGTGGCAGCGGGCCGATGCCAACAGCAAGCAGCTGACCGGCGGAGATTCGGCCAGCAACACCTACAGCCTGGGCTACAACTACAACCTGTCCAAACGCACGGACTTGTATGCCGTCGCGTCGTATACGACGAACTGGGCATTCCTGGACAACGCCAAGGCCACCGAAGTCAACATGGGCATCCGGCACCGGTTCTAGGGGCGGCAAGTCATAACAGGCTGTTGATGGCGAAGGCTGATTTGATGACGCCAGACTCCGCGAAGGGAGGGATGGCGCGTCGACGCGCGCTGCCGGGGGACCGGGGCGCGCTTTTTTTCATTAAGTGCATTAAAAATGACATCAGCAACGGGCACCAATAATCGAAGTATCTTTATATATTATAAAAATAATATTATATAAAATAATTTATTCGAAAGATTTTTCCAACTTCTCAAGCATACCCAACCACTGAGCCACCGCAGCATCACTACTCACAGCCTTCGACTTGACAAGAAATCTTTCTTTAGCCTGAGAAAATATTTCAGGATGACGCCCCACGACCACCGCGCGTCGCCCGCCGCCTTCCGGCTTAACACTCTTATATCCAATCAACCCGCAAGAACTGAGACAAACAAAAAAACCAAAAAAATAATCAACTTTTTCATTACCAAAAACCTGAGCCGAGAACTCAAAAGGTTTTCCAGTTTTTTTGGATAAAAAACAAGCATACATAACCAAATATCCCCACGGCGAAGAACGTGCCATTAGAGAGGTAGCAATCTCGGCCTGAGCGCCCTCACTTACTACATTCTTTTCCTCATTGCGTAATTGGCCAGCTCCACTCGATGCAGAAAATTCATCAAATCTTTTTCCCAATGCGCCTATTTCCTCAGGAATGCTGGGAAGTATCGATGCCATACTCTGCGTCGACTCCTGCAAAGATCTTGCCGTTTTCGATAACTCCGATATCTCGAGGGTCAAGCTTTCCACAAGACCCGAAAGTGATTTACTACTTTCCGCTGACTCGTTCGCCACACCATCCACAGTCTGTAAAACAGTCGTCAGCTTCGAGGCGGCCTCTTTCGACTGATCGACTGAATTAACTAGTGCCCCAGTTGTTCTCGACAGAGAATCATTAGAAACAAACGCATATATGATCGCCAACAACCCAAGAACGAGCGAAGTTATTGTGGCCGCAGTACTTAAATAATCAGTAAATTTTGGCTGCTCGGTAAACTTCACAGTAGCCAATAGAATAACCGACACCCCCAAAATAAGAGTGACATAAAAAAAATGAACTCCCAATGAACCACATTTGGTGCTATCGATTAATTTCATTTTATTTATAAACCAATCAAATTATAATTTTTTATTTAAAAAACAACTACCCCGGAAATATTCATAAATTATTTATTTACAAACAATTTCGGACTAGCCATCTCCTGCGCAGTTCACACGTACAGATCAAAAAGCATTAGTCGACCTACATAGATAGAGATATATGCCATAAACGTGTTGTTTTCAATTTCCCGACATCAAATTTCCAATTTCGAAAAATTTCAAACATTGCAATAGCGTCACTTTGATATCCTGGGCCTCAAAAACGCCCCTCGAAAATACGCGGATTCAAAGCCCATTCACCAAGAATATCATTATTTAGGCATGGCCACTTATTACGCGAATATTTATCCCATTCACCCCCCCCCAAAAACAACCATCCAATGACTTATTCTTATACCCAGGGAACACTTAATTTCTAGCATTCCATTTCTCAAGAGCTTGGTTTTCACTACCAACAACGGTTCGAGAGAACTGCTCTACTTATGAATTCTCAATCATCTCGACCATCAACCGGCCTTTCACTCAAGAGCGATTTTCTCAAATTCGAGATAATTAAAATTCGGGTTTCAATACAAAGCCATCACATTTATTTGGCTCTTTGCAATACGTCGCACTCCAAATACAGTGAAAGTGATCAATCCGGGAACAAGGGTCATCAGTCAATCATCGGTTCGTTCAACTACTTGCGAATCACGGAGGAGTTGCTCTTCGGGCATAGTGTATATGCCGAACCGTCTAGCCGATCAAGTTCCTACTGCCGAAGCTCACGCGCTTATCGGCAGCCGGTAGTTCACCGTTGAGATCGCGCTTGACGAGATAGACCAACACTTCGGCCGCTTCATTGGGCTCCCTCTTGTACTAAGTGATTTGCGTATCGGACAAGTTTTCCGGCTCCGCCCTGCTATATGAGGTGGTCAGATGGTAGGTGTAACGCCCAGCCCACTACGTTTCGGTATAGTCCAAGTGCGTCTTCAGATCAAAAGGCGCAACGCCCCCTCCCCCCGAGAAGCTTGAGGCCCGCGGCCAGCCCTGCGCTAGCAGCCACAGGCGGCGGATAGGCGTGCAAAATGGATTTTTTATATTGATCTGTCGTGTCGTGTGACACGCACGAAATGTTCATACGACCAAAGAATGGCCTAGAGAAATGCTGCCGCCATCGGTGTGCGTAAAATGCGGCGCGTCTCTTTGACACTGCCAAAGGCGTGGTTGTCTTGAGCCCGGGCGCGCAGTGAGTAGCCCGAACGGCCATTGTCACAACAATAGAGTGCAGAAACCGGATTTAGCTGATCCGTCAAGAAATAATCGGGTTAATGGGCTTTTGCCATCAACTCCGATTTCGCAAATGATTGGATATATTTTCTAACGAATTTTGCTTGGCTAGCCCTCCAGATATCCCCTCACGTACAGCTACCCCCGGGCCTGAATCATCTTCCAGCCATTGCCTGCCGGGTCCCGAAACCCCGCATCCACGCTGCCATACCGCTCTGTCGGTTCCTCGGTGAACTCCACGCCCAACGCCTTGTACTTGGCATAGCTGGCGCGGCAATCGGCCACCGACAGCACCAGCGTGGGCATGGCGCCCTTGGCGACCATGGCCCGCAGGGTTTGCGCGGTGGCCTCGTCGTGAACGGGCGGGCCCGGACGCAGCAGGCCCAGCTGAAACGACGGCTGGTCCGGGTGCTGGACGGTCAGCCAGCGGTACGGGCCGTTACGCACGTCGGTGTGGACGCGAAACCCCAGCTTGTCGACATAGAATTTCAGCGCTTCGTCCTGGTCGTCGACGTAGATGCCTGCAGTATTGATGCCTTCGCTCATGATTGCTCCTTGGGTAAAGACCGCACTGTATTGCTGGCCAGGCGGCGGCGCTTCTCCAAAACTGCCATGGTGAGATCGGGACGCAGCACCGCCTTCACGACGCAGGCGGGAACCTGGTCCAGCTCGGCCATGCCGGCCCGGACCTCGGCGCGCAGGTCGCTGGGGGTGCGGCCGGTCACGTCGCGGAAAATGCGGCCAAATGTGCCCAGGCTTTCCCAACCGGTGGCGAACGCGATGTCGGTAATCGGCAGGTCGGTGTCGCGCAACAAGGCGGTGGCCTGCTCGATGCGGCGCGTCAGCAGGTAGCGGTGCGGTGGCAGGCCGAAGGCGCGCTTGAAGGAACGGGCGAAATAGGCTTCTGACACGCCGCTGACCTCGGCCAGCCGGTTGATGGGCCACGCCTGATGCGACGCCGCGTCCATCCGGTCTTTGGCGCGCAGCAGGCGGCGCAACAGCACCGGGTCCAACAAGGGCGCATCCGTCATCGGGTTGCTCCTATCCGTGGCGATCAACCTGCCGCGCCAGCCAGATCGTCGCGCCGCCGCAGGTCGGATCGTTTGCCACATGCCGCACGACATCAAAGCCATTGTCGGCCAGCAGTTGGCGATACTCGGCCGGGTCCAGGCTGCCGTGGTAAAGCGGCCGGCCTTCGAACTGGCCGATGGCGTGCCCCTGCGCGGGGCCGCTGGTGAACATCAAGGCCGCGCCCGGTGCGGCCAGGCGGCGAAACCGGGCGAACATCGGCCGCTGGTCGTCGGGGGTCAGATGGAAAAAGCTGTGCCAGGCAATCACGCCCTGGAACGTGTCGGGACACGAAAACTGCCGCATGTCGGCGGCAATCCAGCGATGTTCGGGAAACGTCGCCTGGGCGATATCCAGCAGCGGCTGTGACGTATCCACCCCCGTGATGCGGCAGCCCTGCTCGATCAGGTGCCGTGCGATCGGGGTGCCGGCGCCGCAACCCAGGTCCAGCACCCGTGGCGCGGCGCCCGCCGGCATCAGACTAAGAAAGTCCGCCAGCCAGGCCCGTTCGATCAAGGCATGCGCGCGGCGCAGTGTCTCGAACGCGGCGGCATGGTCCTGATACAGCGCAATCACGTCATCGGCAGCGGGGTGGGACATGTTCAGGTTCCGGGAAGTCGGGACGGAGCGGCAACGCCTGCCCGGCCCTCAGCGATTGATCAGCAGCGAATACACGGGCGGCGTCTGCGTCGCGTCGACGAAGACAAAGGCCGTGCCGTCCGAGCAGAAGTTGGCGACTTCCTGGTAACCGCCGTCTTGCATCGGCACGCAATTGTCGATCTGCAACAGCAGGCGCCCTGGCGGCACGCCCTGTGCGCCGTTGGCGGTCCAGTACGGTACGCCGTTGTACTTGGTGCGCCACTCGGTGGCCCAGTCATGGGGATGCGCGATGTCGTCGGGCAGGTCGTCGTGGCGACCGTAGTCGTAGAAATCCGCTTCCAGTTCGGGCGGGGCGCCATCGTCGTCGATGCGCCAGCGGGCAATGCCCAATTCCGGGATCAGTTCGGGCAAGCCGTCTTCGGCGTGTTCGGGCGGGGCCGTGGGGGCATCGCCCAGCGCGGCGCGCGGCAGGCTGAAGACGGCATTGGCGCCGCCGTCGCTTTCCCAGAAGCTGCAAATGCTGTCCCATTCGCACTTGAAGGCGAACAGGACTTCGCCCGCGGGGATATCCAGGTCGGGCGCATTGGCCTCGGCCGATTGCCCCGGGGCTTGCGCCAGAAAGCTCATGGCCCGGCCGCATTCCCGGCATATCGGCCAGTGTGCGATGGGCAGCCCCCACGGCAAGCCGCCCAGCTTGTGCACGAGACCGGGCGCCGCGCCGTCGCAGAACGTGGGGTAATGGCTTTTCATCGAAACACCTGTGGGGTCAATGGAACTGCCAACTATATCCGCTGCCATCGGCCCTGTGCTGACACGGCGGTGACCGGTCACTACACTTCTTCGATGCGCACCTTGGGCGCGAACGGCGTACCCAGATCCAGCGTACGGTAGATGCGCTCCAGAATACGCTGACGCCGCGTCGGACGCCCCAGGCGCCAGCGCGTGTCCAGATACAGCAGCGGCACCGCGAAGCAGGCCCAGACGAACAGCAGGATCGCGAACAGGAATGCCGCCAGCTCCGGCAGGTCGGCATGCTCTTGCGGCGATCCGCCGAAATGAAGAAAGCCCACGACCACCAGCCAGGTGACCAGCAGCAGGCTGCCCAGCAGCGCCAGCATCGGCACGCGCTGACTCAAGCCGACGCCGACCGGGCCGATCCGGGTATGGGCACCGCGAAAGTGCCGATGACAGACATAGACGCGGTCATCTTCGCGATTGCGCAGGCCGTAGACCAGCCGGTGCGGCCCTGCGCCGGGAATCTCGCCGGCGTAGGCGGCCAATTCGACGCGGTCGCCCTCGGCCAGGAAAGGCTGGACGTTGCCCAGGTCTTCGCCGACATGCAAGGCGTAGGGCTGACGGCCGACCTGAAAGCGGTAGACGCCGGCGCTGGGACGGTGCCGCGTCCCGGGCCGCGCCTCGTGAGTCAAGGACGTCAATACGCCGTGTACATGGAGGATCTCGGGCGATGCATCGGCGACGAGTCGTTCACTGACCTGCGGTTCGGCAAGCCGTTGCTTGTCTGCCTGCAGCGCCGAGGCGGCGGCGGAAACGGCGGCGGAAACGGCGGCACCCAGCGAGACCGGCCTGCCCTGTTGCTGGCGATACCCCGCCTCGCTCTGCAAGATGGCCGGCCGGTGCAGGCGGTTGTCCCACAGGCCGTATAGGGAACTGCCCGCCAGGATCAGCGCGAACAGCGCCACCGTCAACGCCACCACCAGCATCAGCACCTGCACGAAGGACCCCAGGTCCAGCAGGAAGCAGCCCCCGATCAACGCGGCCGCCAGCGCGGTGCTGATGCCGATGCTGCGCCAGGCGCGGCGCCGCAGGTCCACGTAGTAGCGCGGCGGGATGCCCGGACCTTGCGCGGCGGATAGCCAAGAAAAGTGCCGCAGCGACTGCGGGCCATCCAGCACGCCGACGCGTACGGGCACGCCTTGCTCCTGCAGGCCCCGCAACGTACGAATGTCGGCGGCGCTCTCGAAGGCGCCAAACACCGACACCCCATTCACCACGATATGGACGTTGCCTCGGACAAGCGGCACGGCGACACGCATCTGCTCGATGCGGCCTTCGACAATGGCGGCGGTGGTGGCGGGCGTGCGCTTGAACATGGAGCAAATGGCCGCGGCGGCAGGCGGGAAAAGCGCACAGCATACCGCAGGGCATCATGGGCAAGCGGTCGATGGCATACCGTTACCGCGGTCGCGGTTCTGAGCGATTTTTCTCATCAATCAGCGAATTTATTTCATTTCACCTGTAGCGGGTAGCGGCGTAAAAATGAGGCGTCGACATCAACACGCCGTCTGCATCGCCGCGCTTTTGACAAAGCCTGACAGCCCCCCGCCGCCCTGCCCGCCTGCAAGGAGCCTCACCATGAACATCGCCCTGGAACGCCTGGCCAGCCAGCTGGACCTGGACGCCCCCGCCCACGCGCCCCTGCGCCTGGCCTTCGCCCACGCCTGTACGCAGCGGGTCGAACACCTGCTGGAAGACCCGCAGGCCATCGCCTGCCTGGCGACGCTGGGCCGCTATCTCGCGGGCGCCGCCACCGACGTGCAATTGGCCGACGCCTCTGCCCTGGCCGCGCAACTGGCCAACCATCACCCCGGCTCGACCTCCATTGACGGCTGCGGCCATGCTGCCGTCTCCGCGACATACGCCGTCGCCGCCGCGCTGGCCGGCAAGGCGCTGCGCGCCGCGGAATACGCCGCCTACGCCGCCGTGTACGGCCAGGGCGGTTACGGAGCAATCTCGGACCCGGACGCATTCACCATCGAATTCGCCTGGCAGGCCGACACGCTGGCGGCGTTGGCGGCCCGCGAGACCCCGCAGGCCAGCGCCGAGCACGCCTGATCCCGAACGGCCACGCCACCCTGGCCGCTACACGATGCCCTCGGTATGCAGGGTCTCGTTCAGCCGATGCAGCGTGAAGGTCTCGCCGTCGATGTCGATTTCATTGACGCAGCACGGCTGCTGCTTGATGCGCCAGTAGCGCGACAAGGGCAGCCCCAGCGCCTGCAACAGCAGGATGCGGTTGATGCTGTCGTGCCCCACCAGCACCACGGTCTGCCCGGCGTGCGCCTGCATCACGTACTGCAGCACGCCGATGCCTCGCGCCAGCACGCCAGCCAGCGTCTCGCCACCCGGAATCGCCGCCAGGTCGGGCGCTTGCCGCCATAGCCGATGCTGCTCGGGCCAGCGGGCGCGCACCTCTTCGTGGGTCAGCCCCTGCCATTCGCCGTAATCGGTGTCGGCCAAGGCGTCGAGAATGCCGGCGCTGGCACCCGTTGCGCTGGCGATTTCGGCGCCCGTGCGCACGCAGCGCGACAGCGGGCTGGTGTACAGGGCATCAGGCCGCCACGACTTGGCGACGCGTGCGCCCAACGCACGGGCCTGGCGCTGCCCCAGATCGGACAGCGGCACCTCTGCCCGGCCCCGGAACCGTTCCGGTGAAATCCAGTCGACGTGGCCATGGCGGGCCAGGATGATCTTGGTCATGTGCGCTTCTCCTGTTGATGGCGCGAAAGTGGCCGGGCCGATGCCGCCTTGGCGGCGACAGCGTGAACGCCCGGCGGCGGGTCTGACAAGGATAAGTCGGCCGAACCGCCGCCCTGCCCTTGCCGGTGATGCTTGCGATGGCCGACACGCTGGGCCCGGTAGATGCCGGCGTGCCCGGAAAACAGATAGGCCGTGACGCAGCCGATGGCCGCCAGCGGGCCGATGTCGGCGCCGAACAGTTCCATGGCCATCAGCGTGGTCGCGATCGGTGTGTTGGCCGCGCCGGCAAACACCGCCACGAAGCCGATACCGGCCATCATCGCGAACGGCATGTGCAAGAGCGGCGCCAGCGCATTGCCCAGCGTGGCGCCGATGTAGAACAGTGGCGTGACTTCCCCGCCCTTGAAGCCCGTGCCCAGCGAGGCTACGGTAAAGGCGAACTTGCCCAGGAAGTCCCACGGCGCCATCGGCGCCTGAAACGAACGCACGATGTCGGGAATGCCCAGCCCGATGTAGCGGTAGGCGTCCAGTGCCCACACCGCCGTCGCGATGACGACGCCGCCCGCCACCGGGCGCAGCGGCGCGTAGGCGATGGCCTGCCTGACCGCGGCCGCCAGCTTGTGCACGGCCGCCGCAAACAACATGCCGACCAGGCCAAATACGATGCCCGCCGCAAACACCGCCGCCACGCTGGCCACGCCCACGGGGGCGATCGCGCCGATCGCATACGCCGTGTGGTGAATGCCCCAGGCCAGGCAGACCTGGTCGGCCACGATGCTGGCGACCAGGCAGGGAAACAGCGCGTCGTAGCGCATGCGGCCGATGGCCAGCACCTCCAGCCCGAACACCGCGCCGGCCAGGGGCGTGCCGAACACCGACGAAAAGCCGGCGCTGATGCCCGACATCAGCAACACCCGGCGGTCTTCGCGTTCCAGCCGGAGCAGGCGCGTCAGCTGGTCCGCCAGCGCGCCGCCCATCTGCACCGCGGTGCCTTCGCGCCCGACCGACGCACCGAACAGATGCGACACGACCGTGCCGCCCAGCACCAGCGGCACCATGCGCAGCGGCACGACCTTCTTGGGGTCATGAATCTCATCGATGATGAGGTTGTTGCCGGCATCCACCGACTTGCCCAGCCGGTGGTACACGTAGCCCACCGCAAAGCCGGCCACCGGCAGCAGCCAGATCACCCAGGCGTGGGTTTGCCGCCAACCGGTGGCCAGGTCCAGGGCAACCAGGAAGATCGCCGACGCGCAGCCGGCCAGCGCGCCGACCAGGGACGCAATCGCGAACCACTTGCCGGCGTAGGGCAAGAGTTCAAAGGGTTCTACACGGGGAAATCGCGGCATGGGTCATGGCTCGAAAGGACTCGGGCTGACCAATGGTTCAAGGCTGAACAGAAGCCGCAGATGAAGCCAAAAAAGAGGCCAAAAATGCGAACGCCTACAGCCCCGACGTTGGTCAGGTTTCTGTAGGCGTCATCAACCGCGCAAGGCGCGGTGGTTAAAGGAGGAACACCATCTCCATTGGCAGGAATATAGCCGAAGGCGGCGTGGCCTGCCAAGATGCCGATGAGCTGGCCCCATAACCAGGCGGGTGGCTGCCGCGCGACCTGGGCCGGACGCGCGCCGTCACAGCGGCCCGGCGGCCAGCATGAAGCTGCCGCCGCGGATCACGTGCAGCAGCCGCGGCCGGCAGCCGCCATCGACCTTCTTGCGCAACCGCCGCATGGCGATGGCCACCGCCTGGCACTTGACGTGCTGTGGCCCGTGGACATGCGCCTTGGTCTTCCAGACCTGCTCGGCCAGCTGCCAGCTGGTGAACACCGCGCCCGGGCTGCCCATCAGCAAGGCCAGCAGCCCGAATTCCTTGGGCGTCAACAGCAGCGCCTGGCCGTCGCGCCACGCCCGAAAGCGCAGCAGGTCCAGCTCCAGGTCCGCAAATTGCAGCCTGTCGCCGGACTCGGGCATGCCAGTGAGCAGGATGTGGCTCACGTCCAGGCCCTCTCGCGGCTAGCGGCGCGCGTCGGTCTGGCGCTGCACCTCGGCCTGGTAATCCGGCCCCGTGCGCAGCCGCACATATTCCGAGAACGCGGCCTTGTATTCCGGGCTGTAGATATCCGGCGTGGCCTCGCCGCGCCAGAACCGGTCCACCCCGGCCCGCTTCCACAGCGCCAGATCGGCCAGCACTTCGGCGCGGGTCAACGACTGGCCATACGGACTGGTCAACGCCGTGGCCGGCGCCCCGGCCGATGCCACCGGCTGCGCCAGCGCGGCGCCCGACACGCCCGTCGCCAGGGCCAGGAACAAAGCGGTTTTACGAAGAATCTGCATGCTTCACACTCCTAAGAATCACGTTGGGTACTGCACGGAATTCATTCTAGGAAGGCGATGCAGACAGAAAGCGGATAGGGAGATTACGTTTTTGAAAGGTCAGCTATAGGCTCGCTAGAGGAAGCTTCTTGATGGAAAAACGGCACGTCCTGACCTGTAGCACAAAAAATAGGGACGCATTATCGCCCCCAAACCTATTAGATTTTCAAGCTGTCCTTCGATACAAAAATAATCGACACCCCAAGGTTATCGGCGTCCTCCTGCAATGCGGCTGGCACCGTTTTCGACGTCACCAAGACGGAGCGCCCATTCGGCACCAACCCTTTAATTTTCAGCTCGGCTCGCAGTAACGCTCGGTACTTTACGCATTGATAAATTCCGCGTTCCAAATCTGCATCATTAGATATTTCGGATTTGACTTCAACAGCAATGCAACCCTCACCATGCTGGAACAACACATCCACGCGATCACCTGAAGCGAACAGCCACTCAGTCTCTCCTCGCTGAAATTCTATTTTTGAAGCCAATACTTCAGGATGATCAGCCACCCATTCTTTTAATTTTCTATGAGCCTCGCTCTCCGGCTCACTGGACCATCCTGATTTGGTTGGCTCTCGATCGGAAGTCTCAACATCCTCGAGCGCCGGAATTGCGTCGACAATAGGCTTCAGACCATATCTTTTCAATACATCGCGCCATCCATCAAAACGCCATACTTCCTCAAACGTCTCCCACGCCATGGTTTGTCTATCACTGTCGCTGAGGCCACGTTTCGGTATGCCACGAAGATGATTAGTAATGTAGTAGTCGCAGCCACTCCCAGGTATGCCGGACTTTGCATTGACTATCAACGCATTAATCGGCGGATGTTTAACACCCGTTTCTTGTTCAGTTTCTATCATTGCGTCGCCAATGGCACCTGCCGGATGCCCATACACCACGACGTTGACATGATGTCCCCAACCTCTTCTTTGCAGTTCCTCGTCCAATTGCCCGTAGGTAATTGTCTTCTCGTTCTCGGCACACCAGACGAGTAAAGGCAATATTTTTCGCGCAATATCTTCAGTCCAGCGCTCGCCCTGTAGGGCTTCCGGCAATGGCATTTCGTTTCCAATAAAATATATAAAATAAAAACAATAACATACATTTTGTAATATTTTTCATATTACAAAAGCTAATCCGCATGTCTGCATCCCTCCGCCGACATACAAGCAGTAATTTCCGACCAAAGAAAACGCCACGAGTCCGTGGCGTTTTCTTTGATTAACCGAGGAATAGGCCCACTACCGCACCTTGCCCTCCTTCCAGGCTTCCAGCAGCTTTTCATAAGCCACCGTCTCGCCCTTGGGCTTTTCATTGCCCAGCTTCTTCCACGGCGCGTGTTGATCCGACAGCCACTTGTTCGGATCGCCCTTGGCGTTCAACTTGGGCGCGCATTGGGCCATGCCGGCGCGTTCCAGGCGGGCCATGACCTGGTCCATTTCATTGGCCAGGTTGTCCATGGCGGCCTGCGGGGTCTTCTCGCCCGTGACAGCGGTGGCGACGTTCTTCCACCATAGCTGGGCCAGCTTGGGGTAGTCGGGCACGTTGTTGCCGGTGGGGGTCCAGGCCACGCGTGCCGGGCTGCGGTAGAACTCGATCAGGCCGCCGTAGTTGGCCGCGTTCTTGGTGAAGTAGTCGCTGTGGATGTCGCTGTCGCGAATGAAGGTCAGGCCGGTGATGGACTTCTTGAGCGAGACCGACTTGGACGTGACGAACTGGGCGTACAGCCAGGCGGCGGCCATCTTGTCGGGGTTGGTGGACTTGAAGAAGGTCCACGAGCCGACGTCCTGGTAGCCGTTCTGCATGCCGTCCTTCCAGTACGGGCCATACGGCGACGGGGCCATGCGCCACTTGGGGGTGCCGTCTTCGTTGACGACCGGCAGGCCCTTCTTGGTCATGTCGGCGGTAAAGGCCGTGTACCAGAAGATCTGCTGGGCGATCTGGCCTTGCGCGGGCACGGGGCCAGATTCCGAGAAGGTCATGCCCATGGCCTGCTGCGGCGCGTACTTCTTCATCCAGTCGACGTACTTGGTCAGCGCGTAGACGGCGGCCGGGCTGTTGGTGGCGCCGCCGCGCGCGACTGACGCGCCCACGGGGGTGCACTTGTCGTCGGCGACGCGGATGCCCCATTCGTCCACTGGCAGGCCGTTGGGCAGGCCCTTGTCGGCGGCGCCGGCCATGGACAGCCACGCGTCGGTGAAGCGCCAGCCCAGCGACGGGTCTTTCTTGCCGTAGTCCATGTGGCCATAGACCTTCTTGCCGTCGATTTCCTTGACGTCGTTGGAGAAGAAGTCGGCGATGTCTTCGTAGGCGGACCAGTTGGTGGGCACGCCCAGGTCGTAGCCGTACTTGGCCTTGAACTTGTCTTTCAGGTCTTGCCGGGCGAACCAGTCGGCGCGGAACCAGTAGACGTTGGCGAATTGCTGGTCGGGCAGCTGGTACAGCTTGCCGTCCGGCGCGGTGGTGAACTTGGTGCCGATGAAGTCCTTCAGGTCCAGGCCCGGGTTGGTCCATTCCTTGCCGGCGCCGGCCATGTAGTCGGACAGCGGCAAGATGGCGCCGTAGCGGTAGTGGGTGCCGATCAGGTCGGAATCAGAGATCCAGCCGTCGTAGATGGATTTGCCGGACTGCATCGAGGTCTGCAGCTTCTCGACCACGTCGCCTTCCTGGATCAGGTCGTGGTTGACCTTGATGCCGGTGATTTCCGTGAAGGCCTTTGCCAGGGTCTTGGACTCGTATTCATGCGTGGTGATGGTTTCGGACACCACGTTGATTTCGGTGACGCCCTTGGCCTTGAGCTTGGCAGCGGTTTCGATGAACCACTTCATCTCGGCCATCTGCTGGTCTTTGGACAGGGACGACGGCTGGAATTCCGAATCGACCCACTTTTTCGCTTCCGGCTCGCCGGCCCAGGCTCCTGACGTACCGATCAGGGCGATGGCGGCCGCCATGGCGTGCATGCGCAATTTCATGACCTGTCTCCTCGATAAGTCTTCCCGTATCGTGCTGCGGACCGCTGGCCGGGGAAGACGCTGGCCGATAGTCCTTCCAAACCGCTGATGTCGCGCGGGGTTCTGTTGCCCCTTTCAGCCTTTTCTCATGATGAACGCCAGCAGCAGCATGGACAGCACGAAGCTGATCCACACTGATGGCGGCTCATCCAGCGAAAACCATTCCACCGCCTTCTGGCCGAAACCCAGGAACGCCAGGTTGAGCCAGGCCGCGGCCATCAAGCCGATGAACAGGCGGTCGCCGCGGGTGGTGCGCAGGGGCAGAAAGCCCTTGCGCTCGACCGTGGGCGCCTTCAGTTCCCAGACCGTCATGCCGATCAGCATCAGGACGATGCACGAGAAGAACACGGCGACCGGGGTGGTCCATACCATCCAGCTGAACATGTGCGCCCTCCCCTAGACGCGGCCCATCGCGAAGCCCTTCGCGATGTAGTGCCGCACGAACCAGATGACGATGCCGCCGGGCACGATGGTCAGCACGCCCGCCGCCGCCAGCACACCCCAGTCCATGCCTGATGCCGAGACGGTTCGGGTCATGGTGGCGACGATAGGCTTGGCGTTGACGGACGTGAGCGTGCGGGCCAGCAGCAGTTCGACCCAGCTGAACATGAAGCAGAAGAACGCCGCCACCCCGACGCCGGACTTGATCAGCGGCAGGAAGATCGTCAGGAAAAAGCGCGGGAACGAGTAGCCGTCGACATACGCGGTTTCGTCGATTTCGCGCGGCACGCCGGACATGAAGCCTTCCAGGATCCACACGGCCAGCGGCACGTTGAATACCAGGTGCGCCAGGGCAACGGCCAGGTGGGTGTCCATCAGCCCGAACGAGCTGTACAGCTGGAAGAACGGCAGCAGGAACACGGCCGGCGGCGTCATGCGGTTGGTCAAGAGCCAGAAGAACACGTGCTTGTCGCCGATGAAGCGATAGCGCGAGAACGCGTAGGCGGCGGGCAGCGCCACGGCCAGCGAAATGACCGTGTTGATGACCACGTAGATCAGCGAGTTGATGTAGCCGGAATACCAGGCCGGATCGGTGAAGATGGTGCGGTAGTGCTCCAGCGTGAAATCCCGCGGCCACAGCGTCAGCGTGCTGACGATTTCAGTATTGGTCTTGAACGACATGTTCAGCATCCAGTACAGCGGCAGGATGGCGAACACCAGATACAGCGCCAGGAAGGCGCCGCGCCACCAGGTGGATAGGTCACGCATTGGCACGCTCCTCGTCAAAGCCGCCGGTGGTGCCGGCGCGCTGCATCCAGTTGTAGAGGATGAAGCACAAGAGCAGGATGATCAGGAAGTAGATGATCGAGAACGCCGCGGCCGGCCCCAGGTCGAACTGGCCCACGGCCTTCTGCGTCAGGTATTGCGACAGGAAGGTGGTGGCGTTGCCCGGCCCGCCGCCGGTCAGGACGAAGGGTTCGGTGTAGATCATGAAGCTGTCCATGAAGCGCAGCAGCACCGCGATCATCAGCACGCCGCGCATCTTGGGCAGCTGGATGAAGCGGAACACGGCCAGGCGCGAAGCGCCGTCGATGCGGGCGGCCTGGTAGTAGGCGTCGGGAATGGCGCGCAGGCCCGCATAGCACAGCAGCGCCACCAGGGGCGTCCAGTGCCACACGTCCATCACCAGCACGGTGACCCAGGCGTCGACGTCATTGCCGGTGTAGTTGTAGTCCACGCCCAGCCACGACAGCGTCGCGCCCAGCAGGCCGATGTCGGTGCGGCCGAACACCTGCCAGATGGTGCCCACGACGTTCCAGGGAATCAGCAGCGACAGCGCGATGATGACCAGCACCGCCGACGCCCGCCAGCCGCTGGCCGGCATCGACAGCGCCAGCAGGATGCCCAGCGGAATCTCGATGGCCAGCACGGCCAGCGAAAAGCCGATCTGGCGAAACAGCGCGCCGTGCAGTTCTTCGTCCTGCAGCACGGCGGCGAACCATTCGGTGCCGACGAACACGCGGCGCTCGGGCGAGATGATGTCCTGCACCGAGTAATTGACGATGGTCATCAGCGGCAGAATGGCCGAAAACGCCACGCACAGCACCACGGGCAGAACCAGGAACCAGGCCCGGTGATTGATCGGTTTCATCGGATCAGTTCCTCGTCGCGATAGAAGCACGTGTGCGGATTCAGGGCCGACAGCCAGACCGTGGCGCCGGGCGCGATGGCGGGAAGGTCGGCGCCCAGGCGGGCCCGCAGCGGCGTGCCTTCGAAGTCGGCCACCAGCAGCGTGTAGGTGCCCACGTCCTGCACCCTGTCCACCCGTACCGGCAAGGCGCCGGGCGCCTGGGCGTCGGTCAGGCGCAGGTATTCGGGGCGCACGCCCAGCTTGACCGGGCCGGCGTGAGCCAGCCTGGCCGCCAGGGCATCGGATACGCCATCGACGCGGCATTGCCCCACCCGCAGCGCGCCATCGCGCCACTGCGCGGGCAGGAAGTTCATGCCGGGCGAACCGATGAAGTGGCCCACGAAGGTATGCGCGGGGCGTTCGAATAGGTCATCGGCGCTGCCCACCTGCACGGCGCGGCCGCGCGCCATCACCATCACCTGGTCGGCAAAGGTCAGCGCCTCGGTCTGGTCATGCGTGACGTAGATCAGCGTGAGCTTGAACTCGTGGTGGATTTCCTTGAGCTTTCTACGCAGTTCCCATTTGAGCTGGGGGTCGATGACGGTGAGCGGTTCGTCGAACAGAATGGCCGACACGTCGTTGCGCACCAGGCCGCGGCCCAGCGAGATCTTCTGCTTGGCGTCGGCGGTCAGGCCGCTGGCGCGGCGATTCAGCACGTGCGACATCTCCAGCATTTCGGCGATGCGGCCGACGCGTTCGCGGATGCGCTCGGGCGGCACGCCGCGGTTGCGCAGCGGAAAAGCCAGGTTCTCGGCGACCGTCATGGTGTCGTACACCACCGGAAACTGGAACACCTGGGCAATGTTGCGCGCCTGCGGCGTCTTGCCGGTGACGTCCTGGCCGTCGAACAGGATGCGACCGTGCGACGGGCGCAAAAGGCCCGATACGCAATTGAGCAAGGTGGTCTTGCCGCAGCCCGACGGGCCCAGCAAGGCGTAGGCACCGCCGTCGCGGAAGGTGAATTTCAGCGGCAGCAGCGCATAGTCCTCGTCGGCCTGGGGGTGGGCGACGTAGGAATGAGAGAGGTCCAGCTCGATCTGCGCCATCAGTCGGCCCCTGTCGCGGTGCGGCGCGCGGGCGCGGCCAGCAAGATGCCGTCGGCGCCAAAGGCGTAGGTCTGCGCCGGGTCGAAATACAGCGTCAGCGGCTGGTCCAGCGTGTAGCGATGCACGCCGGGCAACTGCGCGACCACGTCGCCGGCCGCCGTGCGGGCATGCACGAAGGTGTCGGACCCTGAGATCTCGGCCAGCTTGACCACGCCGTCCAGGCCGATGTGGCCGGGGCGCGGGGTCACGTCCAGCGCCCCGGCGCGCAGGCCGGCGGTCAGGTCTGCGCCCGTGCCGGGCGGCAGATGCCGGTTCACGGTGATGCCGCCCTGCAACGCAAAGCCCTGTTCGTTACGGTGCGCGGCGAACAGATTCATGGGCGGATCGCTGAACGCTCGCGCCACGCGGATGGAATTGGGCCGGTGAAAGACCTCGGCCGTGGGGCCGTATTGCAACAGTTCGCCGGCATCGAGCACCGCGGTGTGGCCGCCCAGCAACAGGGCTTCGCCCGGTTCGGTGGTGGCATAGACCACGGTGGAACGGCCCTGCGCGAACAAGGCTGACAGCTCGTCGCGCAGTTCTTCGCGCAGCTTGTAGTCCAGGTTGACCAGGGGTTCGTCCAGCAGGATCAGCGGCGCGTTCTTGGCCAGGGCCCGGGCCAGGGCCACCCGCTGCTGCTGGCCGCCGGACAGTTCCGACGGATAGCGCGCCAGCAGGTGATCGATGTGCAGCCGCGCCGCCATGGCGCCGACCTTGTCGGCGATGCCCGCTTCGCCGCGCAGCTTGAGCGGCGAGGCGATGTTGTCGAACACCGTCATGGACGGATAGTTGATGAATTGCTGGTAGACCATGGCGACATTGCGCTGGCGCACCGGCACCCCGGTCACGTCGCGGCCGTCGGCCAGCACCGTGCCTTCGGTAGGCCGGTCCAGCCCGGCCATGATGCGCATCAGCGATGTCTTGCCCGCCAGGGTGGCCCCCAGCAAAACGGTCATGGCGCCCGGCACCGGGGCCAGGGTCATCGGATACAGGTGCGTCTGCGAGCCGGCTCGCAAACCTATCCTGTCCAAGGTCAGCTGCATCTGGTCTCCTACCTCTTATACGTCCCCGATTACTCAATCGGGCATCGATACTTGGGTACAGCGGCCCTCGCGGCGCGCAAGAACGCGCCGTTTCAGGTTTATCTTTCAGATCGCTTTCGTTTTTTGTGCGTTTTACCGAAGAAGCGAACAAAAAACAATCTTGCAGTGCGTCATTATTTTTCGCTTTTGTTGTTTTATGATGCGAACATGACACTGAATCCTAGACAAAGCGCCTTGATCGAAATGGTGCGAGCCCAAGGCTCGGCCACGATCGAAGAGCTTGCCAAACGCTTTGACGTCACGCTGCAGACCGTGCGGCGCGACGTCAACATCCTGTCCGAAGCCGGCCTGCTGTCGCGCTTTCATGGCGGCGTGCGCATCGAAGCGTCGACCATCGAGAACATCGCCTACCGCAAGCGCCAGGGGCTGCACGCGGCCGGCAAGCAACGCATTGCCGAGGCCGTGGCCCGCGCCGTGCCCGACGGCTGTTCGCTGATCCTGAACATCGGCACCACCACCGAGGCCATCGCGCGCGCCCTGCTGCGCCACCGCGGCCTGCGCGTCATCACCAACAACCTGCACGTGGCGGACATCCTGTCGGACAACCCCGATTGCGAGGTCATCGTGGCCGGCGGCGTCGTGCGCTCGCGCGACCGCGGCATCGTCGGCGAAGCCACCATGGACTTCATTCGCCAGTTCAAGGTCGACATCGGCCTGATCGGCATTTCCGGCATCGAGGCCGACGGCACGCTGCGCGACTACGATTTTCGCGAAGTGCGCGTGGCGCGCACGATCATCGAGCAATCGCGCGAGGTCTGGCTGGCCGCCGACAGCAGCAAGTTCAAGCGCCAGGCCATGGTGGAACTGGCGCACATTTCGCAGATCGACCGCTTTTTCACCGACGCGCATCCGCAGGAACCGCTGGCCCAGGTGCTGCTGGATTCCGGCGTGCGCTGCGAGGTCGCCGCCGCACCGAACGCCGCCAAGGCCGCCTGACGCGGCGCCCTGCCCCTACGAAACACCGCACTGATTACCTAGCGGCCCAGCCGCCCCCTTGCATATGAACCAAACGTCCGCCTCTGTCACCCCGCCCGACCGCAACCGCCTGCTGGCGCAACTGGACAACACGCCCGCCTGGGACGTGATCGTCATCGGCGGCGGCGCCACCGGCCTGGGCACGGCCGTCGACGCCGCCAGCCGCGGCTACCGCACCCTGCTGATCGAAGCCGCCGACTTTGCCAAGGGCACGTCCAGCAAGGCCACCAAGCTGGTCCACGGCGGCGTGCGCTACCTGGCGCAAGGCAACATCAGCCTGGTGCGCGAGGCCCTGCACGAACGCGGCCTGCTCAACCAGAACGCGCCGCACCTGGTGTGGCCGCTGGGCTTCGTGGTGCCGGCCTACAACCTGCTGGACCAGCCCTTCTACGGCATCGGCCTGAAGATGTACGACATGCTGGCCGGCAAGCTGAACCTGGCGCCCAGCCGCTGGCTGTCGCGCCGCGACACGCTGGCCAATGCGCCCACGCTGGCCGAAAACGTCAACGGCCGCGGCCTGAAAGGCGGCGTGCTGTACTACGACGGCCAGTTCGACGATGCGCGCCTGGCGCTCAGCCTGATGCGCACCCTGTTCGACCTGGGCGGCACGGCGGTGAACTACGTGCGCGCCACGGGCCTGACCACCACCGGCGGCAAGGTCGACGGCGTGACCGCGCAGGACGCGCTGGGCGAGGCCACCTTCACGCTGCGCGCGCGCTGCGTGATCAACGCCACCGGCGTGTGGGTCGACAGCGTGCGCCGCATGGAAGACAAGAACGCGCCGACCATGGTGGCGCCCAGCCAGGGCGTGCACCTGACGCTGCCGCACGACTTCCTGCCCGGCAAGCGCGCCATCTTGATTCCCAAGACCGACGACGGCCGCGTGCTGTTCGTGGTGCCCTGGAACGGCCACACCATCGTGGGCACCACCGATTCACCGCGCAACGATCTGCCGCTGGACCCGGAAGCCGGCGCGCAGGACGTGGATTTCATCCTGCAGACGGCCGCGCGCTACCTCAGCCGCAAGCCCACGCGCGACGATGTCACCAGCGTCTGGGCGGGCCTGCGGCCGCTGGTCAAGGCCACCGGCGATGCCTCCACCAAGTCGCTGTCGCGCGAGCACACCATCCTGGTGTCGCAGGCCGGGCTGGTGACGGTCACGGGCGGCAAGTGGACCACCTACCGCCGCATGGCGCAGGATGTGGTGGATACGGCGATTCAGCATCAGTTGCTGACGCAGGCCAGCTGCCGCACCGAATCGCTGGCGCTGCACGGCGCGAACGGCCTGGCGCCCTCGCAGGAACACGCCGGCACGCCGGACAGCTACTACGGCAGCGACCTGCCCGCGCTCAAGGCCCTGCCCGGCGCGGACCGCATGCTGGTGAAAAGCAGCGGCCTGTCCGAAGCGCACGTGCGTTTCGCGGCGCGTTTCGAGTTGGCGCGCAGCGCCGAAGACGTGCTGGCGCGCCGCAACCGCGCGCTGTTCCTGGACGCCGACGCCGCCCTGATGGCCGCGCCGGAAGTCGCGCGCATCCTGGCCGAAGAACTGGGCCACGACGCCGCCTGGCAGCAGCGCACGCTGCAAGCGCTGGCCGGCGTGGCGGCGCACTACAAGCTGAAGTGATCTTGCGCGCGCGCCGACAACGCGGCGCGCGCCTCACCCTCTGCGGTCAAGGCACGCGCAGCGGGCTGTGCTGGATCATCGTCTCGAAGACGCGCAGCAGGTCCGGGTCGCACTTGGCCCCGGCTTCCACATTCAGAATGCGCAGGATCTCGGCGTGCGTGCGCGCCGGGTGATAGGGCCGCGCGTCGCCCAGCGCATCGTAGGAGTCGGCCAGCGAGATGATGCGCGAATGCAGCGGAATGTCGTGCCCGGCCAGGCCGTCGGGATAGCCTGAGCCATCGAAGTGCTCGTGGTGATGGCGCACGGCCAGCGCGATCCGTTCGCGCTGCGGCATGTCGCTATGCATGATGATGTCGGCGCCGACGGCGGCGTGCGACTTCATGATTTCCCAATCTTCTTTTTCCAGCCGCTTGGGCGAGAACAGCACGCGGTCGGGGGTGCCGATCTTGCCCACGTCGTGCAGGCGGGCGGCCACGGCAACGGCCTGTTGTTCGTCTTCGGGCAAGCCGCAGGCGTGGGCCAGCGCCACGCTCAGGGCGACGACGCGGTGGCAATGACGGCCGGTGGCAAGATCGCGAGCCTGCATCGCGGCGAACAGCGCGGCTTCACACGAACCGGCGGAACAGGCAGCAGGCGCGGACGCGTCCTGCGGGGGCAAGTCTGGAGGCATTAGGCATGGCGCGCGCGGTTGCAACGGAACCGCGCGCCTGTGTCAGAAAGTATCAATTCTGACACAAGCGCGCGGCCTGCGCGGCGCATCGGGCCGTACAACGATGCAGACATCGACAAGGCGTCGGCGGGCATCCCGCCAGCCTGCCAACGCGCCCGCGCATCACGCCTTCAGGCGGTCCAGCAACGCCTGCGCCACGCCCACCGACGAGGCGGGATTCTGCCCGGTGATCAAGAGCCCGTCGGACACGACATACGGCTGCCAGTCCGGCCCTTTGGTGTACAGCCCGCCCAGCGCGGCCAGTTCGTCTTCCACCAGGAAAGGCACCACGTCGGTCAGTTGCACCGCCGCTTCTTCCGCGTTGGAAAAGCCCGTGACCTGGCGGCCTTGGACCAGCGGCTTGCCGTCGGCGGTCTTGGCGTGGCGCAGCACGCCGGGCGCATGGCACACCGCGGCCACGGGCTTGCCGGCGGCCAGCATGGTCTCGATCAGCGAGACCGACTTGGGGTCTTCGGCCAGGTCCCACAGCGGCCCATGGCCGCCGGGATAGAACACCGCGTCGTAGTCGGCCGCCTGCACCTCGGCCAGGCGGCGTGTGGCGGCCAGGCGCTGCTGCGCGGCGGGGTCCTGGCGAAAGCGGCGGGTGTCGTCGGTCTGGGCGTCGGGGTCGTCGCTCTTGGGGTCCAGCGGCGGCTGGCCGCCTTGCGGCGAGGCCAGCGTCAGCGTCGCGCCCGCGTCCAGGAAGGCGTAGTACGGCGCGGCAAACTCTTCCAGCCAGAAGCCGGTCTTGCGGCCCGTGTTGCCCAGCGTGTCGTGGGAAGTCAGCACGATCAGGATATTCATGTTGCGCTCCTATGCATCGGGCCCGACGCGCACGATGCGCTTGCCCGCGTTTTCGCCCTTGAGCAGGCCCATCAGGCCGCGCGGCGCATTTTCCAGGCCGTCGACCACGTCTTCCCGGTACTGGATGCGGCCGTCTTTCAACAGGCCCTGCATGGCCTCGCGGAATTCGCCGTAGCGGTGCGCATATTCATTGAAGATGATGAAGCCCTGCATCTTGATGCGCTTGGTGAGGATGGTGCGCATCAGCAGCGGCAGGCGGTCCGGACCGTCGGGCAGGCTCGTGGCGTTGTAGGCCGAGATCAAGCCGCACACCGGCACGCGGGCGCGCGGGTTGAGCAGCGGCAGCACGGCGTCGAACACAGCGCCGCCGACGTTTTCGAAGTACACGTCGATGCCCTGCGGCACGGCGCGCGCCAGCTGTTCGGCCATATCGGGGGCCTTGTGGTCGATGCAGGCGTCAAAGCCCAGCGTGTCCACGACATAGCGGCACTTGTCGGCGCCGCCGGCAATGCCCACGGCGCGGCAGCCGTGGATCTTGGCCAGTTGGCCCACCACCGCGCCGACCGCGCCGCTGGCCGCGGCCACCACCACGGTTTCGCCGGCCTTGGGCTGGCCGATATCCAGGAGGCCCATGTAGCCGGTAAAACCCGGCATGCCCAGCACGCCCAGCGAATAGGACGGCCGGTCGGGCGACTGGCCCAGCTTGAGCAGGCCAGTGCCGTCGGACACGGCATAGTCCTGCCAGCCTGATTGGCCCAGCACCCACTCGCCTACCGGATAGTCGGGGTGGTTGGACGCCACCACCCGCGACACCGTGCCGCCCACCATGGGCTGGCCGACTTTCACGGGTTCGGCGTAGGACGGCGCATCGCTCATGCGGCCGCGCATATAGGGGTCGAGCGACAGGTAGACCGTGCGCAGCAGCAGCTGGCCGGGACCGGGTTGCGGCACCGCGTCGGTTTCCAGGCGGAAATCGCTGTCGGCAGGCTCGCCCTGCGGGCGGGCGGCCAGGACGACGCGGCGGTTGAGGGAGGACGATTGCGGCATGGCGTGCAGGCTCCTTCTGTTCCGGATCATGGCCAGCCCTGGGAAACGCGGCAAAACGAACCGCGCTGGCAAGCCTTCAGGGCATTACACCATCGTTGCCTGCCGGCCTGTCCGCCAACCCTGACGCGCGCCCCCCTTTTAATTAATTAAATATTTAATTAAAATCTGCCGCATGCCGACTTTGCCTGCCCCCGCCCGCCGTCCGGGCCGCCCGCCCCGCCCCGACAACGCCGCCGTCCGCGACCAGCTGCTGGACATTGCCACCGACCTGTTCGCTGCCCAGGGGGTGGCCGCGACCCGCATCGCCCACATCGCCGAGCGCGCCGGGGTCACCTCGGCCATGCTGCATTACTACTTCAAGAGCCGCGACCAATTGCTGGATGCCGTGGTGCTGGAACGCGTGGTGCCGGTCATCAGCTTCGTCTGGAGCCCGGTGCCGCAGACCGCCCGCCGCGTGGTCGGCCCGGCCGATACCGCGCGCGCCGTCATCACCGAAATCGTCTCGCGCCTGGTGCGCTGCGCCGCCGACCGGCCGTGGCTGCCGGCGTTGTGGATGCACGAGGTGGTCAACGAAGGCGGCCAGCTGCGCGAACGCGTGCTGCGCCACTTGCCGTCGCAGCGCTTGCAGGTGTTTGCCGGCATGATCGCCGACAGCCAGCGCGCCGGCGCCATCACGCCCGGGGTCGAGCCGCGGCTGGTGTTCCTGTCGATCCTGGGGCTGACCTTGCTGCCGCTGGCCACATCCAGCCTGTGGCGCCGCATCTGGCAGGACGACCCGACCGCCCAGGCGATCGGCCACGAGGCCATCGCGGCCCACGCGGTGGCCATGCTGACGGGCGGGCTGTTCACGCCCACCACGCCGCTGACCGCCGGCATCGCCGACACCCCCGCCGACGCCAGGCATTCCGCCCCCGCCGATTCCGCCGACCTGGCCCCGCCCGACGCCATGGCCGACACCCTGCTTCCCCCCACGCCCGCCCCAGGACGCTGATCATGCGCACCGACCCTGCCTTGCGCCTTGCGCGCCCCACCGCCGCCGCCCTTTGCCTGTTGCTGCTGGCCGCCTGCGGCAAGGGCAATGACGCGGTCTACCAGGGCTATGTCGAAGGCGAGTACCTGTACATCGCCTCGTCCGAGGCCGGCCGGCTGGACAGCCTGGCAGTGCAACGCGGCCAGCAGGTGGCCGCCGCCGCGCCGCTGTTCGCGCTGGAAGCCACCCGCGAAACCGCCGCCCGCGACCAGGCCGGCGCGCAGTTGGCGGCGGCCGATGCGCAGCTGGAAGACATCGCCACCGGCAAGCGCCCGGCCGAAGTCGACGTCAACCGCGCCCAACTGGCCCAGGCCGAAGCCGCCAGCCGGCGATCGGCCGCGCAGTTGGCGCGCGACACCGCCCAGTTCCGCATCGGCGGCGTGGCCCGCGCGCAATTGGACGACAGCCGTGAACAGGCGCAGTCGGACGCGGCGCGCGTGCGCGAACTGCGCGCCCAGCTGGACGTGGCCAACCTGCCCGGCCGCCAGGATCAACGGCGGGCGCAGGCCGCCCAGGTCGAGGCCGCCCGCGCCGCGCTGGCCCAGGCCGACTGGACGCTTGCCCAGAAGCGCCAGGCCGCCCCCACCGCCGCGCTGGTGTTCGACACGCTGTACCGCGTGGGGGAATGGGTGCCGGCCGGCAGCCCGGTCGTCAGCCTGTTGCCGCCGGGCAATATCAAGGTGCGTTTCTTCGTGCCCGAGGCCGTGGCCGGCGCGCTGAAACCCGGCCAGGCCGCCACCGTGCGCTGCGATGGCTGCGGCGACCCGGTGCCGGTACGCATCGACTACATCTCGCCACAGGCCGAATACACGCCGCCGGTGATCTACAGCCGCGAAACCCGCGGCAAGCTGGTGTACATGGTCGAGGCGCGCCCCGCGCCCGACGCCGCCACGCGGCTGCATCCCGGCCAGCCGGTCGAGGCGGCGCTGCAATGAACGGCCCCACCGCATCGCCCACGGCGCCGGGCGGCTACGTCATCGACGTGCACGGCCTGAACAAGCACTTCGGCGACAAGCACGTGGTCAACGACGTGTCGCTGCAAGTGCGCGAAGGCGAGATCTTCGGCTTCCTGGGCCCCAATGGCAGCGGCAAGACCACCAGCATCCGCCTGATGTGCGGCCTGTTGACGCCGGATTCGGGCAGCGGCACCTGCCTGGGCTACGACATCATCAAGGACAGCGCGCAGATCAAGCGCCAGGTCGGCTACATGACCCAGAAGTTCTCTTACTGGGACGACCTGACCATCCGCGAGAACCTGGATTTCGTGGCCCGCATGTACGGCATGCCCCAGCGCCGCGAAACCGTCGACCGTGCGCTGCAAGACCTGGGGTTGCAAAGCCGCGCCGGGCAATTGACGGGGTCGCTGTCGGGCGGCTGGAAACAGCGGCTGGCGCTGGCCGCCTGCCTGCTGCACCAGCCGCGCCTGTTGCTGCTGGACGAACCCACCGCGGGCGTGGACCCGACCGCGCGGCGCGACTTCTGGGAACAGCTGCACGAGCTGGCCGCGCGCGGCATCTCGGTGCTGGTCAGCACCCACTACATGGACGAAGCCGAACGCTGCCACAAGCTGGCCTACATTTCCTACGGCAAGCTGTTGACCCAGGGCACGGCCGACGAGGTCATTGCCGAACAGCACCTGACCACCTGGGCCATCCACGGCCACAACCTGGTGCCGCTGGCGCAGCAGTTGCGCGGTGCGCCGGGCGTGGACCAGACGGTGGCCTTCGGGTCGGCGCTGCACATCAGCGGGCGCGACGCGGCGCAGCTCGAACGCACGCTGAACGACGCCGTGGCCGGCCAGGACCTGCGGCTGGAACGCATCGACACCAGCCTGGAAGACGTCTTCATCTATCTGATGAACCGTTCTTCCGACAACTTCGCGAGTCCGGCATGAGACGCCACCTGGAGGGTTTCTCGTGGTCGCGCTGGTGGAGCATGGTGCTCAAGGAATTCCTGCAATTGCGGCGCGACCGCATCACCTTCGGCATGATCGTGGGCATTCCCATCATGCAGCTGGCGCTGTTCGGCTACGCCATCAACACCAACCCCAAGCAGCTGCCCACCGCCGTCATCGTGGCGGACCACAGCCCGTTCACCCGCAGTTTCGTGGCGGCGATGAAGTCGTCGGACTACTTCAACATCGTGGAAGAACTGGCCGACGAAGAAGCCGGCCGCGCAGCGCTGGCGCAGGGCCGCGTGCTGTTCGTGGTGACCATTCCGCCCGACTTCACCCGCAAGCTCTTGCGCGGCGAGCGCCCGGCGCTGCTGATCGAGGCCGACGCCACCGACCCCATGGCGACCGGCCTGGCGATCGGCTCGGCCAACCAGCTGGCGCAGGCCGTGGCGCAAAAGGACCTGACCGGTCCGCTGGCGCATCTGGCGGGCGGCCAGCCGCCGTTCGACGTGCGGGTGCACCAGCTCTACAACGAAGAGCAGATCTCGCAATACAACACCGTGCCCGGCCTGATGGGCGTGATCCTGACCATGACATTGGTGATGATGACCGGCTTGGCCATGACGCGCGAGCGGGAACGCGGCACCATGGAAAACCTGCTGGCCATGCCGGTGCGGCCGCTGGAGGTCATGACCGGCAAGATCGTGCCGTATATCGCCATCGGCCTGATCCAGGCCACCATCATCCTGCTGGCCGCGTATTTCGTCTTCCATGTGCCGTTCCTGGGCAGCCTGTTGACGGTGTACCTGGGCGCGCTGATCTTCGTGGCCGCCAACCTGACCGTGGGCATCACGCTGTCGTCGCTGGCGCAGAACCAGTTGCAGGCCATGCAGCTGACGATGTTCTATTTCCTGCCCAACATGCTGCTGTCCGGCTTCATGTTCCCGTTCCTGGGCATGCCCCAATGGGCGCAGTACCTGGGCAACCTGCTGCCGCTGACCCACTTCAACCGGCTGATCCGCGGCATCCTGCTCAAGGGCAACGGCTGGTGGGACCTGTGGCCCACTATCTGGCCCATGCTGCTGTTCACCGTCATCGTCATGACCGCCGCCGTGAAGTTCTACCGCCGCACCCTGGATTGAAGGCCGCCATGTCCTGCCCCCGCCCTCGCCTGCCCCTCGCCCGCCGCGCCGCGGCGCTGGCCGCCTGCGCCCTGCTGCCCGGCTGCGCCGTCGGCCCCGATTTCAGCCGCCCCGCCGCGCCCGCCGTGTCGGCCTACGCCGCGCCGCAAGACGCCGACGCTGGCGCGCAGCCGCGCCTTACCGCCGCCGACATTCCCGCGCAGTGGTGGCAGCTGTTTCAATCGCCCGCGCTGGACGCGCTGGTGCGCCAGGCGCTGGACGCCAGCCCCACGCTGGACCAGGCCCGCGCCCGCCTGCGCCAGGCCGGCGAAGACCTGAGCGCCGAGACCGGCGGCCGCCTGCTGCCCGCCGTGGATGCCAACCTGTCCGCCACCCGCCAGAAGGTCGACCCGTCGGCCTATGGCGTGCCCGTGACCGAACAACCGGCCCCGTTCACGCTGTACAACGCGTCCATCGACGTGTCCTACACGCTGGACGTCTTTGGCGGCAACCGCCGCGCGCTGGAAGGCCTGGCCGCCCAGGTGGACTACCAGTCGCACGAATGGCAGGCGGCCCGCATGACGCTGGCCGCCAACGTGGTCACCACGGCCATCCGCCAGGCCGACCTGGCCGAGCGCATCGCCGTCACGCGCGAGCTGCTGGCCGCGCAGCAACGCCAGCAGGACATCATGCGCCAGCGCCTGGCCGCGGGCGGCATCGCCGAAGCCGATCTGCGCAACCAGGAACTGCTGCTGGCCCAGACCCAGGCCACCTTGCCGCCGCTGCAATACCAGCTGGCCCAGGCCACCCACCAGCTGGCCACCTACCTGGGCCAACTGCCCGCGGATTGGCAGGCCCCGCCGCTGCGCCTGGCCGACCTGACGCTGCCCGCCGAGATTCCCACCGGCGTGCCGTCGGCGCTGACCCGCCAGCGGCCCGACATCCTGGCCGCCGAGGCCTTGCTGCACCAGGCCTCGGCCGACGTCGGCGTGGCCACGGCCAACCAGTATCCCCGGTTCACCCTGACCGCCAGCTTCGGGTCGCAACGCACGCGGGCCGGCGATATCACCGATGGCGTCAACGTATGGAACCTGGGGCTGGGCGTGGTGCAACCGCTGTTTCGTGGCGGTGAACTGCGCGCCCGCACGCGTTCGGCGCAAGCCGCCTATGACGCCGCCCAGGCCGCCTACCGCCAGACCGTGCTGGACGGATTCCGCCAGGTTGCCGACGCGCTGCGCGCCGTGCAGACCGATGCGCACGCCTTCGACGCCTACGACGCCGCCTGGCGCCGCGCGGCGGACGCCGACCGCATCGCCCAGGGCCGTTACCAGGCCGGCGGCATCAGCCACCTGAGCCTGCTCGACAGCCAGCGCCAGCTGCTGCAGACCCAACTGTCGCGCAGCGCCGCCGACGCTGCGCGCTACGCCGACACCGCCGCCCTGCTGCAAGCGCTGGGCGGCGGCTGGTGGAACGAAACGCCCCCCGCCCAGGCCGCCGCAAAATCTTCGCAATAGCCCGCAAACCCGCGCCAAATCAGGCCTTGCGAGGCCATGTCCGAGAATTCGGGTCAGAAAGTGGTGTTGAGCGACGTTTAGGAATCCGTTGTATCCGATGCATCATGCATGCGCTGAAGCTGCACAGATCTCGACAACGATTCATGAATGACCTACTAGACCTCATCGTCTTCTCGCCCGATTCCCGCCAACGTACCCGCCGTAGCGACGCCCTGGCCGGCATGGGCTTCTCGCCCCGCTGCTGCGAAGATTCCAACGGCCTGTTCCGCCTGTTCCAGGCCCGCCGCACCCCGCTGCTGGTCATGGAAGCCGAACTCACCGACCTTTGCATGGCCGTCGCAGGTCTGCGCGCCATGGACACCACCGCCGGCATCGTCGCCGTCTCCACCTTCGATTCTCCCGAAAACCGCATCCTGGGCCTGCACTGCGGCGCCGACGCCTGCTTCCAACCCGACGTCGCCACCGCCGAAATCGCCGCCGCCCTGCAAGCCCTGGTCCGCCGCGTCCCCATCACCGGCCGCCGCCCCCACGACCCCGACCCCCGCCCCACCC
>NZ_AYMF01000007.1:0-167540 GCF_000633435.1 Achromobacter sp. DH1f | reverse complement strand
CATGGCAAAAGGCAAGTTTGAACGTACCAAGCCGCACGTGAACGTGGGTACGATTGGTCACGTTGACCACGGCAAAACGACGTTGACGGCGGCGATCACGACCGTTCTGTCGAGCAAGTTTGGCGGCGAAGCCAAGGGCTACGACCAGATCGATGCAGCTCCTGAAGAAAAGGCACGCGGTATCACGATCAACACGGCACACGTCGAGTACGAAACGGAAGCGCGTCACTACGCGCACGTTGACTGCCCGGGCCACGCCGACTACGTCAAGAACATGATCACGGGCGCCGCCCAGATGGACGGCGCGATCCTGGTCGTGTCGGCCGCTGACGGTCCGATGCCGCAAACGCGTGAACACATCCTGCTGAGCCGTCAGGTTGGCGTGCCGTACATCATCGTCTTCCTGAACAAGGCTGACATGGTTGACGACGCCGAGCTGCTCGAGCTGGTGGAAATGGAAGTTCGCGAACTGCTGTCCAAGTACGACTTCCCGGGTGACGACACCCCGATCGTCAAGGGTTCGGCCAAGCTGGCGCTGGAAGGCGACAAGGGCGAACTGGGCGAGCAAGCGATTCTGTCGCTGGCGCAAGCGCTGGACACCTACATCCCGACGCCTGAGCGTGCCGTTGACGGCGCGTTCCTGATGCCGGTGGAAGACGTGTTCTCGATCTCGGGTCGTGGCACCGTGGTGACCGGCCGTATCGAACGTGGCATCGTGAAGGTCGGCGAAGAAATCGAAATCGTCGGTATCGTTCCGACGGTCAAGACGACCTGCACCGGCGTGGAAATGTTCCGCAAGCTGCTGGACCAAGGTCAAGCCGGCGACAACGTGGGCATCCTGCTGCGCGGCACCAAGCGTGAAGACGTCCAGCGCGGCCAAGTTCTGGCCAAGCCGGGCTCGATCACCCCGCACACGGACTTCACGTCCGAGGTGTACATCCTGTCCAAGGAAGAAGGCGGCCGCCACACCCCGTTCTTCAACGGCTATCGTCCCCAGTTCTACTTCCGCACGACGGACGTGACGGGCACGATCGACCTGCCGGCCGACAAGGAAATGGTTCTGCCGGGCGACAACGTGACGATGACCGTCAAGCTGCTGGCCCCGATCGCCATGGAAGAAGGTCTGCGTTTCGCCATCCGTGAAGGCGGTCGTACCGTCGGCGCCGGCGTCGTCGCCAAGATCCTGAAGTAATTCGGATCTCTTAAGCAGCACACAACCAGCGAGAGCGCTCGCCGCTCTCGCGTCTCGTTCTTTAGGAAACGCCATGAAAAACCAAAAGATCCGTATCCGCTTGAAAGCCTTCGATTACAAGCTGATCGATCAATCGGCCGCTGAAATCGTCGACACCGCCAAGCGCACGGGCGCCGTTGTCCGCGGCCCGGTGCCGCTGCCCACGCGTATCCGCCGTTACGACGTGCTGCGTTCGCCGCACGTCAACAAGACGTCGCGTGACCAGTTCGAAATCCGTACCCATCAGCGCCTGATGGACATCGTTGATCCCACCGACAAGACCGTTGACGCCCTGATGCGTCTGGACCTGCCGGCCGGCGTCGACGTCGAAATCGCGCTGCAGTAAGGCGTATCGGGTCCGCTACCTTCGCCAGTGGACTCGCAAGAATGGCCGCAATCCTCCGGGACTGCGGCCATTTGTTTTTCTGCCACAGCCTGGTGCGCCGGGGGCGGGACAGGGCGCATTTCACGCTAAGTGCTTGTGCTGCCTGAAAAAATCATGCTAATATGCGAAGCTTGCCATTTTGTGGCGAGTCTAACTATGGCGAAGGCCTGCGTTACCTCAGTGTTTTCAAGGCGCCTGCGGGTGCCTTCTGAAAAGACCCGGGGTGCAACGGTTCAGCCAGGTTGAACATAGTCGTAGGGCAAAGGCCGTTACCTTTTGCCTGATTAGCCCCGACCAATCGCAGTCGGGAATGGAGAATACGATGTCGAATTCGACACCCACGCCCGCCGCTCACCGGCTGGGGCTGGTGGGTCGCAAGGTCGGCATGACCCGCATTTTTACCGAGGAAGGTGAATCCATCCCGGTAACCGTGCTGGACGTGTCGAACAACCGCGTGACCCAAGTTAAGTCGCTGGAAACCGACGGCTACGCCGCGATCCAAGTGGCTTATGGCACTCGTCGTGCCTCGCGTGTGGCTCAGCCGCAAACGGGCCACTACGCCAAAGCTGGCACTGAAGCCGGCAGCATCCTCAAAGAATTCCGCCTGGATCCCGCTCGCGCCGCTGAATTTGCGGCCGGTTCCGTGATCGCCGTGGAATCGGTGTTCGAAGCCGGCCAACAGGTCGACGTCACGGGCACCACCATTGGTAAAGGCTTCGCCGGTACCATCAAGCGTCACCACTTCGGTTCGCAACGCGCTTCGCACGGTAACTCCCGTTCGCACCGCGTTCCGGGCTCGATCGGTCAAGCACAAGATCCGGGCCGTATTTTCCCGGGTAAGCGCATGGCCGGTCACCTGGGTGACGTCACCCGCACCGTTCAAAACCTCGACGTCGTTCGCGTTGACGTTGAGCGCGGCCTGCTGCTGGTCAAGGGCGCTGTCCCCGGCCACGCTGGCGCCGACATCGTCGTGCGCCCGGCTATCAAGGCCCCGGCCAAGAAGGGAGCGTAAGTAAATGGATCTCAAGCTCCTGAACGACCAAGGTCAGGCCGCTGCAACGTTCAGCGCGCCCGACACGATCTTCGGCCGTGACTTCAACGAAGCGCTGATTCACCAGATCGTGGTGGCTTTCCAAGCCAATGCCCGTGCCGGCAACCGCGCTCAGAAGGATCGCTCGGAAGTCAAGCACTCGACCAAGAAGCCCTGGCGCCAGAAGGGTACCGGCCGCGCTCGCGCCGGTATGACTTCGTCGCCGCTGTGGCGTGGCGGTGGTCGGATTTTCCCGAACTCGCCGGAAGAGAACTTCAGCCAGAAGGTCAACAAGAAGATGTACCGCGCCGGGATCCGCTCGATCCTGTCGCAACTGGCTCGCGAAGACCGCATCGCCGTCGTCGAATCGTTCGATCTGGAATCGCCCAAGACCAAGGCTGCCGCTGCAAAGCTGAAGAGCCTGGGCCTGGACTCGGTCCTGATCATCACCGACAGCGTTGATGAGAATGTTTACCTCGCCACCCGCAACCTGCCGCACGTTGCCGTTGTCGAGCCCCGTTATGCCGATCCGTTGTCGCTGGTCCACTACAAGAAAGTGCTGATCACCAAGCCGGCCATCGCTCAACTCGAGGAGATGCTGGGATGAACGCTGAACGCTTGATGCAAGTCATTCTGGCTCCGATCGTGACCGAAAAGGCCACGTTCGTCGCTGAGAAGAATCAGCAAGTCGCTTTCCGTGTCGTGGCTGACGCTACCAAGCCGGAAATCAAGGCTGCCGTCGAACTGCTCTTCAAGGTGCAGGTCGAGTCCGTGCAGGTCCTCAACCGTAAGGGCAAAGTCAAGCGCTTTGGCCGATTCGTTGGCCGTCGCCGTAATGAGCGCAAGGCTTACGTTTCGCTCAAGGACGGCCAGGAAATCGACTTTGCGGAGGTGAAGTAAATGGCCCTCGTAAAAGTTAAGCCGACTTCGGCCGGCCGCCGTGGCATGGTGAAGGTTGTCAGTCCCAACCTGCACAAGGGTGAGCCCTACGCGCCGCTGCTGGAAAAGAAGACCCGTGGTTCTGGCCGTAACAACAACGGTCACATCACGATCCGCCATCGTGGCGGCGGTCACAAGCAACACTACCGTGTCGTCGACTTCCGTCGCGACAAGGATGGCATCCCCGCAAAGGTTGAGCGTCTGGAATACGACCCCAACCGTACGGCGCACATCGCTCTGCTGTGCTACGCCGACGGCGAGCGTCGTTACATCATCGCTCCGCGCGGTCTGGAAGTGGGTGCCACGCTGCTGTCGGGTGTTGAAGCCCCGATCCGCGCCGGTAACACGCTGCCGATCCGCAATATCCCGGTGGGTACGACGATTCACTGCGTGGAAATGCTGCCCGGCAAGGGTGCCCAGATGGTCCGTTCGGCCGGCGCTTCCGCCGTCCTGCTGGCTCGCGAAGGCATCTACGCTCAGGTGCGTCTGCGCTCGGGTGAAGTCCGCCGTGTGCACATCGAATGCCGCGCCACCATTGGTGAAGTCGGTAACGAAGAACACAGCCTGCGCCAAATCGGCAAGGCCGGTGCAATGCGTTGGCGCGGTGTCCGCCCGACGGTTCGTGGCGTGGCCATGAACCCGGTCGATCACCCGCACGGTGGCGGCGAAGGCCGTACCGGTGAAGCACGCGAACCGGTCAGCCCGTGGGGCACTCCGGCGAAGGGTTTCAAGACCCGTCGCAACAAGCGGACGAACAATATGATCGTCCAACGGCGCAAGCGCAAGTAAGAGGCGAACACTATGTCACGTTCGATCAAGAAAGGCCCGTTTGTCGATGCTCACCTGATCAAAAAGGTGGACACGGCCGTCGCGGGCAAAGACAAGAAGCCGATCAAGACCTGGTCGCGTCGCTCGACGATCCTGCCCGAGTTCATCGGTCTGACGATCGCTGTGCACAACGGCAAGCAGCATGTTCCCGTTTACATCAACGAGAACATGGTCGGTCACAAGCTGGGCGAGTTCGCGCTGACCCGTACGTTCAAGGGTCACGCCGCGGACAAGAAGGCGAAGAGGTAAGCGATGGAAACTACTGCCATTATCCGTGGGGTTCACATCTCCGCTCAAAAGACGCGTCTGGTTGCGGATCTGATCCGCGGTCAGAAGGTCGGCCGTGCGCTCGAGATCCTCACCTTCTCGCCGAAGAAGGCTGCCGTCATCCTGAAGAAGGCTGTCGAGTCCGCCATCGCCAACGCCGAGCACAACGACGGCGCCGATATCGACGAACTGAAAGTCACCACGATCTTCGTGGACAAGGCTCAGTCGATGAAGCGCTTCTCCGCTCGCGCCAAGGGCCGCGGCAACCGTATCGAGAAGCAGACCTGCCACATCACGGTCAAGGTCGGAGCTTAAGGAGTCACGATGGGTCAGAAAATTCACCCCACTGGGTTCCGTCTCGCGGTCACCCGTAATTGGTCCTCGCGTTGGTTCGCCGACGACAAGGCCTTCGGCGCCATGCTGGCCGAAGACATTCGCGTTCGCGAGTACCTGAAGAAGAAGCTCAAGAGCGCCTCCGTTGGTCGCGTGATCATCGAGCGTCCGGCCAAGAATGCCCGTATCACCGTCTACTCGGCTCGTCCGGGCGTGGTGATCGGCAAGCGCGGCGAAGACATCGAAAGCCTGAAGGCTGATCTGCAGCGTTTGATGGGCGTGCCCGTGCACGTCAACATCGAAGAAATCCGCAAGCCGGAAACCGATGCTCAACTGATCGCCGACTCGATCTCGCAACAGCTCGAGAAGCGCATCATGTTCCGCCGCGCCATGAAGCGCGCCATGCAGAACGCGATGCGTCTGGGTGCCCAAGGCATCAAGATCATGAGCTCGGGCCGTCTGAACGGTATCGAAATCGCCCGCACCGAGTGGTATCGCGAAGGCCGTGTGCCGCTGCACACCCTCAAGGCCAACATCGACTACGGTACCTCCGAAGCCCACACCACGTACGGCGTGATCGGCATCAAGGTCTGGGTCTACAAGGGCGACATGCTGGCCAACGGCGAATTGCCGCCGGAAACCGCAGCCCCGCGTGAAGAAGAACGTCGTCCGCGCCGCGCTCCGCGTGGTGATCGTCCGGACGGTGCTCGCACCGGTCGTCCGGGTGGTCGTGGCCGTGGTCCCCGCAAGGCGGACGCTGCTCCGGCGCCTGAAGGAGAATAACCATGCTGCAACCCTCTCGCAGAAAGTATCGCAAAGAGCAGAAGGGCCGCAACACCGGTCTGGCGACCCGTGGTACCCACGTGTCGTTCGGCGAATTCGGTCTGAAGGCCACCGGCCGTGGCCGTCTGACCGCTCGCCAGATCGAAGCCGCTCGTCGTGCTATTAATCGTCACATCAAGCGTGGCGGCCGTATCTGGATTCGCATTTTCCCGGATAAGCCCATCTCGCAGAAGCCTGCCGAAGTCCGTATGGGTAACGGTAAGGGCAACCCGGAGTACTGGGTTGCTGAAATTCAGCCCGGCAAGGTGCTCTACGAAATGGAAGGGGTCAGCGAAGAGATCGCGCGTGAAGCTTTCCGCCTGGCCGCTGCCAAGCTGCCGATTTCGACCACGTTCGTCGCGCGTCATATCGGTGCTTAAGGAGTACTAACATGAAAGCTAGCGAACTCCGTTCGAAAGACGCCGCCGAGCTCGGCAAAGAGCTCGAAAGCCTGCTGAAGGCGCAATTCGGTCTGCGTATGCAGAAGGCCACGCAGCAGCTTGCCAACACCAGCCAGCTGCGTAACGTGCGCCGCGACATCGCGCGCGTGCGTACCTTGCTGACCGAGAAGGCAGGGAAATAAAGATGAGCGAAACTCAAAACACCCAAGTGGCCAAGCGCCAGCGTACGCTGGTCGGCAAGGTCGTCAGCAACAAGATGGACAAGACTGTCGTCGTTCTGGTTGAGCGCCGCGTCAAGCACCCCATCTTCGGCAAGATCATCATGCGTTCCGCGAAGTACAAGGCGCACGATGAATCGAACCAGTACAACGAAGGCGATACGGTTGAAATCGCTGAAGGCCGTCCCATCTCGCGCTCGAAGTCGTGGCGTGTGGTGCGTCTGGTTGAAGCCGCACGTATCATCTAAGTGAAAGCAGTTCATCGGAACGGTTCGCCGTTCTGATATAAAACGGCAAGGGCTCATCCCCTTGCCGTTTTTTTTCGTTCACGGATATCCAAGGGCATCATGCGCGGTTTGATGAAGAGAGCTGGGCGGGTGCTGTTGATCGTGGGCGGATTGGCGTTGGCGCCGATAGCGGATGCCGCCGACCCGGCCACCGTCGGCAAGAACGTGCTGAATGCGGGGCCAGATCCTCGCGTCCAGCTCGATGGCCTGTCACGGGATCACGCCGCCATCTTCGGCACCCAGGACGAAGACGAGCAGGCCGTGCTGGATCAGGAGCGTGCGGTGCAGACGCAGCAGGATCAATTGCGGATGCTGGAGCGGCTGTTGACCCAGAAGCCGGCGGCAACCAATCCACCGGCTGCGGCCACCATCCCGTTGAGCAAGCCGACGGATGCACCCAGGAATATGGCGCCTTTGGCGCCGACCCCCGCTGGCTCGAAGCTGGGTGGCGAGGCGCAGCGCAGCATCGATCAGATGCAAAAGCGCGTCAATGAACTGCGGCGTGGCGTGGATACCTCCGCGCAAGGCGTACGCTGAGTGCGCAGCCGCGTAAAGTAGTCACGGGCAGGTCGCCTGAACACGCTTGCGCATATTCAGGCCGCCTTCGTCGCGCAGCCAGGCGGGCCTGTGCGTTCGCTACGGACGCCGGGCCAGTTCCCGCAGCCGCCCCGCAACGCCCGTGGGAAAGTAATACACCGACAGCACGAACAGAATGCCCAGCCACAGCAGCCAGCGGTCTGGTTCGAACAGCAGCGCCAGCGTTGCGACGCCTGCGACAGCATCGTGGATCACGTGCAGTCCATCCTGCAGGTAGCTTTGGGCGAACACGAACAGGCTCGCGCCGATGATCGCACCGTACATCGTGCCCATGCCGCCGATCACTACCATCAGCAGGATGTTCAGCATGATCTCGAACGACAGCGACGTGTCCGGGCCGTTGTAGCGTAGCCAGAGCGCGTACAGGGCGCCCGCCAGGGTCGCGAAGGCCGCAGCCAGCAGGTTGGACAGGCTGCGGTACAGCACGGTGCGGTAGCCGATCGCTTCGGCACGGAAGGGGTTTTCTCGAATCGCCTGCAGCACGCGGCCGAATGGGGAGTTGACGATGCGCAGCAGCATCAGGAACAGCACCACGCACACGGCGGCGATCAGGTAGTAGGTGAGGATACGGCCGTCGATCGTGACACCGAACAGCGGTTCCGACAGGGGACGGTAGGCCGGACGCAGCATCTGCGGCACCTTGAAGTTCAGACCGTCTTCGCCGCCAGTCAGGTCTGACAGTTGCGACACCAAGGTCTGAAACGCGGCGGCGACGGCCAGCGTGATCATGGCGTAGAAGATGGCCCGCACCCGCAGGCTGGCCAGGCCGATGATCAGCGCGAACACCAGCGATACCACGAGCCCCGCACCCACGCCGGCCAGGATGGACAACCAGCTGGCGTCCAGACGCACGCTGGCGATGGCCACGCCATAGGCGCCGATGCCGAAGAACATGGTGTGGGCGAAGCTGACGATGCCGGTGTAACCCAGCAGCAAGTCATAGCTGGCGACCAGGATCACGAACACCAGGATCTTGGCGGCCACGGCCAATGCCTTGGGGCCCGGGAACAGGAAGGGCGCGGTGGCCAGGGCCACGACGATGGCGATCAGCATGACCGCGAGCAAGGTGCTGCGCGGCGGATCGCCGGAGAGCAGACGGAAGGACATGGCGGCGGTTCCTAGCGATTCGTGACCGGATACACGCCTTGCGGGCGCCACAGCAAAATGGCGACCATCAGGGCGATATTCGAAAACAGCGCAGCCTTGGGCATCAGAAAGCCGGTGTAGTTGGCCATCAGGCCCACCAGCAGTGCGCCGATCAGGCAGCCGACCGTGGACCCCAGGCCGCCGATCATGATGACGATGAAGATCAGCACGTTCACCTGCGCGCCCAACTGCGGCACGATGGATTGCTGGTACAGCCCCCACAGCACGCCGCCCAGGCCCGCCAGCATCGACCCGGCGACAAACACGCCGACGAACAGGTGGCGGATGCGGTAGCCCAGGCTTTCGACCATCTCGCGGTCTTCGACGCCGGCGCGGATCAGCAATCCCAGCTTGGTGCGATTGAGCAGCCACAGCATGCCGCCCAGCACGGCCAGGCCGACCACCAGCGCGACGATGCGGAATTTCTCGATGGCGGCATCGCCGACCAGTACCGCGCCGCGCAACGCGTCAGGCAACGGCAGCGACAGCGTCTGCGGCCCCCACAGCATCTTGATGATCTCTTCGCCGATGATCATGCCGCCCATCGTGATGAGGATCTGCTTGAGATGCTGGCCATAGACAGGCCGCACAATCACGCGTTCGAACGCGACGCCTACGGCGCCGGCCACCAGCATGCCCACGATCAATGCTGGCAGCACCGCGGCCAGGTTCAACCACAGGCTGCCGGATTGGGTCCAGTCGGCCATCGAACCCAGCACGGTGGCGGCCATGTAGGCGCCGATCGCGATGAACAGGCCATGGCCGAAGTTCAGCACGTCCATCAGGCCGAACACCAGCGTCATGCCCGAGGCGACGATGAATATGATCATGCCCATGGCCAGGCCGGCGAAGGTCAACGTTACCCAGGTCGAGAACGAGCCGACGAGCGGCAGGGCGATGGCGGCCAGCGCAAGCACCAGCAGCACGGGGCGCAGGTCGGCACGTGTGCGCGGCAGCGGCGCGTCGATATCGGCGGCGGTCATTGGTGGGCTCCCAGGGACAGGCCCAGCAGGCGGGTCTGCAGCGCCTCGTCTTGCGCCAGCTGCGTCATGCTGCCGGCGTGCACGACGCGGCCATTGTCCATGACCGCCACGTGATCTCCCACCTGGCGCGCGAAATTGAAGTTCTGCTCCACCAGCAAGATGGTGGTCGAGGCTTGCTTGAGTTCGATGAAGGCGTCGATCATGTTCTGGATGATGGCGGGCGCCAGGCCCTTGCTGGGTTCGTCCACCAGCAGCAGGCGGCGCGGCTCGATGATGGCGCGGGCAACGGCCAGCATCTGCTTCTGGCCGCCCGAAAGCTTGCCGGCGGGGTGCAGCCAGAATTTCCTGAGCGCCGGGAAGAAGCCGAAGATCCATTCCAGCCGCACGGTGTCGAGCTGGTTGGCGCTACGCGCCTGGCGGGCCGCGAGCAGGATGTTTTCCTTGACCGACAGGTCGGCGAAGATGCCCATGTTCTCGGGCACGTAGGCGATACCCAGCCGCGCCATGTCGGGCGGCGAGGTGCGTACGCCAGGGCCGCCGGCCGGTGTGCCGTCGAAGGCGATGCGGCCTTGCGTGGCCTTCCACAGGCCCATGATCGTGCGCAGCGTCGTGGTCTTGCCGGCGCCGTTGCGACCCAACAGCATGGTGACGGCCGCGGGCGGTACGGCCAGGTCCACGCCATGCAGGATGTGATACGCGCCGATATGCGTGTGCACGTCGTTCAGTTCCAGCAGCGGGGCCTGGGTCACTGGGGCGTCCTCACGGAAGTGGCGGCCGACGGGCTGACACCCAGATAGGCCTGTTGCACGATGGGCGAAGCAATCACCTCGGTGGGTTCGCCGTCAGCCATCAACTGGCCGTTGTGCAGCACCACGATGCGGTCTGCCAGCTCGCGCACCACATCCATCTTGTGCTCGACCAGCAGAATGGTCTTGGTGGGGTCCTGCTTGATTTCGCGTATCAGGTCCAGCACCACGGGCACGTCGTCCACGCTCATACCTGCGGTGGGTTCGTCGAACATGAATACTTGGGGTTCCAGTGCGATCAGCATGGCGATCTCGAGCTTGCGCTGATCGCCATGGGGCAGGTCGGCGGCAAGCTGGTCGCGGCGAGCGGTCAGCCGGGTGCGTTCCAGCAACGCATCGGCGCGCGTCAGCAGATTGCGGTCGTCGTCCCAGGTACGCCAGAAGCGGATCTGCCGCCAGCCCAGGCCTTGTTGGCGCGACTGCAGCGCCAGCCGCACGTTCTCGTGCACGGACAGGCGCGGAAACAGTTGCGTGAGCTGGAAGGCGCGGCCCAGGCCTGCATGCATGCGAGCTGGCGCCGACAGCCCGGTCAGGTCACGGCCGTTCAGGTGCACCGAACCCGCACTGGCGCGTAGCTGACCGGAGATCAGGTTGAAGTAGGTGGTCTTGCCCGCGCCGTTGGGGCCGACGATGGCCGTCAGGCTGCCGGGCGTGAAGCGGCAGCTCACGGCATTGACGGCCACGTGGCCGCCAAAGCGGATCGTGAGCGATTGGGTTTCCAGCATGGAAGGCGAGGCTCAGCGTTTGTTCTGGATCGGCACGGCCATCTGGTCGGGCGTGATCTCTTTGACCAGGTCCTGCACCGCCCAAGGCACGGAGGGATCATTCTTGATGCGGAAGTGATACATCGACTGCATGGCCTGGTGGTCTTCCGGACGGAAGGTCATCTTGCCCTTGGGCGTGTCGAAGCTCATGCCTTCCATCGCCTTGATGAGCGTGTCGGTGTCCGAATTGCCGGCCGTCTTGTTCAGCGCGGCTACCAGGGCAATGCCGGCCGACATGCCGCCCGCCGTGAAGAAGTCCGGCGGCTGGCCGTAGCGCTTCTGGTGTTCGGCCACCAGCCAGTCGTTGACCGGATTCTTCGGAATGCCGTAGTAGTAATAGGTGGCGCCTTCCATGCCGGCCAGCGGCTTGAGCGGCGTCATCGCGGCCAGGGTGTTGCCGCCTGTGGCGATTTCAATGCCGAAGCGCTTGGGGTCCAGGTCGGCGATCTTGAACGGATTGCCGGCGCCGGCCCACAGGATGAAGATGATCTTGCGGCCGGGCTTGTCTTTCAGCGCATCGAACAGGCGCTGGGCACCCGCCGTGAAGTCGGTGGCATTGGCCGGCAGGTATTCCTCGTGCACGATCTTGGCCTGCTTGAGCGCGCCCTTGAAGGCCTTGACGCCGTCGCGGCCGAACGCGTAGTCCTGCGCCAGCATGGCGATGGACGTGCCCGCCTGATCGAAGGCGACCGCGTTGGCGATGGCGTCCTGCGACGAATTGCGGCCGGTGCGGAAGATGTACTTGTTCCACTTGTCGCCCGTGATCGAATCGGCGACGGCGGGCTCGACCAGCAGGATCTTTTCGTATTCTTCGGCGATGGGCAACATGGCCAGTGCCACGCTGGACGATGTGGGTCCCACGGCGATGTCGGCGTTGTCGTCGGCATACGCGGACGCGAGTTGGGCGCGCGCGACGTCCGGCTTGCCCTGGTTGTCCTTTTCAATGACGCGGATCTTGCGGCCGGCCACCGTCATGCTGCCCTGGGTGGCGTATTCCAGGCCCAGCATCAGGCCGTTGTGGGTCTGCTTGGCGTAGGCTTCCAGCGGGCCCGTCTTGTCGTAGACGTGCGCCACGACGAAATCCTTGGCCGCGGCGGCCGAACTCAGGCACAGGCCGACCAACGTAGCGAGCAATAAGCGTTTCATGGGAGTCTCCTTGTTCTACTGATTGCCGGCGGCGTCGATGGCGGCCGACATGGCGAGAAAGCGGCGGATCGCGTCGATCTGCGGCGTGACGTTCAGGGCAGGGGCGTGGCCGCAATCGGGGAAGTCGATGCGTTCTGCGCGTGGCCCGCGTTGCGTCATGGCGTGGGCGACCTCGGGCAATAACAGGTCGGAATCGGCGCCACGCAGCAACAGCAGCGGCATATCCAGGCTGTCGTATTCCGTCCAGCGCTCGTAGTCGGCGGGGTGATGGCTGAACTGGCCGACAATCGCCGGGTCGTAGTGCGCCGTGACGCGCCCGTCGGGCAGCCGGCGTACCGATGTTTCGGCCATGCGGCGCCATTGCTCGTCGCTCTGCCAGCCATAAGGCTTGTAGGCGGCGCGCAGCCAGGTCTCGAGTTCCGTGACGGTATCGAAGGCAGGCGGGTTGCCGGCATAGGCCAGGATGCGTGCGATGGCCGGTTGCGGCAGCGTCGGGCCGATATCGTTGACCACCAGGTGCGAGATGCGCCCTTTGAGCGTGGTGGCGGCCGCTAGCATGCCCGTGGCGCCACCCATCGACGTGCCGACCCACCGGACGCGTGTCAGCGACAGGCTGTCGAGCAGGGTGCGCGCCAGCCGGGCGTAGAACTCGAGCTGGTATTCCGCGACCGGGTCCGGACTCCATTGAGACAAGCCGCGGCCGATCGTGTCGGGACAGATGATGCGATAGTCGCCCGCCAGCGCCTGCGCCAATTCGTCGAAATCCCGGCCGGTCCTGGCCAGGCCGTGCCACATGATGAGCGCCGGGGCATCGGGGGCGCCCCACTCGGTGTAATGCAGCTCGCGGCCCTCGCAGCGCAGATAGCGCGAAGCCGGTGCGTGGCAGGCGGCCTGTGCGGGCGCGTTAGCCATGAGTCTCCTCCCGGGTTGTCCAGGTTGTATGCTTATCGGGCTGAATATAGACTTGCGCCGGGCGCGGCCACAATGCGCCAGACCGCCCGCGGCAGGGTGAGTCAAGAATATGTAGACGCAGGATCACAAGCGCCCAGCCCGACCCGCGCACACCAGGAGACCGCGCCATGCCCGATACGGAATATGCCATTTCGGCCATTGCCGGCGCTGAACGCCATGAGCAATGGCGCGCGGCCCTGTCCGACGCCTTCGGGCCGTTCGAGGTGCACCAAGGGCAGGGCGGACGTTTCGCCGGCCACGTACGCTACGTACGGCGGGCCGCTTTGCAGTTCAACGATCTGCACTATCAGGGACAGAAGATCGAACGCACCGCCGGCAATGTGTCGCGGCTGGACCAGGAGTTCTATACCTTCGGTCTGCCTTTGACCGGGCCGTTGGCGGTGGTGCAGCAGGGCCGTGAATTCCAGGTCGAGCCGGGTTGCGTCTACCTGATGAACCAGAGCCTGCCTTATCAGGCCACCGCCCTGGGCGCTGACGGCTACCGCAGCCTGAGCGTGTCGTTTCCGCGCAGCGCGCTGTCGCAGCGCGATTCTCGCATCGGCTCGTTCTACAAGCTGCGCGTCGATGACGGCTCGCCACGGGGGGCGATGCTGGCCAGCTATATGGACCATCTGTTCAAGGGCCTGGATGGCTGGACGGCGGCCGAAGTGGCCGAACTGGGCGAACGGCTGATCGACCTGATCGTGCTGTTCGTGGTGCAGCCGGGGCAGGGCCATGCGTCGGCATCGGACAGCAGCGTCACCATGGCGCACCGGCAACGGGCCATGGCCTATATCCGCCAGCATCTCGCCGACCCGGCGCTGACCCCCCAGCGGGTGGCACAGGGCTGTGGCGTGTCGGTGGCCTATCTGCACCGCATCTTCCAGGCGGGCGACCTGTCCGTGGAAAGTTTCGTCTTCGACCAGCGCCTGGAGCGCTGTCGTGAATTGCTGTTGAATCCGGCGCAGCGTCACCGCGGCATCGCTGAATTGGCCTACCAGGCCGGCTTCGCGCATCCCTCGCATTTCAGCCGGCTTTTCAAGCAGCGCTTCGGCATGTCGCCGCGCGAGTGGCGTGCACGCGGCTAGACCGGGGACGGTACGGCAGTGCAAAAAAAGGCCCGCGCAAGCGGGCCTTTTCGTATCCAGCGCCAGGCCGGAATCCGCGTTTAGAAGGGCGAGGGCTGGGTCGACAGATTGACCACCGTGTTGCTCTTGAGGTCAACGAGGATGTGCTCCGACGGCAGGCCGTCGGCGAGCTTCAACATGATCGCCATCAGCGGCTTGAAGCGGGCCTTGTACATGTCGGCCAGGGTGTTTGCATCGCTGACGCGGTCGCCGTTGAGCTGCAGGCCGGCATTGGTCTGGCTCAGTGCCTGGGCCAGCAGCTTGTACTGGCTGGCGCGCTGGGCCGGGATGTCGGCATAGGCCAGATCGCCAGCGTTGGCCAGGCGCACGAAGTCGCCCGCCAGGTCCAGCGCCTGCCACTTGGCGAAGTCCGCCAATTGCATGCCATGCGCTTGGGCCAGGGCCTGTGCGCGGTTCTGGGCATCGGCCAGGTCCGCGGCATACGCGGGGTTGCTGGCATTGGGGCCGCCGGCGGTGTACAGGCAGTTGAAGAACTCGGGCGTCAGCTTATTGTGGTCACCGGTGTTCTTCAGTTCGGCCAGCGTCACCGTGGTGCGCAATTGCGACAGCACGAGCATGTCGGCGCCGGTCAGGGGGCTCTTGACCAGCTCGCGCATTTCGCAGCGCCAATCGTCGTTGAGCAGGCGCAGGCGCACCAGTTCGCTCATGTAGCGATAGTTGAAGTCGCCGTAGTCCTTGGCGTCCAGGATGGACACGTTCCAGCGCGGCGGCACGTCATACGCGTTCTCGGCGCGGTACAGGTCGAACAGCTCATCGAAGCGCGGCACCTTGTCCAGGCGGATCGTCTTGACCTCGATCTCGCTGGCGCTTTGCATCGTCATGATCTTGTAGGCCGGCACGTAGGCGGCCATGGACGGCGCCTGGATGTTGAACAGCGCCTTGTCGCCGCCATACGTGCGCACCGCCATGTCATTGAAATGCATGTGGCCGCCCACGTGGATCTTCAAACCGGTCTCGGCCAGCGCGCGGGTGGTGTTCTCCGCCGGGCGGCGCACCATCTGCATCTTGTTGGCACCCAGCAGCGCTTCGATGTCGTCCGAGGCGCCATTGAAGAATTCCGTCATCGGGAAATGGCTGAACGCGATCACCTGCTTGCCCTGCGCCTTGCCGCGGGCCACCACATCGGCCAGCCACTTGATCACATGGGACTTGTGCGTGAGCATCTTGTTGTAGCCCTGGTCGCCCGAACCGGTGAAATCATTCGGGCCGGTCCCCGTCGGCACGTAGACGTTGGCATCCAGGCCAACCAGCCACACGCCCTTGACGGGTTCGACCACGTAGGACGTGTCCGGCACCATCTTGCACAGGGTGTAGTTCGACGGCTTGTTGGGGCCGCCCGTGCCCTGGGCGCAGATTTCGTACTGGCGATTGATCCATCCGGCCTGCGACAGCGCGGTGTTGTAGTTGTAGTCCTCGTACTTGTAGGTGCTGTACGGGGTTTCGTAATACACATACTGCGGCTTGGGCATGAAGCCGTGCTGGGCCAGGGCGTCGGTGATGCCCGCATAGCCCATGTGCAGCACTTCCTCGGTGCAATAAGTGTCGCCCACGCGGGCCCAGTCGCCGGCATAGGGCGTGCTGCAGGCGGCGTTGCCGCCGCGGCTGTAGATGGGCTGCGAGAAGCCGATGGCGCCGGTGACCGGGTCCAGGCCCAGGTAGTCGCTCTTGCCGTTGGCCTGGTTGAAGGGGCGCACCGGATCGTGGTTGCCGGGGGCGGCGAAGAACTGGATGCCGTACTTGGCGGCGTACTCGTCCATCACCTTGACCAGGCCGCGCATGTGCACCGGCTGGCCGTCGTCCGAGAAGTCGCCGGGCAGGGCGATGTACTTCACACCGCGCGTTGCCGCATCATCCAGCGCCGCCAGGAACGCAAAGTAGTTTTCGTTGAACAGCCGCGTCGACGTCAGCTGGGCATACATCGTGCGGATGGTGGCGTTGTCGCCACGCTTGGGATTGGGAATGCCCGGAAACGAACCATCCTTGAAATCCGCATAGATGTCATGGAAGTGGATGTCCGGCATGAAGGCGACCTGCACGGGGGCAGGTTGCTGCGGGGTGGCGGGCGTCTCGGCAACGGGCGGCTTGCTGCCGTTGTCGTCGTCATCCTTGTCGCCGCCGCAGGCGGCCAGCAAGGCCATGAGCGCCATCGCGCCCGCGGATCGGGCGAGACGTTGATATCGATTCATTGTGCTTCTCTCTCTTTCTGGAACAAGTTTTCTTCAGGCGACTGTTTCCCCGTTCCTGGGAAGTCGCGCCCGCGAGCGAGGCGCAATCCTGGGGGTTCAGGATGACAGCGTGATGAAAGAATGGCGCCAAAACTGTCCACATCACCTTGATCGACAGGCGAAAAAAAAGCCCCTTGCGGGGCTTTTTACGAGAGGGCGCTTGGGTCAGATGTGCGTGATGAACTTCGTGACCAGGTAGCCATCGAACGTTTCGAGGCCGCCTTCGCTGCCGATGCCGCTGTCCTTGATGCCGCCGAAGGGCGTCTCGGCCAGGGCGCTGCCGAAATGGTTGATGTTGACCATGCCGGCTTCCAGGCCGTTGGAGACCTTGGTGGCGGTCTGCAGCGAGTTGGTGAACACGTAGGACGACAGGCCGAACGGCAGGCTGTTGGCGCGCGCCAGCACTTCATCGGTGTCGGTGAAGCGAACCACCGGCGCGACCGGGCCGAAGGGTTCTTCGGTCATCAGCATGGAGTTGTCGGGCAGGTCGGTCACGACCGTGGGGGCGAAGAAGAAGCCCTTGCGGTCCAGCGGGCCGCCACCGACCACCACCTTGCCGCCGTGCTTCTTGGCGTCGTCGATGAAGGCGCTCATGGCGGGCACGCGGCGTTCGTGGGCCAGCGGGCCCATGTCGGTGCCGGCTTCCAGGCCGTCGCCGACCTTGATGTTCTTGAGCACGTCGGTGAAGCGCGCCAGGAACTGTTCGTAGGCGCCGTTCTGCACGTAGAAGCGGGTGGGCGACACGCAGACCTGGCCAGCGTTGCGGACCTTGAACTTGGCCAGCATGGTGGCGGCGCGGTCGATGTCGGCGTCGTCGAACACCAGCACGGGCGAATGGCCGCCCAGTTCCATCGTGACGCGCTTCATGTGGGCACCGGCCAGCGCGGCCAGCTGCTTGCCCACCGGCACGGAACCGGTGAACGAGACCTTGCGCACGATAGGCGAGCGGATCAGGTAGTCGGAAATCTTGGCGGGCTCGCCCCAGACGATGTTCAGGCAGCCCTTGGGCAGGCCGGCGTCGTGGAACATGCGGGCGATGGCCATGACGGCGCTGGGCGAGTCTTCCGGACCCTTCAGCACTACCGTGCAACCGGCGCCGAGCGCGGCGGCGATCTTGCGGATGGCCTGGTTGTACGGGAAGTTCCAGGGCGTGAACGCGGCGCAGACGCCGATGGGTTCGCGCACGACGATCTGGCGCACGTCGGGGTTGCGCGGCTGAATCACCCGGCCGTAGATGCGGCGGCATTCCTCGGCATGCCAGTCGGCGTGCTCGGCGCAGGAAGTGACTTCGCCGACGGCTTCCGCCAGGGGCTTGCCCTGGTCCAGCGTCATGTTGCGGCCGATTTCCTTGGCGCGTTCGCGCGACAGCGTGGCGACCTTGCGCAGGATGGCGGAACGATCCATGGGAGAAGACTTCTTCCAGGATTCGAACGCGCGCTGGGCGGCGGCTAGCGCGCGATCCAGATCCGCTTCGGTGGCGTGGGGCAGCTGGCCGAGCACTTCCAGCGTGGCCGGGTTGATGACGTCCTGGGTGCGCCTGCCCTCGCCGGCAACGAATTCGCCGTCGATATACAGCGCCAACTGTTCATACATGCCTGTCTTTCCTTGCGAAATAGGAGTGGGTAGCGATCGCGGTCGCCCATGCCAGTCTAAACCAGCTTGCGGGCCGCGGGGAGGTCCAATTCCGGCGGCCGCCTAGGAGCCAATGGGCAGCACTTGCGTGCGGCGGGCGCCGTCGACAAAATGGTGCATCTTTGGCTGTCTATATAGATACCTATTGTGCAACCCGTCGATACGCGTCCGCCGAGCCAGCCCAGTGTCTATTCCCGTGTTTTCTTCCGTTTCATAGATTGGTTGCGCCACCGGATCGCGCTGGCGTCCCTGGTGGGAGACCATCCCATCTTCAAGAACAGCCAGTTTCCCTGGGTGGCCGCCCTCGAGGGCCAGGCGCCCGCCATTCGCGCCGAGCTGGTGGCTCTGTTGGCCGAGCGCCAGCAGTTGCCGTCCTTCCATGAACTGTCCCCCGATGTCGGCATGATCACGTCCGATGACCAGTGGAAGACCTTTGTCTTCATGGGCTACGGGCTGCGTTCGGATCGCAACCTGGCGCGGTGCCCCGCGACCGCCCGGGCGTTGCAGGGCATCCCGGGCCTGCGCACGGCGTTCTATTCCATTCTGGAACCAGGCAAGCGTATTCCTTTGCACACCGGCCCCTACAACGGCGTGTTGCGCCTGCATCTGGGGCTGGTGGTGCCCGAGCCGGCCGATCGATGCTGGATCGAGGTTGGCGGCGAGCGCTATTGCTGGAAAGAGGGCGAGGCCGTGGTGTTCGACGACCTGTACCCCCACCAGGTGCACAACGACACTGCCGGCACGCGAGCCGTCCTGTTCGTCGATTTCGAACGGCCCTGTCGGGCGCCGATACGTTGGCTCAACCGGCTGGTGCTGATGGCCGCACCGTTCACCGACGAAATTCGCCGCGGCAAGGCCAACCACGACGCCTGGGAGCGCAACTACTACCGGGATAAAACGGGGGCAGATTGAATTCCCTCGTGGCGCGGCCTGGGCGGGCGTTCGGAAGGGGCCGTCTGTGTCGAGTTTTCCACAGGCGCTGTCGTGTATTTGCTCACTATCTCAACAAAGGGCTTGCGCTCAAAATCTAACCACGCTAGAATGGTCAGCTTTCCCAGATTGTCGATTGGCCAGGACTAGCCCGGGCCAACGTGTTGGGGGAATACCCGCAGGATTTCAACCCAGGGTCGTTGCGTTGCCACCAGTTGATGGTCTTTGAAGCGAAAGCTCAAAGCGCCAGCCAACAATAAAGCAGGGCGGCTGACCTGACGGGACCAAAACTGGCAGGAATTGCAGTGTTCCCTTTTTTGGGGAAAACCGTATTTCCAGTTAAGTTGGAACAGGAAAAATCATGATCCAAATGCAGACCACGCTGGACGTGGCCGATAACACTGGTGCGCGTCATGTCATGTGCATTAAGGTGCTCGGTGGCTCCAAGCGCCGTTATGCCGGTATCGGCGACATCATCAAGGTGAGCGTCAAAGATGCGGCTCCGCGCGGACGCGTCAAGAAAGGCGAAATTTACAATGCCGTGGTGGTTCGTACCGCCAAGGGCGTGCGCCGTAAAGACGGTTCGCTGATTCGTTTCGGTGGCAATGCCGCCGTGTTGCTCAACGCCAAGCTGGAGCCCATCGGCACCCGCATCTTCGGACCCGTTACGCGTGAACTGCGTACCGAGAAGTTCATGAAGATCGTGTCGCTGGCCCCGGAAGTGCTGTAAGGAGCCCTACGATGAACAACATTCGTAAAGGCGACGAAGTCATCGTCCTGACCGGCCGCGACAAGAAGCGTCGCGGTACCGTGCTGGCCCGCGTTGATGCCGACCACGTCCTGGTCGAAGGCGTCAACGTCGTCAAGAAGCACGTGAAAGCAAACCCGATGGCCAACAACCCGGGTGGCATCGTCGAAAAGACCATGCCGATCCACATCTCGAATGTGGCGCTCTTCAACCCCGCTACCGGTCGTGGCGACCGCGTCGGCGTGCAAGAAGTCGAAGGCCGCAAGGTTCGCGTGTTCCGTTCCAATGGTGCCGTTGTCGGCGCCAAGGCGTAAGGGGCGAAAGACATGTCTCGTTTGCAAGATTTCTACAAGAGCAAGGTCGCTGGCGACCTGCAGGCCAAGTTCGGCTACAAGAGCGTCATGGAAGTGCCGCGCATCACCAAGATCACCCTGAACATGGGTGTCTCGGAAGCCGTCGCCGACAAGAAGGTCATCGAACACGCTGTGGGTGACCTGACCAAGATCGCTGGCCAAAAGCCGGTCATCACCAAGACCAAGAAGGCTATCGCCGGTTTCAAGATCCGCGAAAACTACCCGATTGGTTGCATGGTCACGCTGCGTGGTCAACGCATGTACGAATTCCTGGATCGCCTGGTGGCGGTTGCGCTGCCTCGCGTGCGCGACTTCCGCGGTATCTCGGGTCGTGCGTTCGACGGCCGTGGCAACTACAACATCGGGGTGAAAGAGCAAATCATTTTCCCCGAAATCGAGTACGACAAGATCGACGCGCTGCGTGGGCTGAACATCAGCATCACCACCTCCGCGAAGACCGACGAAGAAGCCAAGGCGCTGTTGACGGCCTTCAGCTTCCCGTTCCGTAACTAAGGGGCTGATGACGTGGCTAAACTTTCCCTCATCAATCGCGACATCAAGCGCGCCAAGCTGGCTGACAAGTTCGCTGCCAAGCGCGCTGAGTTGAAGTCGATCATCGACGACCAGTCGAAGACCGACGAAGAACGTTACCAAGCTCGGCTCAAGCTGCAACAGCTGCCGCGCAATGCCAACCCGACGCGTCAACGTAACCGTTGCGTGGTCACCGGTCGTCCGCGCGGTGTGTTCCGCAAGTTCGGCCTGACGCGCCACAAACTGCGTGAAATGGCGATGAAGGGCGAAATCCCCGGCATCACCAAGGCCAGCTGGTAGGAGAAACAATATGAGCATGAGCGATCCCATCGCCGATATGCTGACCCGCATTCGCAATGCGCAGCAAGTGGACAAAGTTACGGTGAACATGCCCTCCTCGAAGCTGAAGGCGGCTATTGCCGCTGTGCTGAAAGACGAAGGCTACATCGACAGCTTTGAAATCAAGGGCACCCAGGCCAAGCCTGAGCTCGAGATCACCCTGAAGTACTACGCTGGCCGTCCGGTTATCGAGCGCATCGAACGCGTTTCGCGCCCTGGTCTGCGTATCTACAAGGGCCGTACCAGCATTCCTCAGGTCATGAACGGCCTGGGCGTGGCTATCGTTTCGACCTCGCGCGGCGTGATGACCGACCGTAAGGCTCGCGCCAACGGCGTCGGCGGCGAAGTGCTGTGCTACGTGGCCTAAGGAGAAATTCGAATGTCACGTATCGCTAAGTATCCGGTCGAACTGCCCAAGGGTGTCGAAGCTGACATCAAGCAGGATCAGATCACTGTCAAGGGCCCGCTGGGTTCCTTGACCCAAGCCCTGACTGGCGACGTCACGGTTGCGTTGGACAACGGCAAACTCACGTTTGTCGCCGCCAACGAAACCCGTCACGCCAACGCCATGTCGGGTACCGTGCGCGCGCTGGTGGCCAACATGGTCAACGGCGTGAGCAAGGGATTCGAGCGCAAGCTGAATCTGGTTGGCGTGGGTTACCGCGCCTCGATTCAAGGCGACGCCGTTAAGCTGCAGCTCGGTTTCTCGCACGACGTTTTGCACCAGTTGCCGGCCGGTATCAAGGCCGAATGCCCCACCCAGACGGAAATCGTCATCAAGGGCTCCAACAAGCAAGTCGTCGGTCAGGTGGCCGCTGAAATCCGCGCGTACCGCGAACCCGAACCCTACAAGGGCAAGGGTGTGCGTTACTCGGACGAACGCGTCGTCATCAAAGAAACCAAGAAGAAATAACGGCGCACGCAAGGACGAATCATGGACAAAAAAGTTTCCCGTTTGCGTCGTGCGGTTCCGACCCGCCGGAAGATCAACGAGCTGCGCGTTCACCGCCTCTCGATCTTCCGCTCGAACCAGCACATCTACGCCAATATCATTTCGCCGGAAGGCGATCGTATCCTGGTCAGCGCCTCGACGGTGGAAGCCGAAGTGCGTGCGCAACTGGCCGGCCAAACCGGCCAGGGCGGCAACAAGGCCGCTGCTTCGCTGGTTGGCAAGCGCGTGGCCGAAAAGGCCAAGGCTGCCGGTATCGAACTGGTCGCTTTCGATCGCTCGGGCTTTCGTTACCATGGCCGCGTGAAAGCGCTGGCCGATGCCGCGCGTGAAGCCGGCCTGAAGTTCTAAGCGAGGATCTGTCAAATGGCTAAAGTACAAGGCAAGAACGCCGCGGAAAAAGAGAACGATGACGGCCTCCGCGAAAAGATGATCGCGGTCAACCGCGTGAGCAAAGTGGTCAAGGGTGGTCGCACCATGAGCTTTGCCGCGCTGACCGTGGTTGGCGATGGCGATGGCCGCGTCGGCATGGGCAAGGGCAAGGCGCGTGAAGTGCCGGTGTCCGTTCAGAAGGCTATGGAACAGGCCCGTCGCGGCATGTTCAAGGTGGCCCTGAAGAACGGCACGCTGCACCACACCGTGGTCGGCAAGCATGGCGCCGCTACCGTGCTGATCTCGCCCGCTGCTGAAGGTACTGGCGTTATCGCCGGTGGCCCGATGCGCGCTATTTTCGAAGTGATGGGTGTGCGTAACGTGGTTGCCAAGAGCCTGGGCTCGAGCAACCCCTACAACATGGTTCGCGCCACGTTGAATGGCCTGCGCGCCTCCCTGACCCCGGCGGATGTTGCTGCCAAGCGCGGCAAGACCGTCGAAGAAATCCTGGGGTAAATCATGGCTCAGAAGCAGATCAAAGTGACCCTCGTGCGCTCCGTGATCGGTACCAAGCAATCGCACCGTGATACGGTTCGCGGTTTGGGCTTGGGTCGCATCAACAGCAGCCGCGTGCTGGTCGATACGCCCGAGGTGCGTGGGATGATCCGTAAGGTGGATTATCTCGTTTCCGTCTCGGAAGCCTAAGGAATCACCATGTCGGATATGCAACTTAATTCGCTGAAGCCCGCTGAGGGCAGCAAGCACGCCAAGCGCCGCGTCGGCCGTGGTATCGGTTCGGGTCTGGGTAAAACCGCCGGCCGTGGCCACAAGGGTCAGAAGTCGCGCTCGGGCGGTTTCCATAAGGTTGGCTTCGAAGGCGGTCAAATGCCGCTGCAGCGTCGCCTGCCCAAGCGTGGTTTCACCCCGCTCGGTCAGCACCTGTACGCCGAAGTCCGTCTGTCGGACCTGCAAGCCCTGCCCATCGACGAAGTCGACGTGCAAGTGCTGAAGGCGGCTGGCGTGATTGGCCAGGCGGTTCGTTACGCCAAGGTCATCAAGTCGGGTGAACTCTCGCGCAAGGTCGTGCTCAAGGGCATTACCGCGACGGTCGGCGCTCGCGCCGCCATCGAAGCCGCGGGCGGCTCGCTTGCTTGATCACGAGGTGACGAGTGGCTAACGCGCAGGCATTGGGCAAAACCGGAGCACGGTACGGCGACCTTAAACGCCGCCTCGTGTTCCTGGTGCTCGCCCTGGTGGTTTACCGTTTGGGTACACACATCCCCGTACCGGGTATCAACCCGGATGCGCTGGCGGACTTGTTCCGTCAGAACCAGGGCGGGATCCTGGGCCTGTTCAACATGTTCTCGGGCGGGGCGCTCTCGCGCTTCTCGATTTTTGCCCTGGGGATCATGCCGTACATTTCGGCATCCATCATCATGCAGTTGATGTCGGTGGTGGTGCCGTCGCTGGAAGCGCTCAAGAAAGAGGGCGAAGCCGGTCGTCGGAAGATTACCCAATACACCCGCTACGGCACGGTCGTGCTGGCGCTGGTGCAGGCTGTGGGCATTTCGGTAGCGTTGGAGTCCCAGCAGGGACTGGTGATCGATCCGGGCATGCTGTTCCGCTTTACGACCGTCGTGACCCTGGTCACTGGCACCATGTTCGTCATGTGGCTGGGTGAGCAGATCACGGAACGTGGTCTTGGCAACGGGATTTCCATCCTGATCTTCGCAGGTATCGTTGCGGGTCTGCCCGCGGCGCTGGCTGCACTGTTGGACCTGGTCCGCACCAACGCGATGTCCGTGCTTTCCGCACTGTTCATCGTGGCTCTGGTGGTGCTGGTTACCGCTTTTGTGGTGTTCGTGGAACGCGGACAGCGCAAGATCACGGTGAACTACGCCAAGCGTCAGGTCGGCAACAAGGTCTACGGTGGTCAAAGCTCGCATTTGCCGCTGAAGCTGAACATGGCCGGGGTGATTCCGCCGATCTTCGCATCGTCGATCATCCTGTTCCCGGCAACGATCACGAGCTGGTTCTCCAGCAGCGAGAACATGCGCTGGCTTAGCGACCTGGCTGCGGCCCTGTCGCCTCGTCAACCGCTCTACATCACGCTGTATTCGGTCGCGATTATTTTCTTCTGCTTTTTCTACACGGCTCTGGTGTTCAACAGCCGCGAAACGGCGGACAACCTGAAGAAGAGTGGTGCGTTTGTTCCGGGCATTCGTCCGGGTGAACAAACAGCGCGCTACATCGACAAGATCCTGATGCGTCTGACGCTCGCAGGTGCCATCTACATCACGTTGGTGTGCCTGTTGCCGGAATTCTTGGTGATGCGCTGGAACGTTCCCTTCTACTTCGGTGGTACGTCTCTGTTGATTATTGTGGTGGTGACGATGGATTTCATGGCGCAGGTTCAGGCCTACATGATGTCTCACCAATACGACTCGTTGCTCAAGAAGGCTAACTTCAAGGGCGCGGGTTTGCCGATGCGGTAAGCAAAAGAATGTCCAAGGACGACGTCATTCAGATGCAAGGCGAGGTTCTTGAGAACCTCCCGAACGCGACATTTCGCGTCAAGCTCGAAAACGGCCACGTGGTGTTGGGCCATATTTCCGGCAAGATGCGTATGCATTACATCCGGATCCTGCCGGGTGACAAGGTCACAGTGGAGCTCACGCCCTATGACCTGACGCGAGCCAGGATAGTTTTCCGCTCCAAATGAGCGGAACCGGATTACGGAAAATTAGGAGTCAACCATGAAAGTAATGGCATCGGTTAAGCGGATCTGCCGCAACTGCAAAGTTATCAAACGTCACGGCGTCGTGCGTGTTATCTGCACCGACCCGCGTCACAAGCAGCGTCAAGGCTAACTCGGGTTAGCGACTACGCAACAGATTTATTCAAGGAATAGTCATGGCCCGTATTGCTGGCATTAACATCCCGCCGCAACAGCACGCCGAGATCGGCCTGACCGCCATTTTTGGCATCGGTCGTACGCGCGCTCGCAAAATTTGCGAAGCGGCAAACGTACCCTTTGACAAAAAGGTCAAGGATCTGAACGACGCTGAATTGGAACGCGTCCGCGAACATGTTGGTCTGTTCACGGTTGAAGGCGACCTGCGTCGTGAAGTACAGCTCTCGATCAAGCGTTTGATCGACCTGGGAACCTACCGCGGTATGCGTCACAAGCGCGGTTTGCCCGTGCGCGGCCAGCGCACTCGCACCAACGCCCGGACCCGCAAGGGCCCGCGTCGTGCTGCTGCGTCCCTGAAGAAATAATCGAGGAACTGGATTATGGCGAAAGCTTCCACCAGCGGCGCTTCGCGCGTGCGCAAAAAGGTCAAGAAGAACGTCTCGGACGGCATCGCGCACGTTCACGCTTCGTTCAACAACACCATCATCACCATCACCGACCGTCAAGGCAACGCTTTGTCGTGGGCCACTTCGGGCGGTGCTGGCTTCAAGGGTTCGCGTAAGTCGACCCCGTTCGCCGCGCAGGTTGCTGCTGAAACGGCTGGCCGCGTTGCGCTGGAATACGGCATCAAGACGCTGGAAGTTCGCATCAAGGGCCCCGGTCCTGGCCGCGAATCCTCCGTTCGCGCTCTGAATGCGCTGGGCATCAAGATTTCGAGCATTGCCGACATCACGCCCGTTCCGCACAACGGCTGCCGTCCGCCGAAGCGTCGTCGTATCTAAAGGGAATCCACATGGCACGTTATATTGGACCCAAATGCAAGCTCTCGCGCCGCGAGGGTACTGACCTGTTCCTGAAGAGCGCCCGTCGCTCGCTGGATTCCAAGTGCAAGCTGGATTCCAAGCCTGGCCAACACGGCCGCACTTCGGGTGCCCGCACTTCCGACTACGGCCTGCAGCTGCGCGAAAAGCAAAAGCTCAAGCGCATGTACGGCGTGCTGGAAAAGCAATTCCGCAAGTACTTCGCTGAAGCCGAGCGTCGCCGTGGTAACACCGGCGAAACGCTGATCCAGCTGCTGGAATCGCGCCTGGACAACGTCGTCTACCGCATGGGCTTCGGCTCGACCCGCGCTGAAGCTCGCCAGCTGGTGAGCCACCGCGCCATCGAACTGAACGGCCACACCGCCGACATCGCTTCGATGCTGGTCAAGGCTGGCGACGTCGTCTCGATCCGTGAAAAGGCCAAGAAGCAAGGCCGTATCAAGGAATCGCTCGACCTGGCCACCAGCATCGGCATCCCCCAGTGGGTGGAAGTCGACGCGACCAAGCTGACCGGTACGTTCAAGTCGGTCCCCGATCGCGCTGACGTCGCTCGCGACATCAACGAATCGATGGTCGTCGAACTGTACTCGCGTTAATCACGCCTGCTGGCGCCTCCTTCGCAAGGCGCTGGCGAGCTGGTCTCGCGACCCGTTTGCACGTCTCGCAGCAGCCCGCTTTCCGCCTTTTGGCGGGGCGGGCTTTGCGGTAAGTATCGGCCTGTGTTTTTGCACCGTCCGAGTTTCACGTTTCACCCTGTCCATCAGCCTTATCGGTGTAACGAGCCGAGGGTATTGAAAAGGAACACAGTACATGTCCACTCAAGGTTTCCTGAAGCCGCGCTCCATTGAAGTCGAACCGGTCGGCACCCACCATGCCAAGATCGTGATGGAGCCGTTCGAGCGTGGCTACGGTCATACGCTGGGCAACGCCCTGCGCCGCATCCTGCTGTCTTCGATGACCGGCTACGCGCCGACCGAAGTCCAGATGACGGGCGTGGTGCACGAATACTCGACCATCCCGGGCGTTCGCGAAGATGTCGTCGACATCCTGCTGAACCTGAAGGGCGTGGTCTTCAAGCTGCACAACCGTGACGAAGTCACCCTGGTGCTGCGCAAGACCGGCGCCGGCATTGTGCTGGCCAGCGACATCGAACTGCCGCACGACGTCGAGATCATCAACCCCGGCCACGCCATCTGCAACCTGACGGATGCAGGCAAGCTGGAAATGCAGATCAAGGTCGAAAAGGGCCGTGGCTACGTGCCGGGCAACGTGCGCGCGCTGTCGGAAGACCGCACCCACACCATCGGCCGCATCGTGCTGGACGCGTCGTTCAGCCCGGTTCGTCGCGTGAGCTACGCGGTTGAAAGCGCCCGTGTGGAACAACGCACCGACCTGGACAAGCTGGTCCTGGACATCGAAACCAACGGCGTGATCTCGCCCGAGGAAGCGGTGCGCCAGTCGGCCCGCATCCTGATGGACCAGATCTCGGTGTTCGCCGCCCTGGAAGGCGCTGGCGATTCGTACGAAGCCCCGGTCCGCGGCACGCCGCAGATCGACCCGGTGCTGCTGCGTCCGGTCGACGACCTGGAACTGACCGTGCGTTCGGCCAACTGCCTGAAGGCCGAAAACATCTACTACATCGGCGACCTGATCCAGCGTACCGAAAACGAGCTGCTCAAGACCCCGAACCTGGGTCGCAAGTCGCTCAACGAGATCAAGGAAGTCCTGGCTGCACGTGGCTTGACCCTCGGCATGAAGCTCGAGAACTGGCCGCCCCTGGGCCTGGAGCGTCCGTAAGTCTTGAAGGGCGGCGTCCCTGGAAAGGGGCGCCTCCTGCAGCGCCCGGCGTCAAAGCCGGGCGGTTTGCGAAACCGTCGTAAAATGCACCGTTTTCTACCGGACCGCGGCCTGATTGCAGGTTGATAGAAGAGCCGGACAACCCGATGGCGGAAACGCCTTCTTTAGATTCAAAGGATACTTATCATGCGTCACGGTAATGGCTTGCGTAAGCTCAACCGCACCAGCAGTCACCGTCTTGCCATGTTCCGCAACATGGCCGTTTCGTTGATTACCCACGAAGCCATCAAGACCACGCTGCCGAAGGCGAAAGAATTGCGCCGCGTCATCGAACCCCTGATCACGCTGGGTAAAGAACCCACCCTCGCGAACAAGCGTCTGGCTTTTGCCCGTCTGCGCGATCGCGACGCTGTGGTGAAGCTGTTCGCCGAAATCGGCCCGCGCTACGCGGCCCGTAACGGCGGCTACACCCGCGTGCTGAAGATGGGCTTCCGTCAAGGCGACAATGCTCCCATGGCTTTCATGGAGCTGGTCGACCGTCCGGAAGTCGATGAAGCCGCTGAGGACAGCGCCGCCGAATAAGCTTCGGTTGCGCGATGAGTAGCAAGGGCGGGTCTTCGGACCCGCCCTTGTTTTTTGTGGCGCCTCGATGGCGGCACCAGAACGGCCTGCAGGCGCGCGGACTACGACGCGTGCAGTTCGCCTCGCAATTGCGCCGCGGCGGCCTCCAGCGCCTCTTTGGGGGCCTGGGGCGGCATGCGGAAGGTCAGGTCCTGCTGCTCGATGTACTGGGTCGAGGTCACGTCCTGCGGATGGTGCATCGGAATCACGTGCGCATGGGTGTGGGCCACGTGGATGCCCGTGAACGCGAATGCTACCCGGTCCACGTTGTACAGGCGCTTCATGTGGCGACCCAGCTTCTGGCCCAGGTTGACGATGTGCCCGGCCAGGTCGGCCGGCATGTCTTCGTAGTACGGGTAGTGCTGCTTGGGGATGATGAGCGTGTGCCCGGCGCGTACAGGCTGGATGTCCAGGAACGCCATCAGGCGGTCGTCTTCGTGGATGATGTGGGCCGGGATTTCGTGGCGGGCGATGCGGCAGAACAGGCAGTTATCGGACATGCTTGCCTCGGTGGGAATGGGAGTGCGCGACGGCGCGGCGTAGCCGCAAGTCCGGCCGTGGCGGACGGCGGCGGCAATACCGATAAAATACCCCGAGTTACATCCCACACGGCTACCCCAAGGAGGCCCCATGTTGCGCGATGACGACGTCGTGCTGGTCATCAGCAACGCGCCGGACCTGCTGCTGGCCAAGCGTATCGCCCATGTGCTGGTCGAAGACGGACTGGCGGCTTGCGTGAACCTTGGCGCCCCGGGCCTGTCCATCTACCTGTGGCAAGGCGTGGTCGAGGGGACGGAAGAAATCCCCATCCACATCAAGACCACCTACGCGCGCCACCAGGCCGTGGTCCAGGCCCTGGCGCAGATGCATCCCTACGACGTGCCCGAAATCATCGTGCTGCCGGTCATCGGCGGCGCGGCGCCCTATCTGGATTGGGTGCGCGAACAGACGGCCGTCCCGCAGAACAAGAGAGACTGATGTTGCAACTCGCGGTTCCAGCCAGCGCACCGGCGCGCGCCTTGTTCCCCAGACTGCTGGCCCTGTTGGCCATGGCGCTGCTGCTGTGGGGCTGGAACGCGCCCGCGCGCGCCGATGCCGAATTCCTTGAACCGGAAAAGGCCTTTGTCTTCAGTGCGGTGATGGCGGCGCCGGACACGGTCGAGCTGCGTTTCAAAGTGGCGCCCGGCTATTACATGTACCGCGAGCGCTTTGGCATCACCATCAGTCCGCTGGGCGCGGCGACCCTGGGCGAGCCCGTCTATCCGAAAGGCGACGTCAAGTACGACCCGACCTTCGAGAAAGACATGGAGGTCTATCACAAGGATGTCGTGATCCGCGTGCCGGTGGCCCCTGGCGGTCAGCCTTTCACCCTGACGCTGACGGGCCAGGGCTGTGCCGACGCCGGGCTGTGCTACCCCCCGATGGACAGCAGCGTGAAGCTGACGCCGGTGGCGGGAGGCTATGCCGTGGCAGGCGTAGGCGGCGCCAGCGCTGGTGCGTCGACCGCCCCGGCATCGTCGGGTGGCTTGAGCGCGCTGGTGAACGCAGGTGATACCGGCCTGGCCGATGCGCTGGGCGGGCTGGGTTGGGTGAAGACGGCCGGCGTGTTCCTGGTGCTGGGCCTGCTGCTGGCGTTCACGCCCTGCGTCTTGCCGATGATTCCGATTCTCTCGTCGATCGTGCTGGGCGGGGCCAACCAAGCCCACCCGAGTCGCGGCCGGGGCCTGGCGCTGGCGGCGACCTACGTGCTGGGCATGTCGGTGGTCTACACCGCGCTGGGCGTGGCCGCAGGCCTGAGCGGCGCGGGTCTTGCCGCGTGGCTGCAGACGCCCTGGATACTGACCTTGTTCGCCATTTTGCTGGCGGTGCTGGCGCTGGCGATGTTCGATGCCTTCACCTTCCAGATGCCCTCGGGCATTCAGGCCAAGTTGGCCGAACGTTCGTCGCGCGTGCCCGGCGGGCGCTACACCGGCGCGCTGGTGATGGGGGCCCTGTCGGCCCTGATCGTCGGGCCCTGCGTGGCCGCGCCGCTGGCTGGAGCGTTGCTGTACATCTCGCAGACGGGCGACGTGGTACTGGGCGGTTCTGCCTTGTTCGCCATGGCCTGGGGCATGGGCGTGCCGCTGTTGATCGTGGGCGCGTCGTCGGGGGCGCTGCTGCCCAAGGCAGGGCCCTGGATGGACGGCGTCAAGCGGCTCTTTGGCATGTTGCTGCTGGCGACGGCGTGGTGGATGCTGATTCCGGTCGTGCCTACCTGGGTGCAGATGACCGGCTGGGCCTTCCTGGCGATTGTCGGGGCCGTGATGCTGCGGGCGTTTGATGCACTGCCGGCCGGTGCCGGCTCGGCGCGCATGTTCGGCAAGGGCCTGGGGCTGCTGCTGGCCCTGGCCGCCGCCGCGTGGCTGGTGGGGGCGGCCAGCGGCGGGCGCGACGTGCTGCAGCCTTTGTCCCATTTTGCATCGGGCGGCCCGGCCGCGGCCGGCGTGTCGGCCAATGCCGGCGAGGCGCATTTCAAGCGCGTGCGCAACAATGCCGAGCTCGACGCGGTGCTGGCGCAGAGCCAACAGCCGGTGATGCTGGATTTCTACGCCGACTGGTGTGTGTCGTGCCGCGAGATGGAGCGCTTCACCTTCACCGATCCGGGGGTAGCGCAGCGCATGGCGGGCATGCTGCTGGTGCAGGCGGACGTCACGGCCAACAATGCCGACGACCGCGCGCTGCTCAAGCGGTTCCGCCTGTTCGGCCCGCCGGGCATCATGTTCTTCGCGCCGGGCGGCAAGGAATTGCCCGAGGCCCGCGTGGTGGGATTCCAGGACGCCAAGCGTTTCACCGAGTCGCTGGACCGCGTGCTATTGCGTTGAGCGGCGACCGGCCGCTACCATGAGGGCTCGCGCCGCGTGGGCGGCGCCCTCCATCCACCAGGCCGGCGCCCGTGACGTCTCCGACAGTTGCTGCAAGCCAGGACCGCACCGGTCTGATCTATCTTCAATTGATGTTCGTGATGGCCACGTGGGGCCTGAACATCGTCTCCATCAAGTACCTGACGCAACACATGGACATCCGGGCCCTGGCGGCCGTGCGGATTGCCGTGGCGTTCGTCGCGGTCACCTTGATCGTCAAGGCCCGCCGCGGCCGCATTCCCCGGCTGGGCCGCGTGGAACTGGGCTGGGTCGCGCTGGCGGGCTTCCTGGTGGTGTATGCGCACCAGACCGCGCTCGTCTACGGCCTGCAGTTCTCGTCGGCCGCCAATGGCACGCTGTTGATGGCCACCAGCCCGCTGTTGTCGGCGCTGCTGGCGGCCTTGTTCTACCGTGAAAAGCTGACGTGGCTGCGCATTGCCGGCGCCTTGCTGGGCCTGGCCGGCGTGGCGATGGTGGTGATCGGCAGCGGCGCGCAGTTGGGCCTGACGGGCTGGGGCGATGCGATCGTGTTCCTGGCGGTCGCGGTGTTCGTGTTCGGCGGGCTGGTGATCCAGCGCATCTCGCGCACGCTCGATCCACTGGCGATGCTTTGGTACATGTACCTGGCTGGCGGGCTGATGCTGGTGGTGCATGCCATCCTGACGCCCGGCTCGTACGAAGCCGAGGGCTGGCGCATGACGTGGTGGCCGTGGATGGTGCTGCTGTTTTCGGCTGTCATCGCCTCGGGCGTCAGCAACATCATCTGGAATGCAGGCATCGCGCGGCTGGGGATCAGCCGCGCGGCGCTATTCGTGAACTGGCTGCCGATCTTCGGGCTGCTGTTCGCCGCGCTGTTCCTGGATGAACACGTGACGCTGGTGCACGTCGCAGGCCTGGCCTGCATCTTGAGCGGGACCTGGCTGGGCCTGCGTCGCAGCAACTAGTCGCGGTTCTTGAGCAGCTTGGCCGCCTCGATGGCGAAGTAGGTCAGGATGCCATCGGCGCCGGCGCGCTTGAACGCCAGCAGGGCTTCCATCATGACCTTGTCGTGGTCCAGCCAGCCGTTGGCGGAGGCGGCCTTGATCATCGCGTATTCGCCGCTGACCTGATAGGCGAAGGTCGGCACACGGAAGGTGTCCTTCACGCGGCGCAGCACGTCCAGGTAGGGCATGCCGGGCTTGACCATGACCATGTCGGCGCCTTCCTGCAGGTCGGCGGCGACTTCGCGCAGGGCTTCGTCCAGGTTGCCGGGGTCCATCTGGTAGGCCATTTTGTTGGACTTGCCCAGGTTGGTGGCGGACCCGACGGCGTCGCGGAACGGGCCATAGAAGGCGCTGGCGTACTTGGCCGAGTAGGCCATGATCTGCGTGTGGATGTAGCCGTTGGCTTCGAGTGCGCGGCGCACGGCGCCGATGCGGCCGTCCATCATGTCGCTGGGGGCGACCATGTCGACGCCGGCCGCAGCCTGCGTGAGCGCCTGCTTGACCAGGATTTCGACGGTAGGCTCGTTGACGACGTAGCCGTGCTCATCGATGACGCCGTCCTGGCCGTGGCTGGTGTAAGGGTCCAGCGCCACATCGCACAGCACGCCCAATTCAGGGAAGCGCTTTTTCAGCTCGCGCACCACGCGCGGGATCAGGCCGTCGGGGTTGGTGGCTTCGATGCCGTCGGGCGTCTTGAGCGACGGATCGATGGCGGGGAACAGCGACAGCACCGGGATGCCCAGCGATACGCATTCTTCGGCCACCGACATCAGCGTGTCCGGCGAATAGCGGACCACGCCGGGCAGCGACGGCACGGCTTGCTTCAAGCCCGTGCCTTCGGCCACGAAAACGGGGTAGATCAGGTCGTCCACCGTCAGGGTGTTTTCGCGCACCAGGCGCCGGGTGAAGTCGTCGCGGCGCAGGCGGCGGGGGCGGGAAACCGGGAAGTCGGGGGTGATGATCTGCGGGTTCATGGTACGACCTTGGGAGAGATCCAGTTTTCTATGTGCGCGCCAGCTTCTTCCAGGCCGATGCGCTCGGGTGCCGAGAAGGGGATGGTGTGCAGGGCGCCGATGTCCGCCAGGTCTTTGCGCACGGAAAACACGGTGCGCATGCGCTGGCCGTAAGGCAGCTTGTCGGCTTTGGTGAGCAGCGCCAGCACCGGACGGCCGGTGGGGGCGATGAAATTGGCCAGGCGGCGATCCAGTTCGGTGACGCCGCGGCGGATGTCGATGAGCAGCACGATGCCGACCAGCGATTCGCGGTCGCGCAGGTAGCCGCCCAGGATGTCGGCCCACTTTTCCTTCTCGTTGCGGGCCACCGACGCGTAGCCGTAGCCGGGCAGGTCGACGAGATAGCCGATGTGGCTTTCAGGGTCCAGCGGGTCGGGCAGGCTGAACATGTTGATCAGGCGCGTGCGGCCCGGTGTCTTGCTCGAGAAGGCAAGGCGGCGCTGGTTGCACAGCACGTTGATGGACGTGGATTTGCCCGCGTTGGACCGGCCGACAAAGCAGACCTCGGGTGCGCCGGCGGGCGGCAACTGGTCGAGGCGAGCTGCCGACGTGAGAAAAGAGGCGCGATGTAGGAGGGACACGGATGGCTTTGGATACGGTTGGTTTCGAGCCCTATTGTATAATCCGGCGTTTGCAACAGTGGTCCCCGTGCGCGGAGCCGTCTCTTTTGCTTACTGTTAAGGGCATTTCGGTACCTACCGGCATGTTCCAGGCAGGCAAGACGGGCAAAGCAGGTTCGATACGGTTTTCCAGATGTGCGGGTAGGCGTGGGCGCCTTTTTGCGCCTTGAGCGATGCGATTCGTCGAGGTCTTCATGAAGCGTGTGCTGTCCCGGATGTTGGTTGCGAGCGGGCTGTTGCTCGGCGCCTCCGCCTTATCTACTACGAGTTTCGCCGCCGACGGTGCTGCGGGCCCGGCCAAGCCAGATGCCGCCAAGGGCGGACAGCTGTTTGACCAGGGTGACGCCTCCCGAGGCATCATTGCCTGTGCCTCCTGTCATGGCGCGGCGGGCAACAGCACCATTCCGGTGAATCCCAACCTGGCCGCGCAACCCCACGAATACCTGGTCAAGCAACTGACCGATTTCCAGGTCAAGGCGGGCGCCAAGCTGCCGGTGCGCAATGGCGCGGGCGGCAATCCCACCCCCATGACCGCCATGGCGCAGAACCTGACGCCGGCCGACATGCAGAACATCGCGCTGTACCTGGCGCAGCAGCCTCTGAAAGAGCCCGCCACGGCCGGCTACGAGAAGCTGGTTGATCTGGGTCAAAAGATCTGGCGCGGCGGTTTGCCCGAACGCAATGTTCCCGCGTGCGCGGCATGCCATTCTGCCAACGGCGCGGGCATTCCGGGCCAATACCCCCGTTTGTCGGGTCAGTTCCCCTTGTATATTGAAGAGCAGCTCAAACTGTTCCGCAGCGGCGATCGCGCCAACGACGTGATGCACGCCGTGGCCGACCGGATGTCGGATGCCGACATCAAGGCCGTGGCGGATTACGCGGCTGGCCTGCGGTAGCCGCTTGCCGGCAACGCGCGCGGCTGGTCCGCGTTCACACAACCTGAGCGTACGGAACCTGGTTCCGCTACGCGCTGTCTACGAGGGGGGTAGCCGATAGCGCGGCCCCCCTTTTTTCATGAATTCGACTCAGACACACTCTCGTCCCTCTCTGCGCAGCCTGCCCCGCGATCTGTTCGAACTGCTGGGTTCGATGCGTTTTGCCGTCAGCCTGCTGATGTTCATCTGCGTGGCCAGCCTGGTGGGGACGGTGCTGCAGCAGAACCGGTCGTCCAGCAACTACATCGACCAGTTCGGCCCGTTCTGGTACGAGGTGTTCGACAAGTTTTCCATCTGGCACGTCTACAACAGCTGGTGGTTCCTGTTGATCATGGCGTTCCTGGTCATTTCGACCTCGGTCTGCCTGATCCGCAACGCGCCCAAGATGCTGCGCGAGGCCAGCTCGTTTCGTGAGCACGTGCGTGGCAGCAGCCTGCGAGCCTTCCCGCACCGCGTCGAAACCGAGGTGTCCAGCGACGTGCCCCAGACCGCGGCAGGCCTGACGGCGCTGCTCAAGCGCATGGGCTATGCGGTGCGCGAGCGCCAGGACAATACGGGGGTGCTGCTGGCGGCCAAGAAGGGCAGCGCCAACCGGCTGGGTTATGTGTTTGCGCACGCCGCCATGGTCATCATCTGTATTGGCGGGCTGCTCGACAGCGAGCTGCCCGTGCGCCTGCAGGTCATGTTCGGCGGCAAGAAGCCCATCGTCGAGAACATGCTGATTTCCGAGGTGCCGGAAAGCGGCCGCCTGTCGGTCGACAACCCCAGCTTCCGCGCCAGCGTGCTGGTGCCCGAGAACGGCCAGGCCAGCACGGCGGTCGTGATGGTCGGCGACGGCGCGCTGGTGCAGCCGATGCCGTTCACGCTCAAGCTCAAGAAATTCGTCGTCGATTACTACTCGACGGGCATGCCCAGCCGTTTTGCCAGTGAAGTGGAAGTGACGGATCCGGATACCGGCAAGTCGTTCGACTCCACCATCGAAGTGAACGAACCGCTGCGCTTCAAGGGCATGACGGTGTATCAGTCCAGCTTCGACGATGGCGGCAGCACGGTCGTGCTCAAGGGCTATCCGCTGGTGGGCGCCGACAGCGCTACCTTCAACGTCGACGGCACCGTGGGCAAGACCGCCGAAGTCAGCGCGAACACGGCCAAGGGCCCGCGCAGCATGGGTGTGGAAATCACGGCGTTGCGTCCGATCAACGTCGAAGACCTGACCCGTGGCGACCCCAAGGGCGCGAACCAGAGCTTTGCCGAGCACGTGGCATCGGTATCCGGCAGCGCGGCGGGCAAGAAGAACGAAAACCTGCGCAACGTGGGCCCCAGCGTCGAATACAAGCTGATCGACGATGCCGGCCAGGCGCACGAATTCCAGAACTACATGCTGCCGGTGCAATTGGACGGCGCCAGCGTGTTCCTGGCCGGCGTGCGCAACAACGCGTCCGAACCGTTCCGTTACCTGCGCATTCCCGCGGACGACGACAGTTCGGTGGCGGAATTCATGCGGCTGCGCGCCACCCTGGCGGACCCCGCGGCACGCCAGGAAGCGGCGCGCCGCTTCGCCGAACGCAACAGCCCCACCGGCGCCGACCGCCAGCCCTTGCAGACGGCCGCCGAACGCGCGTTGGAAACCTATTCCGGCGGTGGCCTGCAGGCCGTGGCTGCATTCCTGCAGGCCAATACCCCGCCGGCCGACCTGGAGCGTGCGGCAGACGTCGTGATCCGGCTGATCGGCGCAAGCATGAATGAACTGCGGGGCGTCGAACGCGAACGCGCCGGTTTGCCGCCCGTGCCTACCGAGGGCGCCGATGGCGAGCGCGCCGCGGTGTGGTCGCGCCTGGCGGTGGCGGCGCTGTCCGACCTGACCGTCTACCCGGCGCCGGTGTTCTTCTCGCTGGCCGATTTCAACCACATCCAGGCCAGCGTGTTCCAAGTCAGCCGCACCCCGGGCAAGAACACGGTCTACCTGGGCAGCCTGCTGCTGGTGCTTGGGGTGTTCTCGATGTTCTATATTCGAGATCGCCGTGTCTGGATCTGGGTCCGGCCGCAAGACGGCGGCAGCGGCATCCTGGCGGCGATGACTTCGCAGAAGCGTACACTCGACTTCAATCAAGAGTTCGATCGCTTCAAGCAGGCGCTGCTGCGCCAGAAAGGGTCTTAAGGTTTCTTATGTCCACGACGACCACCACGCATTCCCCCACGCCCGACATGCCTGTGCATGCCGCCTCGCCAGGCAGCCCCTGGGACGAAAGCCTGTCCGAGACCGGCGACAACCGCGCGCAACGCGGTAAACCCGACTGGACCGACGTCGTCTTCTTCCTGTTGCTGGCAGTGGGGGCGGGTTTTGCGCTGACCCGCTACGCCGGCGCCATGGACTACTACGAGAAGATCATCCTGTGCGGCACGGTGCCCGCGCTGGCCTGGCTGGGCTGGCTGTGGCGCCCCTTGCGCCGCCTGATGGTCGCCTGTGCGATCGCGGCCGGCCTGGCACTCATGCTCTACGGCAACGACCTGGCGCGGGCCGAGCAGGTGTTCTTCCTGAAGTACCTGTTCTCGTCGCAGTCGGCCATTCTCTGGATGAGCGCGCTGTTTGCGCTGGCCATGGTGTGCTACTGGATCGGCGTGGTCAGCCCGACGGCCGCCTGGCTGGGGACGGCCCTGACCTGGGGCGCGGTGTTCGCGGGTGTCACGGGCCTGCTGGTGCGTTGGCGCGAAGGCCACCTGATGGGCCCGGACCTGGGCCACATTCCGGTCAGCAACCTGTACGAAGTGTTCGTGCTGTTCTCGCTGATCACGGCGCTGTTCTACCTGTACTACGAACGCAAATACAAGACGCGCGCGCTGGGCGGCTTCGTGCTGCTGGTGGTGACGTCGGCCGTCGTGTTCCTGCTCTGGTATTCGTTCACGCGCGACGCGGGGCAGATCCAGCCGCTGGTGCCGGCGCTCAAGAGCTGGTGGATGAAGCTGCACGTGCCCGCCAATTTCATCGGCTACGGCACGTTCTCGCTGGCGGCCATGGTCGGCTTTGCCTACCTGGTCAAGCAGCATGGGCAGACCACGTCGTGGTTGAAACTGGCGCCGCTGTTCGTGCTGGGCGTGCTGCTGTGCGCCGAACCGATGGTGTTCCGCACCGACGGCCTGTCGGCGACCTGGATGCTGTATTTCGGCATTGGCGCCGTGATCGTCGGCGCGATCCTGCTGGCGCGGCGCCATATCGCCGCGGCGCTGCCGCCGCTGGAGGTGCTGGACGACATCATGTATCGCGCCATCGCCATCGGTTTCGCCTTCTTCACGGTGGCCACCATTCTGGGCGCGCTGTGGGCGGCCGATGCCTGGGGCGCGTACTGGCAGTGGGACCCCAAGGAAACCTGGGCGCTGATCGTCTGGCTGAACTACGCGGCCTGGCTGCACATGCGCCTGATCAAGGGCCTGCGCGGCACCATGGCGGCCTATTGGGCACTGACGGGCCTGCTGATCACCGGCTTCGCCTTCCTGGGCGTGAACATGTTCCTGTCGGGCTTGCACTCCTACGGCCAGCTCTGACGCCTGATTGACCCACGAAAAAGGCCCCGACGGGGCCTTTTTCACATCTGGACGGCATGCCGCTCAGGGCAGCGTCGATTCGCCCCGCAGCAGATCGTCCAGCGTTTCGCGTTGGCGCACTACATGATAGTGGTCGCCGTCGACCATCACTTCGGCCGCGCGGGGGCGTGTGTTGTAGTTGGCCGCCATGGTCATGCCGTAGGCGCCCGCCGATTCCAGCGCCAGCACGTCGCCTTGTTCCAGAGCCAGCACGCGCTGCCGGGCGAGCCAGTCGGCGCTTTCGCAGACCGGGCCGACGATGTCGTATTCCGTGGCATCGCCCGCGCGCGGCCGAAGGGGGCACAGCCCGTGCCAGGCCTCGTACAGGGCGGGCCGCAACAGGTCGTTCATGGCGGCATCGACGATGGCGAAATTGCGGGCCTCGTTGTGCTTGAGGTACTGCACGGTGGTCAACAGCACGCCGGCATTGCCGATCAGCGAGCGGCCCGGTTCCAGCACCACGTGCAGGTGGCCTTGGCCGCGGGCTTGCAGCCGCTGGAACACCGGGTCCAGCAAAGCCTTGGGCGAGGGGGGCGTTTCGTCTGCGTAGCGGATACCCAGTCCGCCGCCCAGGTCCAGGTGCGACAGCGAGATGCCGATGGCGTCCAGTTGCTCGACCAGGTCGAGCAGCTTTTCCAGGGCATCTAAATAGGGACTGATGTCGGTCAGCTGTGACCCGATGTGGCAATCCAGGCCGGTGATGTCCAGGCCCGGCAGCAGGCGGGCGCTGCGGTAGGCGTCCAGCGCGCAATCGATGGGGATGCCGAACTTGTTTTCTTTCAGGCCGGTGGAGATGTACGGATGGGTCTGGGCATCGACATCCGGATTGACGCGTAGCGATACCCGGGCGCGCTGGCCCATTTCCTGGGCAACGTCCGACAGACGCTGAAGTTCGGCCTCGGATTCGACGTTGAAGCAGAGTACGCCGGCCGCCAGGGCCGCGCGCATTTCCCAGGCCTGCTTGCCCACGCCCGAGAACACAATCTTGGCGGGGTCGGCGCCGACGGCCAGGGCGCGCTTGAGTTCGCCGCCGGAGACGATGTCGAAACCCGCGCCCAGCCGGACGAATTCTTTCAGGATGGCCAGGTTGGAATTGGCTTTCATGCCGTAGCAGACCAGCACGGGGCGCTGGCCGATGGCACTGCGGTAGGTGTCCCAGGCGCCCCTGAGGGCAGCGCGGGAGTAGACGTAGAGCGGTGTTCCCAGTTTCTCGGCCAGATGGTCCAGCGGCACGTCTTCGGCGTACAGCACATTGTTGCGGTACTGGAAGTAGGGGTGCCCGGCCAGTTCGGGCGGAACTGGGAACGCGGCGGTCATGGCAGCGAGGGGGCCGCCGGGATCTGGGGAATCTGGGGCGTTTGCTGCTGCTGCTGCTGCTGCTGCTGCTGCTGCTGGGTACGCTGAGGCGGCTTGCCATCAGGGGTCGGCATGTACAAAGGACCCTTGTACCCGCAGGCCGCAACCATGCCGGTCGCCACAAGCGTGGCTACAATGCGAAGAGACATGCGGCTGAATGCCAAATGGAACACTGGGAACTCCGTAATTCTTGCAGGCTCGATTATGACCGAAACCGAATTTCTTGCGTTGATCGACCAGGTGCTGGAAAGCATCGAAAGCCAGGCCGATGACTGGGCGGCTTCGCTCGACGTCGACGTCGAAACCAGCCGCAGCGGCAATGTGCTGACCATGGTGTTCGAAGACAATACCCACGTGGTGGTGAACAGCCAGGCCGCCATGCAGGAACTGTGGGTGGCCGCGCGCAGCGGCGGCTTCCATTACCGCTACGACGGCCAGAACTGGAACGATACCCGAGGCGGCCCGAAATTGCCGGACGCCCTGTCCCAGATCTGTTCCGCGGCGGCGGGTGTGCCCGTCACGATCCGCCTGTAGCGTTCAATAAAAAAAAGGCCGGTTCATGCGAACCGGCCTTCTTCTTTGCGCGTCAGAAAGGAATTTTCTGCGACCAGGGCTGCGCGTTCTGCGTGCCCACGCCCGGCCCGACCTTGATGCGGTTGTCGGCGCCGCTGTCGTTGTTCAGGCCGTTCAGGAACTCGCCCAGCGTGTCGGCCTGGGGCAAGCCCAGGCGCGCCACGGCTTGTCCGGGTGGGAATTCCGAGAAATAGTATTCGCCGTTCTCGACGATGATGCCGTCCGGGCGGGGGCGCGGCTTTTCTTCCGGCACGCCCTTGAGCACGTCCTGCATGTAGTCGACCCAGATCGGCATGGCCACGCCGCCGCCGGTTTCGCGTGAACCGAGCGACTTGGGCTGGTCAAAGCCCAGCCAGGCGGTGGCGACCAGGGACGGGGTGTAACCCGAGAACCAGGCGTCCACGGATTCGTTGGTGGTACCCGTCTTGCCGGCGATGTCGTTGCGCTTGAGCAGCACGCGGGCGCGGGCGGCGGTGCCGAAGGTGGCCACGCCGCGCAGCACGTCGTCCATGATCCAAGCGGTACGCGGATCGATGGCGCGGGCAGCGGCGTCGCCGGCCACGACGGGCTTGGACTGCATCACGATCTTGCCGTTGCTGTCGGTGACGCGGTCGATCAGGTAGGGCGTGATGCGGTAGCCGCCGTTGGCGAACACCGAGAACGCGCCGGCCAGTTGCAGCGGGGTCACGGAACCGGCGCCCAGCGCCAGCGGCAGCACGGCCGGCTGGCGGGCCTTGTCGAAGCCGAAGCGGGTCAGGTAGTCCTGGGCGTACTGCGGACCGATGGCCTGCAGGATGCGGATCGAGACCATGTTCTTGGACTTGTACAGACCCTGGCGCAGCGTCAGCATGGGCTCGTACTGGTTGCCGTAGTTCTTCGGGTTCCAGGCCTTGGAGCCCGTTTGGGCGGCAGTCAGTTCGAACGGCTGGTCGGAAATCTGCGTGGCCGGGGTCAGGCCGCGTTCGAGCGAGGCGGCGTAGATGAACGGCTTGATGTTCGAGCCCGGCTGGCGCCAGGCTTGCGTCACGCGGTTGAAGTTGCCACGGTAGAAGTCGAAGCCGCCGACCATGGCGCGAATGGCGCCATCCTGCGGCGACAGGGCCACGAACGCGGCCTGCACCGACGGCAGGTTGATGATTTCCCAGTTGTCGCCCAGCTTGCGGATGTAGACGACGGAACCACGCTTGATGCGTTGTTCGGGCTTGGCCTTGTCGTTGAGCGCACGGGCCACCACGCCCAGCACCTTCTTGTCGGTGACGGTGATGACTTCGCGCGAGCTGCGGGCCAGCTTGACCTCGGTGGGGCTGGCCGACAGGACCAGCGCGGTCAGCAGGTCGCCGCTGTCGCTGAACTTGTCGAACACGCCATCCAGGAATTCGTCCAGGGCCTGGGGGTTGTTCTCGGTGCCGGGGGGCAGGTCGAGCTGCTCTTCGGGGCCGGGGTAGGGCGCGCGGCGGGTGTATTCCAGCACGCCTTCGCGCACGGCACGGTAGGCGGCTTCCTGGTCCTTGGACTGGACCGTGGTGTAGATGTTGATGCCGCGCGAGTAGACGTTGTCCTGGTAGACGTTGAACAGCAGCTGGCGGGCCAGTTCGGCCACGTATTCGCCATGGATGGCATAGCCGCCCGCCGGCGTGCCTTCCGCCGACTTCATGACGATCTGCTGCGCCATCGCCTGCTTGTATTCAGGCTCGGTCAGGTAGCCCAGCGACTGCATGCGGCCCAGCACGTAGCGCTGGCGCAGTTCGGCGCGGGGGCGGTTGGAAATCGGGTTGAAGCGCGAAGGGGCCTTGGGGATGCCGGCCAGCATGGCGGCTTCGGCCGGGGTCACTTCCGACAGCGGCTTGCCGAAGTACGTGCGCGAGGCGGCGGCAAAGCCATAGGCGCGGTGCCCCAGGTAGATCTGGTTCATATAGAGCTCAAGGATCTGGTCCTTGGTGAGCTCGGATTCGATCTTGAACGTCAGCAGCAGTTCGTAGAACTTGCGCGAGTAGGTCTTTTCGGACGACAGGTAGAAGTTGCGCGCCACCTGCATGGTGATCGTGCTGGCGCCCTGTGTCTTGGACATGTTGATCAGGTTGGTCAGGCCTGCCCGCACCACGCCCGTCCAGTCGATGCCGCCGTGCTGGTAGAAGCGGTCGTCTTCGGCGGCCAGCACCGCGGACTTCATGACGTCCGGGATTTCGTTGAAGCGCAGCACGTTGCGGCGTTCTTCGCCGAACTCGCCGATGAGCACCTTGTCGGCCGTATAGACGCGCAGCGGCACCCGCGGGCGGTAATCCGTCATGGCGTTCAGGTCGGGCAGGTTGGGCCACGCCAGCGCCAGGGCCATCCCCGCCAGCAGGACGCCGCACAGGAACAGGCCGGCACAGAAAATGCCGGTCTTGACGAAAAATCGCAATATCGGGGAACCGCTCTTGGCGGGCTTGTCTTTTTTGGAGGAATTCTGGGGCTTGCTCATCGCGGCGATTTTACGGGTATCTCCGGTCCCGCCTTAGCGAGGCGGATCGGTTTCTGTAACAAGATAGTTCAGTGTGGTGCGCGGGCAACTTGGCGGCAGATGTGATAATGCCGTCATGAACTTTTCCGCTCACTCATGTCCGGAGGCTGACCCGGACCTGGCGCCCTCCGGCGAGGCGCCCGAAAACTTGCCTTGCGCCTCGGAATGCGCAGGCAAGACCGTGTCGTTGCCGCATGACCTGCCCGTCTTCCTGGTGGGGATGATGGGTGCCGGTAAAACGACCATTGGCCGTGGCCTGGCGCGTGCCCTGGGGCGCGAGTTTGTCGATCTGGATCATGAGCTCGAGGCGCGTTGCGGCGTACGGGTGCCGGTAATCTTCGAAATCGAGGGCGAGGCCGGTTTCCGTCGCCGGGAGGCCGCCGCTTTGGAAGAGTGTACCCAACGGCGCAACATAATTCTTGCCACGGGCGGCGGCGCCATCCTGGCGGCCGAAAACCGCCTGCGGCTGCGCCAGCGGGGCATCGTGGTCTATTTGAGGGCCAGCGTGGACGAATTGTTCCGCCGGACTTGCCGCGATCGCAACCGTCCCCTGCTGGCTACCGCCGATCCCCGTGGCACGCTGCGCGATCTGATGACGCTGCGCGAGCCCCTCTATAAAGAAGTGGCCGACCTGGTGGTGGAAACGGGCTCGATGCCCATCCACACCCTGGTCAAGGCGCTACTGCCGCAATTACAAGCCTTCGAGAAGCAGATATGAACGTTGTTGAGGTCGACACCCCGGGCGGCCAGTACCCGATCCGCATCGCACCGGGCCGCCTGGACGCCCTGGACCAGTGCATTCCCGCCGACGCCACCGCCATCGCCGTGGTCACCAACCCAACGGTGGCCGCGCTGTACGGCGAACGCGCCGAGGCCGCCCTGGCGCGCACCGGCAAGCGGGTGCTGCGCATCGAATTGCCCGACGGCGAGTCCTATAAAGACTGGCAGTCGCTGAACCTGATCTTCGACGCCCTGTTGACGCATCGCCTGGACCGGCGCTGCGTGCTGGTGGCGCTGGGCGGCGGCGTGATCGGCGACATGACCGGGTTTGCCGCCGCGGTGTACATGCGCGGCGTGCGCTTCGTGCAGGTACCCACGACGCTGCTGGCGCAGGTCGATTCGTCGGTGGGCGGCAAGACGGCCGTGAACCACCCGCTGGGCAAGAACATGATCGGCGCCTTCTACCAGCCGCTGGCGGTGGAAATCGACACCGACGTGCTCAACACCCTGCCGGCGCGCGAGATCTCGGCGGGCCTGGCGGAAGTCATCAAGTACGGCCTGATCCTGGATCCGGATTTCTGGACCTGGTGCGAGGAAAACGCGCCCAAGCTGCGCAGCCTGGACCCCCAGGCCATCGCCTACGCCATCCGCCGCTCTTGCGAGCTGAAGGCGCAGGTGGTGGGCAAGGACGAGCGTGAATCCGGTCTGCGTGCGATCCTGAACCTGGGCCATACCTTTGGCCACGCCATCGAGGCCGGCCTGGGTTACGGCGCCTGGCTGCACGGCGAGGCCGTAGGCTGTGGCATGGTGCAGGCCGCCGAACTGTCGGCGGACGTGGCGGGCTTTCCGCGTGCCGATGTGGCGCGTGTGCGCGACCTGGTGGCGGCCATCGGCTGCCCCACGGTGGCGCCTGACCTGGGCGCCGAACGTTGGCTGGACCTGATGCAGGTCGATAAAAAGACCGAGGGCGGCGAAATCCGCTATGTGCTCATGACCCGCATCGGCGAAGCGATGATGCGGGCGGCGCCGGCAGAGGCCGTGCGCGCCGTGCTGGCCCGAACCACCGAGTAACGACAGGAGTGACGGTGTCGCAGATGAAAGAACTGGCTTCCTATGCATCCGACCCGTCCCGATCGCGCGGCCGGACCTATGCCGAGCCGCCGCCGGAAAACCGCAGCGAATTCCAGCGCGACCGCGACCGCATCGTGCATTCAAGCGCGTTTCGGCGGCTGGAATACAAGACCCAGGTCTTCGTGAACCACGAAGGCGATCTGTTCCGCACCCGGCTGACGCACAGCCTGGAAGTGGCGCAGATCGCGCGCACGCTGGCGCGCAGCCTGGGGCTGTCCGAAGACCTCACCGAAGCCATTTCGCTGGCGCACGACCTGGGCCACACGCCCTTTGGCCATGCGGGGCAGGACGAGCTCAATGCCTGCATGCGCGAGCTGGCGCCCGAGGCGGGCGGCTTCGAGCACAACCTGCAGAGCCTGCGCGTGGTGGACGAGCTTGAAGAGCGCTATGCCGACTTCAATGGTTTGAACCTCTGCTTCGAAACGCGCGAGGGCATACTCAAGCATTGCTCGGCGGCGCATGCACGGCAACTGGGGGCCGTGGGCGAGCGCTTTTTGTCGCGTACCCAGCCATCGCTGGAGGCGCAGTTGGCCAACCTGGCCGACGAAGTGGCCTACAACAACCACGATATCGACGATGGCCTGCGCTCGGGCCTTATCACGCTCGAACAGCTGCAGGACGTCTCGATTTTCCAGCGGCATCATGCCCAGGTGCTGGATCGCTACCCGGGCCTGGCGTCGCGCCGGGCGGTGGCCGAGACCATCCGCCGCATGATCAACACGCTGATCACCGATCTGACGCAGACGTCGCTGGCACGCATACGCGATGTGGCGCCGGCCAGCGCCGACGACGTAAGGCGTGCGCCGCCGCTGGCCGGGTTTTCAGACGTGATTCGCCGCGAAGCCGACGAGCTGAAGAAATTCCTGTTCGACAACCTGTACCGGCACTATCGGGTGCTGCGCATGACCACCAAAGCACGGCGCATCGTGCGCGAATTGTTTGCAGCCTTCCTGGATGACCCGCGGTTGCTGCCGCCGGACTATCGCCGGGCCGCGTTCAACGAGCAGGCTCGCGCCATTGCGGACTACATCGCCGGCATGACCGACCGCTACGCCATCCGCGAGCACAAGCGCTTGTTCGACATGGCGTAGGTCCCGAGAGCTGGCGGTTTGCCACGGCGGCAAACCGTTGCTGCTATGGTTTCAGCGATGCTTGCGGTAGGGTTCGTCGGCCTCGACGAAGGTCGCTTCGGCGCGTGCGTCGCGCATCCATTCCTGCATGGCCGGCAGCGCCAGCACGGCATCCATGTAGTCGCGCACCGGGCCCGCCGCGGCGATGCCATACGTGGTGAAACGCGACACGATCGGCGCAAAGAAGGCGTCGGCGATCGAAAACGCACCGAACAGGAACGGGCCGCCCTGGCCGAATTCGGCGCGCGTGTCTTGCCAGATGGCATGTATGCGCGAGATGTCCTGGCGTGCGGCTTCGGGGATATCGATGCCGGGCAGATGGGCTTCGATATTCATGGGCAGGGCCTGGCGCAGTGCGCCAAAGCCGCTGTGCATCTGGGCGGCCAGCGAGCGGGCTCGCCCACGGGCGCGGGCATCCTGCGGCCACAGGCGGGCCTCGGAGTGTTGTTCGGCGACGTATTCGCAGATGGCCAGCGAATCCCACACGGCGAATTCGCCATCCAGCAGCACCGGCACCAGGCCGGCCGGGGTCAGCGGGCCCAGGCTGCGGGCGAAGTCCTCAGTGAACAAGCCCAGCTTTTGCTCGGTGAATGCGACACCGGTGGCGCGCAGGGCGAGCCAGGGGCGCAAGGACCACGACGAATAGTTCTTGTTGCCGATGATCAAGGTGTACATGTCGATTCCCCTATGTGGCGCCGCGCCCGTCAACCGCCGGGCGTGCGGCGCAGCAGTTTGCCCAGATAGTGCCCCGTATGGCTGCCCGGGGCGTCGGCGACGTCTTCGGGGGTGCCTTGCGCCACCACGCGGCCGCCGCCGTCGCCGCCTTCGGGGCCCATGTCGACCAGCCAGTCCGCCGTCTTGATGACGTCCAGGTTGTGTTCGATGATCAGCACCGTATTGCCGCTGTCCACCAGTTGGTTCAGCACCTGCAGCAGCAGTTCGATGTCGCGGAAATGCAGGCCGGTGGTGGGTTCATCCAGGATGTACAGCGTGCGGCCGGTGCTGCGCCGCGACAGTTCCTGGGACAGCTTGACGCGCTGCGCTTCGCCGCCGGACAGCGTCGTGGCGCTTTGGCCCAGCCGGATATACGACAGGCCCACGTCGATCAGCGTATGCAGTTTTCGTGCAATGGCCGGCACCGATTCGAAGTATTCCAGCGCCTGCTCGACGGTCAGGTCCAGCACTTCGCTGATGTTGCGGCCGCGATAGCGGATTTCGAGCGTTTCGCGGTTGTAGCGCTTGCCGTGGCAGACGTCGCAGGGCACGTACATGTCAGGCAGAAAGTGCATTTCCACCTTGACCACGCCGTCGCCCTGGCAGGCTTCGCAGCGTCCGCCCTTGACGTTGAAGCTGAAGCGGCCGGGATCGTAGCCGCGCGTGCGCGCCTCGGGCACGCCCGCGAACAATTCGCGGATCGGCGTGAACAGGCCGGTGTAGGTGGCCGGGTTGCTGCGCGGCGTGCGGCCGATGGGGCTCTGGTCGACGCTGATGATCTTGTCGAAGTTTTCCAGCCCCTGCATCGACACGTAAGGCGCGGGTTCGCTTTGCGCATGATGCAGCGCGCGCGACACCGCCACGGCCAGCGTGTCGTTGACCAGGGTCGACTTGCCCGACCCTGACACGCCGGTCACGCAGATCAGCCGGCCCGCGGGCAGGCGCAAGTCCACGGTTTTCAGGTTGTTGCCGCTGGCGCCGGTGAGCGTCAGCCAGGGCAGGTCGTCGGTGACCGGGCGGCGCTCTGGAATGGCGATGGCGCGCTTGCCGCTCAGGTACTGGCCCGTGAGCGAATTGGGATCGCGCTGCACGGTGTCGGGATCGCCTTGCGCCACGACTTCACCGCCGTGCTCGCCCGCGCCGGGTCCCATGTCCACGACCCAGTCGGCCATGCGGATCATGTCTTCGTCGTGTTCGACCACGATGACGCTGTTGCCCAGGTCGCGCAGGTGCTGCAGGGTGCCGATCAGGCGGTCGTTGTCGCGCTGGTGCAGGCCGATGGAGGGTTCGTCCAGCACGTACATGACGCCGGTCAGGCCCGAGCCGATCTGGCTGGCCAGGCGAATGCGCTGCGCCTCGCCGCCGGAGATGGTGTCGGCGCTGCGGTCCAGCGACAGGTAGTTCAGGCCGACGTTGTTCAGGAAGCTCAGGCGCGCCTCGATCTCGCGCACGATGCGCTGGGCGATCTCTTGCTTGGCGCCGGTCAGCGTCAGGTCGCGGAACCACGCCAGGCAGGTCGACAGCGGCATGGCTTCGACTTCGTAGATGGCCTGGCCGTGGCGTTCGCCGCCGCGCGGATCGTGGCCGATCAGCACATTGCGGGCCTCGGGCCGCAGCCGCGAACCGCCGCAGTCGGGGCAGGTCTTGATGTTGCGGTACTTGCCGAGCTCTTCGCGCACGGTGGCCGAATCGGTTTCGCGCCAGCGGCGTTCCAGGTTGGGGATCACGCCTTCGAACGTGTGGCGCTTGACGGTGCTGCGGCCCTTTTCGTTCAGGTAGAGGAACGAGATTTCTTCTTCGCCGGAGCCGTACAGCACCTTGTCGCGCAGCGCCTCGGGCAGGTCTTCGAAGGGCGCTTCGATATCGAATTCGTAGTGCGCGGCCAGGCTGGTCAGCAGCGAATGGGTAAAGGCGTTGCGGCGGTCCCAGCCGCGGATGGCGCCGGCCGCCAGGCTGAGTTCGGGGAAGGCGACCACGCGCTTGGGGTCGAAGAACCCGACCTGGCCGATGCCGTCACAGCTGGGGCAGGCGCCCATCGGGTTGTTGAAACTGAACAGGCGCGGTTCCAGTTCCGGCAGGCTGTGGCTGCAGACGGGGCAGGCGTAGCGGCTGGAGAAGACCTGTTCGCGAGTGCTGTCCATGTCGAGCGCCAGCGCGCGGCCGTCGGCCAGCTGCAGGGCGGTTTCGAAGCTTTCGGCCAGGCGTTGCTTGCTTTCGGGCTTGATGCGCAGCCGGTCGATCACGACATCGATGTCGTGCTTCTCGGTTTTCTTGAGCGGCGCCATGCCGTCGATTTCGACCATCTGGCCATCCACGCGCAGGCGCACATAGCCTTGCGCCTGCAGGCTGGCGCATTCGTCTTCGAAGCTGCCTTTCTTGCCGCGCGCGATGGGGGCCAGCACCGCCAGCCGGGTCTCGGCCGGCCAGGACAGCACCGCGTCCACCATCTGGCTGACGCTCTGGGCCTGCAACGGCAGGCCGTGATCGGGGCAGTAGGGCGTGCCGACCCGCGCATACAGCAGGCGCAGGTAGTCGTGGATCTCGGTGATGGTGCCGACCGTGGAGCGCGGATTGTGCCCCGCGGCCTTCTGCTCGATGGAGATCGCCGGCGACAGGCCTTCGATCAGGTCCACGTCGGGCTTGTCCATCAATTGCAGGAACTGGCGCGCATAGGCGGAAAGGCTTTCGACGTAGCGCCGCTGCCCTTCCGCGTAGAGCGTGTCGAACGCCAGCGAGGACTTGCCCGAGCCGGACAGGCCCGTCACCACCACCAGCTTGTGGCGCGGCAGATCCAGCGAGACGTTCTTGAGATTGTGGGTGCGAGCACCCCGAATGCGTATGGTCACGTCTATCGGGCTCTTTTAAGCGGTTGCAAAGGCCAACTTGGTACTATAGCGCGCCGAGTCCTCCCCCGTACGGGGGCGTTCGCCAAGATGGCTTGATGCGGACCCGGCGCCCAGGATCAGACCGTAAGCGCATGACATCCGTCAGCGCGGCCGGCCCTCGTCATCGTCTAGATTTCCGCATGCCGGCAGATACCAAACTGAAATTGACCCCCTCCGAGCGCCGCGCCAGCGTGGCGCTGGCCGGCCTGTTCGCCGCGCGGATGCTGGGGTTGTTCCTGTTGTTGCCCGTTTTCGCCGTTGCCGCCCGTGGCCTGCCCGGGGGCGACGACCCGGCGCGCGTGGGCCTGGCGCTGGGCATGTATGGCCTGACCCAGGCTTTCATGCAGATTCCGTTCGGCCTGGCGTCCGACCGCTGGGGCCGCCGGCCCGTGGTGATCTTCGGCCTGCTGCTGTTCGTGGCGGGCAGCATTGTCTGTGCCCAGGCAACCGACGTGTTCTGGATCACCATCGGCCGCGCCATCCAGGGCGCCGGCGCCATCTCGGCCGCCGTGACGGCCTGGCTGGCCGACGCCACCCGCGACGAGGTCCGCACCCGGGCCATGGCCATGGTGGGCGGATCCATCGGCCTGTCGTTCGCGGTGTCGTTGGTGCTGTCGCCGGTGCTGGTGGGCTGGTGGGGCCTGTCGGGTCTGTTCTGGACCATTGCCTGCCTGGGCGTGATCTGCCTGGGCGTGGCGCGCTGGGTCGTGCCGGTGGTGCCGCGCACGCAGGCCCGCAGCATGCAGGCGGCCAGCCCGCGCCAGGTGCTGACCCACCGCGACCTGCTGCGGCTCAATTTCGGCGTCTTCGTGCTGCACCTGATCCAGGTGTCGTTGTTCGTGGTGGTGCCGGCGCTGCTGGCCAAGGTGGGCGGCCTGGACGCGCGCGAACTCTGGAAGGTCTACCTGCCGGTCATCCTGGTGTCGTTCGTGCTGATGGTGCCGGTGGTGTTCGTGGCGGAAAAGCGCCGCGCGCACCGTGGCGCCTTGCGAGGCGCGGTGGCGGGCCTGGTGCTGGTATGCGCGCTGCTGCCGGCGGCGAGCCATGGCTTTTACACCCTGGCGGTGGCCTTGACCGGCTTTTTCGTGGCGTTCAATGTGCTTGAAGCCCTGCAGCCGTCGCTGGTGTCGCGCGTGGCGCCGCAGGCCTACAAGGGCTTGGCGCTGGGGTTCTACAACACGGCCCAGGCTGCCGGCCTGTTCACCGGCGGTGCGCTGGGTGGCTGGGTGGCCTCGCATTCGGGCGCGGGGGCGGTGTTTGTCGGCGCCGCGGTGCTGGCGGCCTTGTGGCTGGTCGTGACCTGGGCGCTCAAGCCGCTGGCGTAGCGGGCCGGGCCATGCCCGGGGCGGAAAGTCGCGGATCGCGCCGCCAACGGTGTCCAACAGCGCTGAAATCGTTTCCCGGGCAGGACAGCTTTGTCACGATTCCGGTTTGGCGCGGCAGGCGCTTTTCGTCGATAATACTAGCCAAATTAGGGCTTCACCGGCATCGCCGGTCATCGCTATGATGACCGGCGAGTTTCATGAAGCCGGTCTTCAACATTGCTATTTATGTTGTTGCCGGCGTGTCCGCGGCAACGCGTGGCGCAGGCTGTCAACAACAGAGGGACAACGGCATGGCATCGGTTAACAAAGTCATTCTCGTGGGCAACCTGGGTCGCGACCCGGAAGTCCGCTACAGCCCCGACGGGGCCGCAATCTGCAACATGTCCATCGCCACCACCTCGTCCTGGAAGGACAAGGCCAGCGGCGAGAAGCGCGAAGAAACCGAATGGCACCGCGTCGTCATGTATAACCGCCTGGCTGAAATCGCCGGCGAATACCTGAAGAAGGGCCGCTCGGTCTACATCGAAGGCCGCCTGAAGACCCGCAAGTGGCAAGACAAGGACACCGGCGCCGATCGCTACAGCACCGAAATCGTCGCTGACCAGATGCAGATGCTGGGTGGCCGTGAAGACGGCGGCGGCGGCGGCAGCTACGGTGGCGGCGGTGGCTACGACGACGCGCCCGCGCGCCAGCCGCAGCAACGCGCTCCGGCTCAGCGCCCGGCGCCGCAGCAGCGTCCGGCTCCCCAATCGGCCCCGGCCGGTGGCGGCGCCAACCTGGCCGACATGGACGACGATATCCCGTTCTGATCGCGTCATCGCGATGCTGCGCCGACCGCGCATCATCAACAGAGCCCGGCAAGCCTTGCGGCCGCCGGGCTTTTTTGTGCCGGTTGCCTGGCCGTCCCAGCGGCTGTCCACAGGCTACGCACAGCCTGTCCACAGCTTGCTCACCGATTTTCAGGGCTTTTCCACCGGTTATGCACAAGGGGGCAGGGCGGCCGTGGGCGGGCCTGAGTCCGATCAGGCATGCAAACGACCTACTCTAATCTCGGCTTTTCAATTCCCGCTGTCTGGAGAGCCGCAGCCTGTATGGGTTTACCGTCAAACACCGGGTGCCCTGTCCACAGGCTGCGCACAGCATCTCCACAGCTTGCCCACCGATAATCAGGGCTTTTCCACAGCTTGTTAACAGGGGTAGGCTGACAAGCCTGCCCCTTCATGCCCGCGAGAGAGCCGCAATGACCCAGAACATCTACGACACGCCGGAATTCTTTGAAGGCTATAGCCAGATGGCCCGCTCGGTGCATGGCCTGGATGGCGCGCCCGAATGGCCAGCGTTGCGGGCACTGGTGCCCGATGTGAAGGGCCGCGACGTCGTCGACCTGGGGTGCGGCTTCGGCTGGTTCTGCCGTTGGGCCGATGAGCAAGGGGCTGCCAATGTGCTGGGGTTGGACGTGTCCGAAAACATGCTTGCGCGGGCACGTGACACCACTCGCAGCACGACGATCCGGTATCAGCGGGTCGATCTGGACCAGTTGCAGCTACCGCCGCAAAGCGTCGACCTGGCCTACAGCTCGTTGACGCTGCATTACCTGGAACACCTGTCCGCGCTGTTCGCCACGGTGCACCAGGCGCTCAAACCGGGTGGGCGCTTCGTGTTTTCGGCCGAGCACCCGATCTACACGGCGCCGACGCGGCCCGGCTTCGTCCAGGATGCTACGGGGCAGCGCATCTGGCCGTTGAATCAGTACGCGCTGCGGGGCCCGCGGACCACCGACTGGTTGGCCAGGGGCGTCATCAAGCAGCATCGCACCGTGGGGGACTACGTGAACCTGTTGATCGAAGCGGGTTTCACGCTGGCGCACCTGGACGAATGGGTGCCCACCACGGCCCAGCTTGCCGCCCAGCCGGCGTTGGCCGAAGAACAGGACCGGCCCATGATGCTGCTGATAGCCGCGGCTCGTTGAAATATCTGGTTTCACAATAACCGCTTGCGCTATCTATCTAGTAGTAGGTAAGATTCATCCATCGACGCAGCAAACCCAGCAACACCGCAGCGTCGCCCCAAACCAGAAATACAGTAGTCCCCTTTTTTTATTTGCCTAGTTATCTACCTATAAGTAGATAGTTTAACTGAAACAACCTAGCCATCGCTATCTGGAGATCCATCATGAAGACCCTCGTATCCGCCTTGATCCTGTCCGCTTCGTTCATCGGCGCCGCCCATGCTGGCGAACTGGACTACCCGCCTGCCGCCAATACCCAAAGCACGGTGACCCGCGCCCAGGTGCAGCAAGAACTGGCCGCTGCCCGCGCCAACGGTGAACTGGCCTCGGGTGAAGAAGGCTACGCCGCCACCGCTTTCGCCAGCGCCGGAGACAAGAGCCGCGCGCAAGTGAAGCAAGAATTGGCCGCTGCCCGCGCCCAAGGCCTGACCGAAAGCGGCGAACTGGACTATCCCCCCGTTCAAGGCTGATTTTTTTCGGCTGGACGTCTATCTATAGATAGGTAGCCTTTCCGAGCCTGGCCGCAATGTCGGCAGCAAGACCAAACAGCAAGACCCAAGCAGCACTCCCTGAACAGCAAGCCAAGCATCGCCCCATCCTTACTGGAGATCCACCATGAAGACCCTCGTATCCGCCCTGATCCTGTCCGCCTCGTTCATCGGCGCCGCCCAAGCCGGCGAACTGGACTATCCGCCCGCCGCCAACACCCAAAGCACGGTGACCCGCGCCCAGGTGCAGCAAGAACTGGCCACCGCCCGCGCCAATGGTGAACTGGTCACCAACGAAGAAGGCTACGCCGCCACCGCTTTCGCCAGCGCCGGAGACAAGAGCCGCGCCCAAGTGAAGCAGGAACTGGCCGCTGCCCGCGCCCAAGGCCTGACCGAAAGCGGCGAACTGGACTACCCGCCCGTTCAAGGCTGAGTCTGATGCCGAACGATGCGGACTCCGGGGGGCGGGATATTTCCCGGCCGGAGTCCGCACGGTTGTTCCGGCCCGGGGAAACCCGCCGATGACGAACCGATCTATTAGTAGGTAATATTCAGCCATGGACACTCCGACTCCCAACACCACCCGCGACCAGCTGCTGGCCCATGCCGAGAAGCTGATCCGTACCCGCGGTTGCAATGGCTTCAGCTATCGCGACCTGGCTGAGCATGTGGGCGTGAAGACGTCCAGCATTCACTACTACTTTCCTGGCAAGGACGACCTGCTCTACGAGGCCGTCGAAGCCTACAGCGCCCGTGCGCTGGCCTCGGTGCGCAGCATCGATACCGCCCAGCCGGCCCACGCCCAGCTCGAAGCCTATCTGTCGATGATGGAATCGAAGGCCTGCAGCAGTGGCGAGCTGTGCCTGGGCGGCATGCTGGCCGCCGAAGTCATGAGCCTGCCCGAGCGCGTGCGTGGCGCCCTGCAAGGATTCTTCCGGGCGCACGAAGTCTGGCTGACCAGGGTGCTGGCGCAAGGCGCTGAAGAAGGCACGTTGAAATTCTCGGGCACCGCCGAAGCGGCCGGACGCGCGGTGTTCGCCACCGTGCAGGGCTGCTTGCTGGTGTCTCGTCTGTTCCAGGCGCCGCCCGCCTTGTGCGAGGCGATCAGCGCCCTGTATGTGGAATGCCAGGATAAGCCGGCGGCTTGAACGGCCCACCTGGTTGTCGCCACGGCCGCACTGCGCAAGCGTGCGGCCGTTGTCTTTGGGGCGTCGCCGTGTTGGCTGGGCAGGCTCAGGCCAGTGCGCGCGCCATGTCCACGCTGCTGCGCGCCTGCATGCCCAGATCGCGCATGCGTTGCAGAAAAGTGGACTGGGCGTCGTCGAAGCCTGTGACCGGACTGATGCAGTCGGTCAGCAGCACCACGCGCGACAGATTGCCGCCCGGCAGGTATTCGCCGATGTGCTCGACCGTGGCCTTGACGCAGTGGCTGCCGGCAACCCCCGCGACGATGATGAGGTCGGCGCGGTCCAGCGAGTCGAGCAGGTTGCGGTTGAGCTGGCTGCGCGGATCGTCGGCGTCGGGCACCTCGGCCATCAGCGCGCTGTAGTGTTCCGTCCACGGGTTGGTGCCCTTGGGCACCTTGCGCACGATGAATTGGCCCGCGTCTTCCCAGCGGCTGTAGGCGGCGCGCACATCTGGATGGACATTGTGGCCCCAGGTGCCGATTTCGCAGTGCACGGGCCACACCATCAAGGTGTAGCGGCCGCGCGCTTCCAGTTCATCCAGGTATGACAACGTCCGCGGCAGGTCGTCGACATGGCGCGGCTGGAAGGCGCCCGAACGCACCTGGCTGGCAGTGATGGGGGTGAAAGGGACCATGGCCCGCCCGTCGCCGGTACGCCAGAAGGTGGGATGGGCAATGTCCAGACGGTGGTGTGAATCCAGCGTGACGGTGATGGCCGACAACGCCGGTGCGGCGGCATCGATGAATCGCGCCAGCCGCTGCATGTCGGCATGCGCGCCGGGCACTGGCAAGGCGGGCGCGATGGCCTGGCCGGTCAGGGGATCGGCGGGCAGGTAACCCTTCGGCAGATCGCAGAAATCGTTCTGCGGATCGATGATCAGTAGATGAACAGAGCGCGACATGGGGGCGGGGGCGGGGAATGAATACGGAATATAGACCGGGATGCCCGCGCCGGGCGAGTTCATTGCGTTTGCCCTCTTGGGGTGGAGCCATCCCGCCAGGCAGGACATGCTAGAACAGCACGAGGTGATGGGCGCAGTCCGGCAATTGCCGCAGCAAGGTGCGCCACAGGAACCAGATGCGTACCAGCGCCGCCACCCCGACTGCTGCTGCGATGTAGAAAACCATGACCCGCTCCATTTTTCATTAAATTCGCACGATCGTGCGAAATTGGCTGCAAGAAATGCCGGCTCGCGCCGGCGCGTGGGGATTATTCGATGTACTTGAAGCTGCGATACGTGGAAATCAGACGCTCGTAGGCGGCGCGCACCCGCTCGTGCGCCTTGGGGTCCCGCAAGAAACGGGCGTCGTGCATCAGTCCGATCATCAGGCTGTAGACCTCGAACACCAACTGCTCGGGATCCGTGTCCGGACGCAGGTGGCCGGCTTCCAGTGCCTGCTGCACCGTGCGGACCATCGCGGCGCGCCAGCCGCGCAGATGTTCTTCGACCACCGAGCGCAAGGGCGTGTCGACGTCGTCGTACTCAAAGGCGCCCGCGACATAGATACAGCCGGTCAGCAGCTCGACATTGCAGGCGCGTTCGATCCAGTGGGCCACCAGCGCATTCAGACGCGGCAAGCCGCGGGGTTGTGCCATGGCGGGGGTGAACACGGCGGCTACGAAGCGGCGGTCGTATTCGTCCAGCACGGCTTGCTGTAGCGCTTCGCGCGACCCCACCCTGGAGAACACGCCGCTCTTGCTGATCCCCAGCCGCTTGGCGACCTGGCCTAGCGACAGGCTCTCCAGCCCTTGGGCGGCGGCCATGTCCAGGGCCGCGTCCACAATGGCCGCGAAAGTCAGCTCGCTTTTTTCAGTCAGGGCAGTCATGCCCGAAATTTAGCACGATCGTGCGAAATGGGGAGATTTATTTGCCGCCGCTGCTGGCAGGGGCAGGCAAAGAAAAGCCGGGCCGCTTGCGCGGCCCGGCGGGGTCATGCGGGTTCGGGCGGAATGATCAGGCTTGGGTGGCCTTGAATTCCAGGCGGAACTTGTGCAGCAAAGGCTCGGTGTAGCCGTTGGGCTGGGTCAGGCCTTCGAACACCAGCGCGCACGCGGCCTTGAATGCCAGCGAGCCGTCGAAGTTGCCGGCCATGGGCAGGTACTGGGGGTCGCCGGCGTTCTGGCCATCAACCACCTTGGCCATGCGCTTGAAGGTTTCCATGACCTGGTCGCGGTTCGTCACGCCGTGGCGCAGCCAGTTGGCGATGTGCTGGCTGGAAATGCGCAGCGTGGCGCGGTCTTCCATGAGGCCGACGTTGTGGATGTCAGGCACCTTGGAGCAGCCGACGCCCTGGTCGATCCAGCGGACCACGTAGCCCAGGATGCCCTGGACGTTGTTGTCGAGTTCTTGCTGGATGTCGGCGGCGGACCACTTCGAGCGGTCGCCGACGGGCACCGTCAAGAGGCCGGCCAGCAGATCGTCGCGCACGCTGTCGAGCTTGGTGCGTTCGAGTTCCTGTTGCACGGCCTGCACATCCACCTGGTGGTAGTGCAGCGCATGCAGCGTGGCGGCGGTGGGCGAGGGCACCCAGGCGGTGTTGGCGCCGGCCTTGGGGTGGGCAATCTTCTGTTCGAGCATGGCGGCCATCAGGTCGGGCATGGCCCACATGCCCTTGCCGATCTGGGCGCGGCCGCGCAGGCCGGCATCCAGGCCGACCAGCACGTTGTTGCGTTCGTAGGCGGTGATCCAGGCGGTGGACTTCATGTCGCCCTTGCGCAGCATGGGGCCGGCTTCCATGCTGGAGTGCATTTCGTCGCCGGTGCGGTCCAGAAAGCCCGTATTGATGAACGCCACGCGCGCAGCCGCGGCCTGGATGCAGGCCTTCAGGTTGATGCTGGTGCGGCGCTCTTCGTCCATGATGCCCATTTTCAGGGTGTTGCGCGGCACGCCGAGCAGGTCTTCGACGCGGTCGAACAATTCGCTGGCGAACGCGGCTTCGGCCGGGCCATGCATCTTGGGTTTGACGATGTAGACCGAACCCGTGCGCGAATTGAGCTTGCGTTCGCGGTCGTGCAGGGCGGCCAGGCTGGTGACCACGGCGTCCAGGATGCCTTCGGGAATTTCCTGCCCATCGCGGTCGAGCACGGCCGGGTTGGTCATGAGGTGGCCGACGTTGCGCACGAACATCAGCGAGCGGCCGTGCAGACTCAGCGGGGCGCCGTTGGCGCCGGTGTATTGGCGGTCAGCGTTGAGCTTGCGGGTGAAGGTCTTGCCGGCCTTGGTGACGGCTTCGGTCAGGTCGCCCTTCATCAGGCCGAGCCAGTTGCGGTAGATGTGGACCTTGTCGTCGGCGTCGACAGCCGCGACCGAGTCTTCGCAATCCATGATGGTGGTCAGCGCGGCTTCGACCAGCACGTCCTTGACGCCGGCGGTATCGGTGGCGCCGATGGCGTGGCTGCGGTCGACCTGGATTTCGAAATGCAGGCCGTTGTTCTTGAGCAGCACGGCCGTGGGGGCGTCGGCATTGCCTTGGTAGCCCACGAACTGGGACGGCGCCTTGAGCGTGGTGGCGCCGTTTGCGAGCGCGACGCTGAGCTGGCCGTTCTTGACCGTGTAGCCGCGGGCGTCGGCGTGCGAGCCTTGCGCCAGCGGTGCAGCGGTATCGAGGAAGCTGCGGGCGCGGGCGATGACGGCGGCGCCGCGTTCGGGGTTGTAGCCCTTGCCGGTGTCGCCAGGCGTGGCAGGGATGGCGTCGGTGCCGTAGAGCGCGTCGTACAGGCTGCCCCAGCGCGCGTTGGCGGCGTTCAAGGCGTAGCGCGAGTTCGACACCGGCACCACCAGTTGCGGGCCGGCCTGCTGCGAGATTTCGGTATCGACGTGGTCGGTGGTGGCGCGCACGCTGGCCGGTTGCGGCAGCAGGTAGCCGATGCCTTCCAGGAACTTGCGGTAGGCGGCCGGGTCGGCGATGGGGCCCGGATGGGCGCGGTGCCAGGTGTCGAGTTCAGCCTGCAGGCGGTCGCGTTCGGCCAGCAGGGCGCGGTTCTTGGGGGCCAGGTCGTGCACCAGGGCCGAGAACCCCTTCCAGAAGGCGTCGGCGTCCAGGCCGGAGCCGGGCAACGCTTCCTTTTCGATGAACTGGCTGAGATTGGCCGCCACTTGCAGGCCGTGGTGCTGGGTGCGTTGAGTCATGCGAGTCTCTGGTAAGGAGGTCTGGGCGGCGCGCGCGCCGGGCGAATCTGTCGTGACATCATCGTTCGCGCCTGCGCCAAAGTCCATATCAAAACCAGCTGGTCATACCAGTTTATTCAAGCCATACCAGGCAAACATCGTTTTTTTATGGTTTTATATCAGCCACTTACAGTTGGCATGAACCGGCAGGCGTTTTAGGACGATCTCTTGGTCATACCACTGGTACGGAGAACGCATGCACGCCGAAATCGAAGCGAAACCCCGCCAGGTGGCGGACGAGGTGGCCGAGCGCATCGAGCGCCTGATCCTGGACGGCGTCCTGAAGGCCGGCCAGGCGCTGCCGTCCGAGCGGCGCCTGACGGAAAAGCTGGGTGTGTCGCGCACGGCGCTGCGCGAGGGGCTCAAGCTGCTGCGCGCGCGCGAGATCATCCACACGTCGCAGGGCAAAGGGTCGTTCGTGGCGCGCATTTCCAAAGTGGACGCGGGCCCGTTGATGCACCTGTTCAATTCGCAGCCGCGCACGCTGTACGACCTGCTCGAGGTGCGTTCGCTGTTGGAAGCCGATTCGGCTCGGTTGGCAGCATTGCGGGGCACCGAGGCCGATTTCATCATGATCCGGCGTCGCTACGACGAGATGGTGCACGCGCAGGTCGATGCCGATACGGCCACGCACGCACACCTGGACCACGCGTTTCATCTGGCCATCTGCGAGGCCTCGCACAACCCGGTGCTAGTGCACACGCTGCAATCGCTGAACGACCTGATGCTGGGGTCGGTGTTTGCCTGCGTCAACAACCTGTACCACCGCGAGCCGGAAAAACGGCAGATCGATAAGCAGCACGCCAAGCTGTTCAACGCGGTGATCGGGCGCCAGCCCGAGCAGGCGCGCCGCGCCGCGGCGGACCATGTCGACAGCGTGCGGCAGAACCTGGCCGAAATCGAGCAGGAAGAACAGCGCCTGGTGCGCGCCACGTTGCGCCTGGAAGGCTGGACGTAGCGCGCGGGTCGGCGCTGGCGTCAGCGGTCTTCGGTCATCGCGGCCGCCAGGGCCAGCGGCTTGCCTGCGTAGACGCGGCCAAAGCGGTTGCCAAGCAGCGCTTCCAGCGCGATCTGTTCCTGGCCGACGAAGCCCTTTTGCGGCAGCACGCCTAGCGCCACCAGATCCAGCGCCGCGCAGATGCCGGCGGCGGTCGACAGCTGGATGGCGCTCAGGCGGTGGCCGTCGACGTCGGCGCCGAAGACGCGGATCGGGTAGGACTCTTCTTCCAGCCGGCCGTGACGGTGGCCTGACGCTTGCGCCTGGATGACGATCACATCCTGTTCGGTGGTGGGGATGGCGGTTTCGAAGATGTCCTTGAGCAGATCGCGGCGGTCGCGCAGGCGCAGGTCATTGAGCAAGAGCTTCATCAGGTTGCAGTGGCCCGGATAGCGCACCGACTTGTAGTCCACGTTGCGGGCGCGGCCCAGCAGCGTGGCGGGCAGCGTGCCCAGCCCACCCGAGGTATTGAAGGCTTCGTATTCGACGCCGTCCAGCGCAAAGGTCTCATAGCCTTCCAGCGCAGGCACTCTGGTCAATTGGCCGTCGACGATGGCTTCGCACGGGTTGCAGTATTCGTTGATCAGCCCTTCGGTGCTCCACGTCAGGTTGTAGCGCAGGCTGTTGGACGGATAGCGCGGCAGCGCGCCCACGCGCATGCGCAGATCCAGCAACGTGTCGAAGCGGCGCGCCAGTGCATTGCCGACGATACCGATGAAGCCGGGCGCCAGACCGCACTGCGGCATCAGCACGCTGCCGCTGTCGGCGGCCAGCGCCTGGATGGCATGGGTGCTGGCCACGTCTTCGGTCAGGTCGAAGTAATGGACGCCAGCTTTCGCGCACAGTCCCGCCACCGCGATGGCGCGATGGAACGGCAACGCGTTGACCACCGCGTAACGGCCCTCCAGGCAGGCCGCGATCGAGGCGTCATCGGAAATCTGGCGCGTTTCGCAGCCCAGTTCGGCCACGGCGCGCAGGCGCGCGGGGTCCTGGTCGGCAACCAAGACCGAATAGTCGCCGCTGCGCTCGAGCATCAGGGCGATGGCGAAGCCGATTTTTCCGGCACCCAACAAGAGGACGGGCTTGGTAGAGGGGGACATGATGCGCTCCTGCACAGAGAGGGGGAAGGGTTGGCCTCATGCTATGCGCGAGCGTTGTCGATTTGTAGATATCAAAGCGTCGTAACGGCTTTAACTAATGTCGTTATGACTTAATTAGATGTCGATTCGTCAAAAGAAAAGCCCCTCGGCCAGGGCCGAAGGGCTTTGCGGGGCGATTGCCGGGCCTGGAGACCAGGCCGTGCAATCAGCTGCCCATGGGGGGGTAGTCCATGTTGCCGAAGGTGACCAGGCCTTCCGTCTTGGCTTGGGCCAGTTCGGTTTGCACTTGGGCGCGGGTCAGCGACGTGGCGGCAGCGTGGGCAACGGGCGGGTAGTCCATGTTGCCGAAGGTCACTTCACCGGCGTTCTTGGCTTGGGCCAGTTGCTCTTGCACTTGTTGCGCGGTCAGGCTGGACTTCTGGGCGATGGCGGCGGGGTAGCCTTCTTCGCCGAAGGTGTACTGGCCGGAAACCTTGGCTTGTTGCAGTTCGGCTTGAACCTGGGCACGCGACGGGCCTTGGTCGGCTTCAGCGGCTTGGGCGCCAGCGGCAGCCAGAACGGACATGGACAGCATCAAAGCGGTAGCAAGGGTTTTCATAGCAGACCTCCATATGTCTTGAGCTTGGGATCCGAACCTCTGGCCTGATTGCTGGGGGTTCGCTTGCTGTGTCCCGATGAGATGCATTCTGTGCCTAAACAACCCTGGGATAAACCCTTATTACCTGAAAACATCTTTCCAAAATGCGTACTAATCGGTCGGGAACTTCTCAAATGGCACCATAGGTGGCGATATTTCCATTTGATGACGCAATAGGTGGTGGTCCGCCCGGGCAGGGGCCAAGGGGCGGCGAATCAAGGGGAGGGGGTAAAGCGGCGCGCAGCCCCGGAAGGGTTCCGGGGCTGGCAGGGGAGGATCAGCGGTTCAGGTCAGCCAGAGCGGCGTCGTACTCGGCACGGGCTTCGTCCAGCTTGCGCTGGGCCTTGTCGATCTTGTCTTGCTTGCCCTTGGCGCGGGCGGCCTTGAGCTCGGCTTCGCGTTCGGAGACCTTGTTCTGCTTGTCGCGCACATCGGCTTCGCGCTGAGCCTGCAGGCGGCTGTCGGTGCAGTGGGCCTTCGCTTCTGCCAACGCTTTTTGCAGGCCGGCCACCTTGCGGGTGTTGTTGTCGGCCTTCGCCGCGGCGATGTCGTTTTCGATCTGGCAGAACTTGGCGGCGCAGCCGCGTTGCGCCGAGCAGTCGGTCGCGGCCTGCGCGGGCAAGGCGCCGAGCAGCGCGCAAGCCGAAGCCAGGGCCATCAGGGTTTTGGTCAAAGCGGGCATGCAGTGTCTCCGTAAGGCGTGTCGGAACTGCCATCATCGCCCAAGCGGCCATGGCCCGCAATGCGCGGCATCAACGGATCAGCGTACCCGCCAGGGCCGCTGCGACCAGCAGCGCGCCCAGCCACAGGTTGGCGCGGAACAGCATGAAATTGCGGTCGGGACGCTGGATGTCGAAGACCTTCAACTGCCACGCCAGGTGCACGGCAATGGCGGCGATACCCACGTAATAGGCCCACGACAAGCCGATGGCGTAGCCGCCCCACGCCCACAGCACAACAGTGGCCAGGTAGAAGCCGCCGATCCAGAGCTTGCCCTGGTCGCCGAAGCGCATGGCGGTGGAATGCAGGCCCAGGCTGCGGTCGTCGCGCACGTCGACGTACGCGTAGATGCTGTCGTAGCCCACTTGCCACAGCACCGCGCCCAGCCACATGGCCACGGCGGCCAGGGGCACATGGTTCTGCGTGTCCGACCAGGCCATCAGCATGCCCCAGTTAAAGCAGATGCCCAACACCACTTGTGGCCAGTAGGTGACCCGCTTGCACAGGGGGTAGATGAAGACGAAGGGCAGCACGGCCACGGCCAGCCAGCGGCTCATGTCGTTCAGGAAGAACAGCAGCGAACCGCAGACCAGCAGCTGGCCGATCAAGAACCACACGGCGTTGCGCATCGTCAGCTGGCCGCTGGTCAGCGGACGAAAGCGGGTGCGTTCCACATGCTTGTCGAAATTGCGGTCGCACATGTCGTTGACGGTGCAGCCGATGCCGCGCATCAGCAATGCGCCCAGCGAGAAGACGATCAGGCGTTGCAGGTCGGGCAGGCCGCCTGCCGTCTGGATCAGTGCCGCGATACAGGGCAGCAGCGTCAGCCAGGTGCCGATGGGGCGGTCGAGCCGGCACAGGCGGGCGTAGGGCCGCCACGATCTGGGCAGCCAGCGTTCGACCCAGTCGGTGAAGACGATGTCGCTGAGGTCGACGGGAGGTTGTTGCGGGGCGCTCACTGTCACGGCGAAAGAAATGGGAGGAAAGCCGACAGCATAAAACAACGGCCGGGCATGGTGCCCGGCCGCGGTGCCGTCAAGGGTGGTCAGGGCCGGGTTTTCAGGCCGTGTATTCCTTGAGCAGCTTGCCCAGGATGGCGATGCCGGTGCGGATCTTGTCTTCGGGCACGGTGGCGAAACTGAGGCGCAGCGTGTTGGCGCGGCCGGCGCCGCTGTAGAACGGCGCGCCGGGCACGAACGCCACGTTCTGGGCAATGGCCTTTTCGAGCAGCTTGGTGCTGTCGATGTGCTCGGGCAGCGTCAGCCAGATGAACATGCCGCCTTCGGGCTTGGTCCAGGTGACGGTGGCGGGGAATTCGCGCTGAATGGCTTCAAGCATGCAGCTGCCTTGGGCGCGGTAGATTTCGCGCACGTTGGGCAGGTGCTCTTCCAGGAAGCCGTCCTTGACGATTTCGTACACGGCCATCTGGGTCAGCGTGGGCGTGTGCAGGTCGGTGGCTTGCTTGGCCTGCACCAGCTTGTTGATCAGCGGGCGGGCGGCGGCGATGTAGCCCAGGCGCAGGCCGGGGGCCAGCACCTTGGAGAACGTGCCCAGGCGCACGACGTTGGCGCCGTATTCGGCGGCCAGCGCGATCAGGCCCGGCTGCGGGTCGCCTGCGTAACGCAGTTCGCCGTAGGGGTCGTCTTCGATGATGGTCAGGTTCAGCTCGGCGGCGCGCTTGACCAGCGCGATGCGGCGCGCGAGGCTGAGCGTGCGGCCGGTGGGGTTCTGGAAGTTGGGCAGCGCGTACAGGAAGCGTGCGCCCTCGGCCAGTTCAGGAGTGATGGCGTCGGGGATCAGGCCGCCTTCGTCGGTGGGCACCGGCACGAACTTGGGCTGGTACAGGCTGAACGATTGCAGGGCGCCCAGGTAGCTGGGGTCTTCGACCAGCACCTTGCTGTCTTTGTCGATCAGGACCTTGCCGAGCAGGTCCAGCGCCTGCTGCGAGCCGGAAACGATCAGGATCTGGTCGGCGGCGACGTTGGCGCCGGCGCGGTTCAGATCATCGGCCACCCATTGGCGCAGCGGCGCAAAACCTTCGGTGGGGCCGTATTGCAGGGCCGCGCGGCCATTGGTGGCCAGGACTTTGTCGAATGCCGCTCGTACCACTTCTACCGGGAAGCCGCCGGGCGCCGGCAGACCGCCTGCGAACGAAATGACTTCGGGCCGCTCGGTGACCTTGAGGATCTCGCGGATGGCGGAACTGGTGAGTTGCTGAGCGCGTTCCGAGAAGGAAAACGCAGGTTCGAAAGGCTTGTCCATGGCTTGCTTCTTAATCAAGAAGGGGGGTGGCGGGGGTAACGGCAACGGTGCAGAAAGACGTTACTGCGTAAACTATTGTCCCACAGCGAGGCGAGCCGGCCCCTTTATCGCGGCAAGCCCCTAAAATCACTTGCATTGATAATCGCCTGTACAGTTACATTTATAAACATGTTTGAAGCCGCCCCGATTGCCGCCGAATCCAAGGCCGCGCTGTACGTCGAACTGGCCAAGCAGGCCCACGCCCTGCTCGACGGCGAGCACGACCGCATCGCCAATGCCGCCAACCTCAGCGCGTTGGCCTACCAGGCCTTGCCCGACCTGAACTGGGTGGGCTTTTACTTCTTTGATGGGACGGAATTGGTGCTGGGCCCGTTCCAGGGCAAGCCGGCCTGCGTGCGTATTGCGCTGAACCGCGGCGTGTGCGGCGCCGCCGCCAGCCAGCGCCAGACGCAACTGGTGCCCGACGTGCACGCGTTTCCCGGCCATATCGCCTGCGACGCGGCCTCGCGCTCGGAAATCGTGGTGCCGCTGGTCCATCAGGGCCAGCTTATCGGTGTGTGGGATGTCGACAGCCCCATTCCTGACCGCTTCGACGAGGACGACCGGCGTGGCATGGAAGCGCTCTGCGAGGCGTTCCTGGCCAGCCTGCGTTGACAGGCCCGCGGCGGCCCGGTAGATTTGCGCATCGGCCGGCTGCGGCCGATTTTTCCCCTTTATTCCATTCATGATTCTTCAGGCGAACCAATCCGCTTACCTGTTCCGCGCCCTGGGCGTGGCGACGGTTTGCGCCGGCCTGAAATCCAAAAAACAGCCGCTCATCTGACCGGAGCATGCTGTTCCGTCAGATGGGCGACGGAACAGCGGCCTCTCGGCGGCGCCATGGCGCCTTCGCGCGCACCCCCTAGTATCCCGAGCACTTCTGTACGGTCCAACCACGGTCCGCTTACACCGAAGGAGTGTTCATGCAAACTCGTCAATCTCTCTTCCAAGGCGTCTGGGTTCCCCTGGTGACGCCGTTTTCCGGCGGCGCCGTCGACGGCGGAGCCCTGCGCCGCCTGGTGCGCCATTTCGTGGCCGCCGGGGTGGATGGCCTGGTCGTCTGCGGCAGCACAGGCGAAGCCGCCGCGCTGGATGACGCCGAACAACTGGCCGTGCTGGACGCGGTGCTGACCGAGGCCGGCCGCCTGCCCGTGGTGATGGGCTTGGCGGGCAACCACCAGGGTCACGTGCTGCAGCGCCTGTCGGCCTTTGGCACCCGGCCGCTGGCCGGCATCCTGGCGCCCGCGCCGTACTACGTGCGTCCTGGCCAGGACGGCGCCGCCGCCTATTTCCGCTGCCTGGCCGATGCCTCGCGCTTTCCCCTGGTGCTGTACGACATTCCCTACCGAACCGGCACATCGCTCGAGACCGCGACGTTACTGGCCTTGGCGGCGCATCCGAACATCGCCGCCATCAAGGACTGCGGCGGTTCGCTGGACAAGACGCTGGCGCTGATCGCCGATGGCAACATGAACGTGTTGGCGGGCGAAGACCTGCAATCGCTAGCGCTGCTGTGCCTGGGGGGCGCCGGCATGATCGCCGCGGCCGCGCACATTCGTCCCGACCTGTTCGTGGCCATGTACCAGGCGGTGCGGGCGCAGCAGCTGGACCTGGCGCGGCGTCTGTTCCAGGCGCTGGTGCCCATCATCCAGCTGACGTTCGCCGAGCCCAATCCCGGCCCGGTGAAGGCCCAGTTGGGTCGCCAGGGCTTGTTGACGGACGAATTGCGCCAGCCGATGCCGAGCGCCAGCGCGGCCCTGGCGTTGCGCATGGACGCCGCCGTGGCAGGCCTGAACCGGCAGTTTCCCTGCCAGTAAAAGGCGCCTGGGCGAAGGCTTGGGCCGATCGTCGGCTTACCCGTCGGGACTCGGATTCATTTTGTAATAAATGTCTCACCTTGATCCTGGCGGATTGCTTATGATGCGGCCATTCTCCGGGGTGAAACAAAACGTTCATGGCCCAAGCTTTCGTTGCGTTGTCCGCCTGGCAGGTCATGCTGGCAGGCCTGCTGTTCTTCGGTGGCATCTATCTGGTATTCGGCGCGGCGACCTGGCTGCTGACCCAGCACATCCTGCCGGCGCTGGGCATCGGCCGGCCGCTGGACCCCCGGCCGCTGGCGCCGGGGCAATTGCGGCGCGAGTTTGCCCAGTCCGGCCTGTCGATCCTGCTGTTCGGCACCGGCATGATCTTTCCGTGGGGCCTGTTGCAACTGGGTTGGGCGCATCTGGACCCGGACGCCAGCTGGCAGAAGATCACGCTGGAAATCCTGGTGCTGGTGGCGTGGAACGACGTGCACTTCTGGATCAACCACCGGTTGCTGCACACCAAGTTGCTGCGCCGCTTTCACCTGCCGCATCACCGGTCGGTCGTGACCACGCCGTTTTCCACCTACAGCTTTCACCCCATCGAGGCGCTGATGCTGGGCAACGTGATCATGCTGCCGATGGTGCTGCACGATTTCAGCTTCTGGTCGCTGGCGTCGGTGCCGCTGTTCAGCCTGTTCTTCAATTGCATCGGCCACGCCAATTACGACTTCTTCCCCAACGTGTCGTATTCGCACTGGTTTGCCGCGAGCCGCCGGCACCATCTGCACCACGCCTGCTACCACGGCAATTTCGGGTTCCAGTTCACTTTCATGGATCGCCTGTTCCGCACCCGGCTGCAAGCCGAGGCGGCCACGCCCCAGCTGGATGCTTTCCGTAAGCGAGAATCGCTTGGCGGACGCGCTTAGCCAGCCGCGCCGGCTGCCCTCGCTGCGTAACCGTCGCGATTGGCAGAGCCTGGCTTACCTGGCCGCGCTGCCCGCGCTGGCGGCGTGGCAGTGGCTGTACGGCTTCTGGTGGCCGCTGTACGCGCTGATGCTGTTCCTGACGCTGGGCATTGGCGTGATCCACCATAACCATACGCACATCCGCATGTGGCGGGGGCGCTGGACCAATCGCGCCACCGATTTCTGGATCACGCTGCTGCAGGGGCACCCCACGTTCGTGTTCTACCCGGCGCACGTGGCCAACCATCACCGCTACAAGCACGGCGCCCTGGACGCGGCGCGCACCTACCGGTTCGGCGGCGACACCAATCACCTGTGGGGCTACCTGATCCACCCGGCGCAGGCCGTGTGGGTGCTGTATCCGTTGTTTTTCGCCTGGCTGGGCCGGTTGCGCCGGCATTGGCCGGGCGCCTGGCGCTACTGCATGTGCCAATACGGCGCGTGGCTGGGCCTGTGGGGCGGGCTGCTGGCCGTGAACCCGGTCAAGGCGCTGGTGTTCGTCATCATTCCGCAACTGCATGGCCTGCATTGGCTGCTGGCCACCAACTATCTGCAGCACGCGCACGCCGACGGCGGCCCGCGGGCGGTGGCCGGCCTGAACTATGCCCGCAACTTCGAAGGGCTGGTCAATCCGCTGCTGTTCAACATCGGACTGCATACGGCGCACCATGAACATCCGCGCGCGCACTGGTCGGAACTGACCCATTTGCACCGCGACCATTACCGGGCCCGCGTGACGCCCGCGCTGAACGAGGGCGGCCTGACGCCCTATATGTTCCGCGTGTTCGTGCTGGGCACCTTCCTGCCGCGTTTCCGTACCCGCTCGTGCATGGCGCCCGAGCACGTGCGCTAACGCCGCCTACCCATACCTGCCACTAGAGACCCGCCATGCCTATCGCGTTCAATCGTGTCTACCTGGAGAGTGCCGGCTATTTCATGCCGGGCGAACCCGTGTCCAACGAGGCCATGGACAGCTACATCGCGCCGCTGAACCGCATGTCCAGCCGCATCAAGAGCCGCATCCTGGCCGAGAACGGCATCAAGCAGCGCTATTACGCGATCGATCCCGAAGGCGCCACGGTGTTCACCAATGCGCAGCTGGCGGCCAACGCGATCCGCGATTGCCTGCGGCGCAACGACAGCGACCTGGCGGACGTGTCGCTCTTGACCAGCGGCTCGTCGGGCGGTGACGCGCTGATGCCCGGGTTTGCCAACATGATCCAGGGCGAATTGGCGGCGCATCCGATGGAAACCCTGTCGGTGCACGGCATCTGCGCGGCGGGCGTGTCGGCGATTCAGACGGCGGCGCAGGGCGTCGAGATGGGCGGCCATGCCCGCGCGCTGGCGGTGGCGGCCGAATTGCCGTCGCGCATGTTCAAGCGCTCGCGCTTCGCGGCGCGTGGCTATGACGCGGATTTCGATGCGCACTTCCTGCGCTGGATGCTGTCGGACGGCGCGGGCGCCGTGCTACTGGGCCATGGCGGCCAGCCATTGCCGGGCGCATCCAGCGGTGTGCGGCTGCGCCTGAAGTGGGTGCACCAGCGCTCGTTCTCGGGCGATTATCCGGTCTGCATGCAGCTGGGCCTGTCGGCGGATCGGCAGAAGGGCCACCTGGACTATCCGTCCTGGAACGAAGCCGAGGCCGACGGCGCGCTGTCGCTGCGCCAGGACATCCGGCTGCTGCCGCACCTGTTCGACATCGGCATCCACGAATACGCCAAGCTGGTGCGCGACGGCTGGCTGGACCCGGACCAGGTGGATCACTTCCTGTGCCACTACTCGTCCGAGAAATTCATTCCGGTGGTCGAGGACCTGATGGAGAAGGCCGGCCTGGTGATTCCGCGCGAGCGCTGGTTCAGCAACCTGGCCTGGCGCGGCAATACCGGTGCAGCATCGATCCTGATCATGCTGGCCGAATTCCTGGAAACGCGCGAGGTCAAACCGGGCGAGCAGATATTCTGCTACATCCCCGAGTCGGGCCGGTTCATGGCCGCCTACATGCTGCTGGAAGCCGAGGCGGTGCAGGGCGCCGCCGTGCCGGTATCGACTGGCGCGGTACCGGCCGCCGCCGCACGCGAAGACGCGCATAGCGCCGATGCCGACGCCATCGCGCCGCCGCATGATCCGGACATGGCGCCGCAAGGCCTGGGCCAGTTGCTGACCGAGCTGGCGGCCATCTGGCATGACTACCGTTCGCGCGTCTGGCGCACGCCGGTAGTGCGCCGGCTGCGCAACCGCCAGTTCCAGACCGCCGACTACCTGAACTGGATGGAGAACTGGATTCCGCAGGTGCGCGAGGGCAGCAAGTGGATGCGCGAAGGCGCGGCATCGCTGACTGAGCAGTACCAGCCGCTGGCCGCGTTGATCGACATGCATGCCGGCGAAGAGCAGAACGATTTCCAGATTCTCTTCCAGGACTACCGCACGGCCGGCGGCACGATCGACAACATCGACCTGTTGCGCCGCAACCCCGGCGGCGAAGCGCTGAACGCCTATCTGCACAGCCTGGCCGCTACGCGCGACCCGATCGGCCTGTTGGGCGCCATCTACATCATCGAAGGCACCGGCCAGCGCATCGTGCCGGCGCTGCTGCCGCTGCTCAAGGCCAGCCTGAAGCTGCCGCCCGACGCGTTCCGCTTCCTGGAATACCATGGCCACAACGATGAAAACCACCTGGCGCGTTGGCTGACAGCCGTGGAACTGGCGCTGGACTGCGATGAAGATGGCCGCGCCGAGCAGCGTATCGTCGACACCGCGCGTCGCACGGCGGCGCTGTACCTGATGCAGTTTCATCACGTGATGGAGGATGGCGCGGCATGAACAAGGAACCGGATTTCCTGGCCAAGGCGCACGATCCCGCCGATCCCAGCCCCTGGCTGGCCCTGTACCTGGACCGCAGCACGCCGTTGCCGGACAAGGTCAAGAAAGCCTGGCTGACGGATTCCAGCTGCGCCTCGCGCCAGTACCTGCTGCCGTTCCTGCGGCCGCTGGCGCGCGCATTCATCATTCTCATCCAGGTCGTGAAGACCTTCCTGCCGCGCCGCTGGTCGCATTCGCGGCTGCTGCATCGCATCCTGGCGTGGGGCCTGAAGCGTTTCGTGTCGCCCGAGGCCAACTGGCTCATCCTGCGCCACTTTCACCTGGGCGCGCAGGCCCTGTCGTTCATCGCGGCCAATTCGCCGGTGCGCATCACCACCACGCCGCTGGAGCCGATGGAGATCGACGACCTGAAGGACGAACTGTTCGTCAAGCACGACCTGAACCTGTTCAACTTCGTGATCCGGCTGAACCAGGCGCTGCGCGATGCCGGCGTCGAGATGCATGCGCCGGAGCAAGTCGATTTCTCGATGATCCGCGATCCCGACCTGCGGCTGGAAGACATGCCGCAAGGCAAGCTGAATTTCCTGGACCTGCAAAGCGCGATCGAGCTGTTCACGCCGCTGTACCAGCTGATGCTGACCGACAACGACTTCTGGCGCGCGGCCAATTCGCTGCAGCTGGACGAAACGATCGGCATCTACGCGGCTAAGCTGCTGGGCGCGCCGCAGCACCTGATCCTGGTGAACAACAGCCATCCGCTGGTGCCGATGTCGACGCTGCGCGCCGGCTACCGGCTGGTGCTGCACGGTCTGTCCACGGAAATGCTGCACAGCCTGTTGATGGAAATGAAGGCGGCGCAGGCCGGCGCCGAACCGCCCGCGCCGATCGCCTGAGGCCGCGCGGCGGCGTTCGGCTGCCCGCGCGCGGGTCCATCGACGTGCGCAAGCCCGGGTTGTCACTGTAGAAGGCGGTAAAGCCGCTGCGCTATATTGCGACGCTTGCCCGCCGAGCCCCGCGGGGGCCGTGTCCGCACGGCCTGAATCCTTGTTCCGGAAGCGCTTTCAATGCCCCAGCCCATCGAAGTCCTGGCCACCGTGTTGTTCGTCGTGGCGGTGCTTCACACCTTTTCCGTGCCCGTGTTTGCCCGCCTGGCTCATCGGGGCGGGCCGCATGCAGGCTTCTGGCATCTGCTGTCGGAAGTGGAAGCCGTCTTCGGCGTCTGGGCGTTTGCGCTGATCGTGGCGATGGCGGCCCTGTCGGGGCCATCCGAAGCCATCGGCTACATGGATACGCGCAACTTCACCGAACCGCTGTTCGTGTTCGCCATCATGGTGGTGGCGGCCAGCCGGCCGATCCTGGAACTGGTGGGGTTGCTGGTGCGCCTGGCCGCGCGCGCGGTGCCCCTGCCGCGCGAGCTGGCGACGTTCTTCGTGGTGATGTCGCTGGTGCCGCTGGGTGGGTCGTTCATTACCGAACCCGCGGCCATGACGCTGGCGGCGATTCTGCTGCGCGACGCCTATTTCCGTACCAGCGGGCGGGCCGGCTTCAAGTACCTGACCCTGGGCGTGCTGTTCGTCAACGTGTCCATCGGCGGGGTGCTGACCTCGTACGCGGCGCCGCCGGTGCTGATGGTGGCCTCCACCTTCGGTTGGGATTCGGCCTACATGGTGCAGCACTTTGGCTGGCGGGCGGCGGTGGCAGTCTGCCTGAACGCCGGCATCCTGACTTTTGTGTGCCGCAAGGCCTTGCTGGAACGATCGGTGGGCACCGGTGCCGGCGTGGATGGGGCCGAAGGCCACGACAAGCGTGCGCCCGTGCCGGCCCTGGTGATGCTGATCCACCTGGTGTTCCTGGTGGCGGTTGTGCTGACCGCGCACCATCCCGCCATTTTCCTGGGCCTGTTGATGATGTTCATCGGCTTTGCCGAAGCCTACAAGCGCCACCAGAACCGCCTGTTGATCAAGGAAGGCCTGATGGTGGGTTTCTTCCTGGCCGGGCTGGTGGTGCTGGGCGGCCTGCAGAAATGGTGGCTGCAGGACCTTCTGGGCGGGTTGGAGCCTTTCGTGCTGTTCTGGGGCGCCACGGCCCTGACGGCGGTGACCGACAACGCCGCGCTGACTTACCTGGGTTCATTGGTGGAAGGCACGGGCGAGGCCTGGCGCTACATGCTGGTGGCGGGGGCGGTGACAGGGGGCGGCCTGACCGTCATTGCCAACGCGCCCAACCCGGCAGGGTTTGCCATTCTCAAGAACCATTTCCCCGACGGCAGCATCTCGTCCGGGCGGCTGTTTTTGTCCGCCCTGGGGCCCACGCTGGTGGCTGCCCTGATGTTCCTGCTGCCCGTCTGACGGGGCGGGGGCGACGGCCCGGCGACGGCCCGAGGGGCCCCGTCGCGAGGTTGCCGCCGGCCCTTCATGAAAAACCGCTAAAATTCAAGACTTTCCCGTATTTTTCCGGCCTTGCCCGCCCGTTGTCCGGTCCGGCGCCAGTTCCGGCCCCGTGTCCTTCCCTGAAGGGCTCGCCGGCGAACCTGGTTCCGCACCGTCCGGCCGACGGTTATTGAACCGCCGGGCCCGCGCCTGGGAGCCCTCGATGCCCATCTACGCTTATAAGTGCAGCGCCTGCGGCCATGCCAAAGACGTCTTGCAGAAGATTTCCGACGCGCCGCTTTCGGTTTGCCCCGAATGCGGCCAAAGTACGTTTTCCAAGCAGGTGACCGCGGCTGGATTCCAGCTCAAGGGGTCCGGCTGGTACGTCACCGATTTTCGTAACGGTAGCGGCGGCAACCAGGCCACCGGCGCTGCAGCGCCGGCGGCGTCATCCGACAATGCCGCCCCGGGCGCCAGTCCGGCGCCCGCCGCCAGCACGCCGGCACCGGCGGCTGCCCCCGCGCCTGCCGCCGGCTCGGCTTCCGCTTCCTGAGACCGCGCGCGATGCGAATGCGCGTCATCAAAAAGTACTTCATCACCGGCCTGTTGATCTGGGTTCCCCTGGTCATCACGGTGTGGGTGCTGGGGCTGCTGGTCGCGACCCTCGAAGGGTTCGTGCCTGGCTTTCTGTCGTCCGAATCGCTGTTCGGCGTCGACATTCCCGGCTTCCGCTTCGTCCTGGTCATCGTGGTGGTGCTGTTGACGGGCATTTTCGCGGCCAACCTGATCGGCCGCACCATGGTGGACCAGTGGGAAAACCTGCTGGGCCGCATTCCCCTGGTGCGTTCGATCTACAACTCGGTCAAGCAGGTCAGCGATACCGTGCTTGCCCCCAATGGCCAGGCGTTCCGCCGCGCGGTGCTGGTGCAGTACCCGCGCGTGGGCAGCTGGACCATCGCATTCGTGACCGGCACGCCCAGCGGTGAAGTGGCCGACCAGCTTCCTGGCGACCACATCAGCGTGTACGTGCCGACCACGCCGAATCCCACGTCCGGCTTTTTCCTGATGGTGCCCCGTGCCGACACGGTGGACCTGCAGATGAGCGTGGACGCGGCCTTGAAGTACATCGTTTCCATGGGCGTCGTCGCCCCGGGCCCGGCGGTTGCGCCGGGCGTCCGGCCGGCGCCGCTCTCTCCGGCACCCGGTGCGCAGAACGCGCCAGGCGCCGATTCGTAACCCTTACGCTACAACCAAGCACACAACGGAGTTATCCCGATGCGTACCTGCTACACCGGCCAGGTTTGCCGCGACCATCTCGGCCAGACCGTCACCCTGTATGGCTGGGTGAACCGCCGCCGCGACCACGGCGGGGTCATCTTCATCGACTTGCGCGACCGCGCGGGCCTGGCGCAGATCGTGTTCGATCCGGATAACGCCGCCTTCGCCACCGCCGAGCGCCTGCGCAACGAATTCTGCGTCCGCGTCACCGGCCTGGTGCGCGAGCGTCCGGCCGGCACGGCCAACGCCGAGCTGGCCTCGGGCGAAATCGAAGTGCTGTGCAAGGAAGTCGAGATCCTGAACGCGTCGGTCACCCCGCCGTTCCAGCTGGACGACGACAACCTGTCGGAAACCACCCGCCTGACGCACCGCGTGCTGGACCTGCGCCGCCCGCAGATGCAGCGCAACCTGATGCTGCGCTACCGCGTGTCGATCGAAACGCGCAAGTTCCTGGACCAGCTGGGCTTCATCGACATCGAAACCCCGATGCTGGCCAAGAGCACGCCCGAAGGCGCGCGCGACTACCTGGTGCCCTCGCGTGTGAACGCCGGCCACTTCTTCGCGCTGCCGCAATCGCCCCAGCTGTTCAAGCAGATGCTGATGGTGTCGGGCTTTGACCGCTACTACCAGATCACCAAGTGTTTCCGCGATGAAGACCTGCGCGCCGATCGCCAGCCCGAATTCACCCAGATCGACTGCGAAACGTCGTTCCTGAACGAATTCGAGATCCGCGAGATCTTCGAAAACCTGATCCGCCACGTCTTCAAGGTGGTGCAGGGCGTCGACCTGGCCCAGCCGTTCCCGATCATGACGTGGACCGAAGCCATGCGCCGCTACGGCTCCGACAAGCCGGACCTGCGCGTGCAGCTCGAGTTCACCGACATCACTGATGTCATGCGCGACGTCGACTTCAAGGTGTTCGCCGCCGCCGCCACGGCGCCCGGCAGCCGCGTGGTCGCCCTGCGCGTGCCCGGTGGCGCCGAAATGTCGCGTAGCGAGATCGACGCCTACACCCAGTTCGTCGGCATCTACGGCGCCAAGGGCCTGGCCTACATCAAGGTCAACGAAGTGGCCAAGGGCCGCGACGGCCTGCAATCGCCCATCGTCAAGAACCTGCACGACGCTGCCCTGGCCGAACTGGTCAAGCGCACCGGCGCGCAAGACGGCGACATCATCTTCTTTGGCGCCGACCGCGAAAAGGTCGTCAACGACGCCATCGGCGCGCTGCGCGTGAAGATCGGCCACAGCGAATTCGGCAAGAAGTCGGGCCTGTTCACGGCCGGCTGGCAGCCGCTGTGGGTGGTTGATTTCCCGATGTTCGAATACGACGAGGAAGACGGCCGCTATACCGCTGCCCACCACCCGTTCACCAGCCCCAAGGATGGTCACGAAGACTTCCTGGAAACCGATCCCAGCAAGGCGTTCGCCAAGGCCTACGACATGGTCCTGAACGGCTGGGAAATCGGCGGCGGCTCGGTGCGTATCCACCGCGAAGAAGTGCAGAGCAAGGTGTTCCGCGCGCTCAAGATCGGCGCCGAGGAAGCTCGCGAAAAGTTCGGCTACCTGCTGGACGCGCTGCAATACGGCGCGCCTCCGCACGGCGGCATCGCCTTCGGCCTGGACCGCATCGTCACGATGATGACCGGCGCCGAATCGATTCGCGACGTGATCGCCTTCCCGAAGACGCAGCGTGCGCAAGACCTGCTGACGCAAGCGCCTTCGGAAGTCGACGAGAAGCAGCTGCGCGAACTGCACATCCGTCTGCGCAACGTCGAACAGAAGTAATCCCCCCCCCGAGGCGCCGGAGGCGCCTCCCCCCCAGGGGGGCGCCTCACGGGACCGGCGGAGCCGGATCCTCGGCGGCCTGGCTTGTGGGGCGGCGATTGCTTGCGTCGTGCTGCGTTCTTGTGGCCCCTGGCTTGCGGCGACTGGGCTGGTGGTGAGCAGCTTTTTGTTGCGGCTTGTGGGTGCGGAATTGGAGTAATCTGGCAAACGCCGCTTTGTGGCGGTGCTTGCCGGGCTGCTTCAGGGCTTGGCTTGTGGTTCCTCTGCTTTCAAAGGCGCCATCGCTTTTATGTCGCTCATCCGTGTCGTCAGCTACAACATCCACAAGGGCCGTTCGGCGCTGGGCCGGCGCGATTCCCTGAATGAATTGCGCCTGGGCCTGTATGGCCTGCGTCCCGACCTGGTCTTCCTGCAGGAGGTCCAGGGTCGCAACGAACAGAAATCGTTGCTGGACGCCCAGCACGAGTCCTTGGCCGCCGCCCTGAAACTGGACGTGGCCTATGGCCGCAATGCCGTTCGCCACGAAACCGATCATGGCAATGCGCTGTTGTCGCGTTTTCCCATTCTTGACCACGAAAACCAGGACATCTCCGACCACCGGCTGGAGCAGCGCGGCCTTTTGCATGCGCGCATTGAACTGGATGGCCGTGCCGTGCATTGCTTCGTGGTGCACCTGGGCCTGTTTGCCGGCAGCCGCAGCCGCCAGATCCTGGCGCTGACCGAGCGCATCCGGCGCATGGTGCCGGACGGCGAGCCCATCCTGATCGCGGGTGATTTCAACGATTGGGGCGACCGGCTCGCGCCGCTGTTCGTGCAGCAGCTGGGGCTGTACGAAGTGTTCTCGCACGCGCCGCGCAGCCATGGCGGCGAATTGCCGCGCCTGCGCGACTCGGTCAAACGCCTGAGCAATGCCTTGCGCGGCCTGCCCAACGGCGGCGTGTCCGTCATGGAACGCACCAACCAGCTGGGCATGGACGGCAGCTCGCGGCTGCTGTTGCCGCCGCCGCGCACGTTTCCGGCCGTCTTTCCGTGGTTCCGCCTGGATCGCATCTATCAGCGCGGCTTTGCCGTGCGCAGCGCGCGCGTGCTGCGCGGCCGCGAATGGGCGCGGCTGTCCGATCATTCCCCCTTGCTGGCCGAGCTGGAACTTCCGTGAAGGCCGAGCAGGTCAAGTTGGAGTGGACCGACGGCAACCAGATCCGCTTGTTGCAGAACGGGACCGATTTTTTTCCCGCGCTGTGCAAGGCGATCGACGAGGCCCAGGTCAGCGTGCACCTGGAAACCTACATTTTCATGCTGGACCGCACCGGCCTGAAGGTGCTGGACTGCCTGATGGCCGCGGCCGCGCGCGGCGTGAAGGTGCGGGTGGTGCTGGACGGCTTTGGCAGCGCCGACACCGTCGACGCCGTGCGTGAACGCCTGACCGGCGCGGGTGCGCAATGCCGCATCTTCCGCCCCGAACCGCGCTGGTTCGCCAAGTTCATCCCGTCGCGCAGCCGCTTGCGGCGCTTGCATCGCAAGGTCACCGTCGTCGATGGCAACATCGCCTTCATCGGCGGGATCAACATCATCGACGACTACGACGACCTGGACCCGACCGACGGCATTTCAGCGCCACGCTTCGATTTCGCGGTACAGGTGCAGGGGCCGGTGGTCACTGACGCCGCCTACGCGCAGGACCTGCTGTGGGTGCGGCTTAACTGGGCCCGCCTGCGGCGCCATCCACGCGACTGGAGCCGCATGCGGCTGACCAAGCCCAGCCATGCGCCGGTGGCGGCCTGCGGCGAGCTGCGCGCGGCGCTGGTGCTGCGCGACAACCTGCGTTTTCGCCAGACCTTCGAGCGCGCCTATCTGTACGGCATCACGCAGGCGCGCCGCGACATCCTCATCGCCAACGCCTATTTCTTCCCGGGCCGCCAGTTTCGCCGTGCCCTGGCCAAGGCCGCTGCGCGCGGCGTGCGCGTGCGCCTGTTGCTGCAAGGCAAGGTCGAATACCGCATGCAGTACCACGCCACGCGTTCGCTGTACGACCAACTGCTGCGCGATGGCATCGAGATCTACGAATACATGCCCAGCTACCTGCATGCCAAGGTGGCCGTCATCGACAACGTGTCCACCGTCGGCTCGTCCAACCTGGACCCTTTCAGCCTGCTGCTGGCGCGCGAGGCCAATGTGGTGGTGGACGACCAACCATTCTCGTGGGACCTGCAAGAGCGGCTGGAGGCGGCCATCCAGCAAGGCGGACGTTTCATCCGGCCGCTGGAATACCAGCGTCGCGGCTGGATACGGCGCTGGGTGGATGCGGCATCCTATACCTTGCTGCGGATCGGCGTGGCGTTGACGGGCACGTCGGACAAGTACTGAACCGCGGCCACGGCGGTAAACTGCAAGGCTGGAAGGCCGGGCCTTCTTTCGGGCATTACGCAATGAGCATTCTCGTCACCGGCGGCGCCGGATTCATCGGTTCCAACTTTGTGCTGGATTGGCTGGCACAGAGCGATGAACCCGTGGTCAATCTGGACAAGCTGACCTATGCCGGTAACCCCGCCAATCTGGCGACCCTGAAAGGCGATGCGCGCCATCAGCTGGTGGTGGGCGACGTCGCCGATACGGCTCTGGTGGCGGCGCTGTTGCAGGCGCACCAGCCGCGGGCAATTCTGCACTTCGCCGCGGAATCCCATGTCGACCGTTCCATCGCCGGCGCTGGCAATTTCATCCAGAGCAATATCTGTGGCACGTTCGGCCTGCTCGAAGCGGCCCGCACCTACTGGGCAGGCTTGGCGGGCCAGGCCCGCGACGACTTTCGCTTCCTGCATGTATCGACCGACGAGGTTTACGGTTCGTTGGCGCCGGATGCGCCGGCCTTCACCGAAACCAGCGCCTTTCAGCCCAATAATCCGTATTCCGCCAGCAAGGCCGCCAGCGACCATCTGGTGCGGGCTTGCGGCATGACGCATGGCTTGCCGGTGCTGACGACGCATTGCTCCAATAATTTCGGGCCGCGGCAGTTTCCCGAGAAGCTGATTCCGGTGGCAATCCATAACGCGCTGGCTGGCAGGCCAATACCTGTCTATGGCGATGGTCTGCATGTGCGTGACTGGCTGTACGTGGCCGATCATTGCAGCGGCCTGCGCCGCGTGCTTGAGCGCGGTCGGGCCGGCGAGACTTATAACCTGGGCGGCGACAGCGAGTGCACCAATCTCGAGGTGGTCCTGGCCGTATGCAGGCAGCTTGACCAGCTTAGGCCCCGGGCGGACGGGGCCTCGTACAAGACACAGATCACGATGGTGGCGGATCGGCCGGGGCACGACCGCCGTTACGCCATTGATACGAGCCATATCCAGCATGAACTGGGGTGGCGGCCGACGCTGACGTTCCAGTCTGGCCTGGAGAAGACCTTGGGCTGGTATCTGGACAACCCGCAATGGGTGATGGATATCGTGTCGGGCGCCTACCGCCAAAGGGCGTCCTTGCCATGACGTCACCTATTCCGCGCAAGGGCATCATTCTGGCCGGTGGATCCGGCACGCGTTTGCATCCGGCCACGCTGGCTGTCAGCAAGCAGTTGATGCCGGTCTATGACAAGCCGATGATCTACTACCCGCTCAGCACATTGATGCTGGCGGACATACGCGACATCCTGGTGATAGCCACCCCCGAAGACGCGCCGCGCTTCGCCCAGCTGCTGGGCGATGGCAAGCGCTGGGGCCTGAATCTGCAATATGCCGTGCAGCCATCGCCAGACGGCTTGGCACAGGCCTTCCTGATCGGCTCGGACTTCATCGGCGAGGCGCCCTGTGCGTTGATCCTTGGCGATAACCTTTTCTATGGCCACGATTTGCCGCAACTGCTGGTGCAGGCTGACGCGAGACAGAGTGGCGCTACTGTGTTCGCCTACCACGTGCAGGATCCCCAGCGTTATGGCGTGGTCGAGTTCGATGCGGGCGGCCGAGCGCTGCGGATTGAAGAGAAGCCCGCGATGCCGCAGTCCAGCTACGCGGTCACCGGCCTCTATTTCTATGACAACCAGGTGGTGGAATTGGCGCGGACAATCCGTCCGTCGGCTCGCAACGAACTCGAAATCACCGATTTGAATCAGGCCTATCTGGAACAGGGGCGCCTGAACGTCGAGATCATGGGCCGTGGCCATGCCTGGCTTGACACCGGTACCCATGACAGCTTGCTCGAGGCCAGCCAGTTCATCGCCACGCTCGAACGCCGGCAGGGTCTGAAAGTCGCCTGTCCCGAAGAAATCGCATACCGCAAGCAATGGATTACCGCCGGGCAACTTGAGGCCCTGGCGGGGCCGCTGCAGAAAAGCGGCTACGGTGATTATTTGATGAGCCTGCTCAAGCGTTTGCCCTTCTGATGATCATCACGCCCCAGTCCTTGCCCGATGTCCTGCTGATCCAACCCGAGGTGCACCGGGACGCACGCGGCTGCTTTCTCGAAACCTATCGGCAATCGGTGCTGGATGCCGCGGTAGGGCGCGAGCTGCGTTTTGTGCAGGATAACCAGTCCGAGTCCCATCGCCACGTGCTCCGTGGCCTGCACTACCAGACTTTGGAGCCCCAGGGAAAATTGCTGCACGTGACCGAAGGCGAGATCTACGACGTCGCCGTGGATATGCGCCAGGATTCGCCCACGTTCGGCCAGTGGGCCGCGCAGCGGCTTTCCAGTGACAACCATCTGCAGCTTTGGATACCGGAAGGGTTCGCCCATGGCTTCCTGGTGATGTCCGAGCGGGCCGTCGTGTCGTACAAGACCACGGCCTATTACCAGGCCGGGTCTCAGCAGTGCGTGCGGTGGGATGATCCCGAACTGGCGGTGGCTTGGCCGCTTGCCGGCATACCGTTATTGTCGGCGGCGGATCAACGCGGGTTGCCGCTGAGCCAGGCGCCCAAGGTTCGAATCGGTTAGGCGGCGCTTGCGCGGCGCTTGCCGCCAACCAGGCCCAAGGCCAGGGCGGTGCCTACCAGGATAATGCCCGCGCCGGTCAGAATCGATACGGTAATGGCTTCATCCAGGAACCAGGCGCCCCATACGACGCCGAAGACGGGCACCAGGAACGTAACGCTCACGGCGCCTGTCGGGCCCACATTGGCAATCAGGCGGAAGAAGACGATGTAGGCAGCGCCGGTGCAGACGACAGCCAGCAGGATCGTCGCGCCCCAGGCCCGGGCCGACACCGGCGCTTCCGGCCATGTGGCCAGCGCCAACGGCAGCAGCACCAACGTGGCGGCGAGCATGCTGCCGGTGGCGTTGGATAAGGCGTCCACGCCGGTCAGAAAACGCTTGGTCCAGTTGGCGGCGATGCCATAGAACACGGGTGCGGAAACCGCTGCCAATACAGCGGGGCCGGTTCCTCCGGCCTGGAAATTGAGTTTGTCCCAGACCAAGACCACGATACCCAACAGGCCGATCGTCAGACCCAATGAACGCGACCAGGGCAGCCGGTCCTTCAGCCAGAGCCAGCCAACCACGGCGCCCCAGACCGGCGTCACCGCATTGGCGACCGACAGGAATCCAGCGCCCAGCGACTGGGCGGCATAGGCATACAACAGAAATGGCAACGCGGCATTCAACGTGCCGACTACCAGGATGGCTTTCCAATGTCGGGCGATGATGGGCAGTTTGCCGCGCCACAACGCGGCTGGAAGCAGGAACAAGGCCGCCAAGCCAACGCGCAGTTCGATCAGCGCTACCGGACCGAATTCGCCCACGGCCAGCCGCATGAACAGAAAGGAGCCGCCCCAGACGGCGGCCAGGAGCAAAAGGTCCAGCAAATCACGACGGCGCATGGTGAGTCCTGAGTCAGGCTTGGTTCCGGCTGGTCGCCAGATTCTTCATCTTGACCCGATGCGCGAGTACGGCACAGGTCAGGCACAGGACGATACACAGGACAAGCCCGGTGCGCACTCCGTTTAGTATCGTGCCGTGCGAAATCAGGATGCCCACCACGGCGGTGCCTAGCGCGCTGCCGATGGCACGGGTAGTCTGCACCAAGGCGGAAGCGACGCCGACGTCGCGCCGTTCACTCAACATTTGCATGAACAGCGTCAGATTGGGCAGTAGAAAGCCAAGTGCGCAACCATTGACGAAAAACGCCGCAAGAATCCACCAGGCCGAGGTCCCAGGAGAAATCAGCAGGACCATGAGGGTACCTGCAGCCAGCAGGCCGGCGCCAAACACCATCAGGCGCTGGGGCTCTGCCTGACGGGGAAACAGTCGACCGTTGATGATGCTGCCTACCGAGATGGCCGCGACCAGCGGCGTCAGCAGCAAGCCGGCTTCGCTGGGCGTGTAGCCCAGTACCTGCTGCAGCAACAACGGGCTGTAGAAGATCAGCACGAACATGACGGCGCCTACCGTCATTGCCGCCAGGTTCAGCAACTGCGGTTCGCGGCCAGCCAGCACGCGCAGCGGGAATATCGGTGACGCGACGCGGCGTTCTATCGGAATGAGCAGGAAGATGGCGGCGATACCGACGACGGCCAAGGCCAAGCCCATCATCGGGTGTGCATGTTCGCCTTTGGCGAAGCCTAATTCCAACGCTGCCAATGGCGCCCCTACGGCCAACACCAGCAATACGGCGCCGATCCAGTCGATGCGGCGTTCGCCGGTGTGTACCGGTTTGATGCGAGGAAAGTACTTGGCCAGAAGGAACAGGGCGACTGCGGCGGCGATGGGTGAAATGAAGAAGGCGGCCCGCCAGCCCAGCGCTTGAGTGGCTGCGCCGCCCAGTACAGGGCCGATACCGCTGGCCATGGCGAAAGCGGCGGAGACCAGCGCCATCCATTTCACGCGCTGCTTGGCATCCGGGAACAGATCGGCCGGAGCCGCGAAGGCGGTGGCGATCATCATGCCGCCGCCAATGCCTTGCAGTGTTCGAAAAAGAATCAACTGGCCCATGGTCTGCGACAAGCCACAGGCGATGGAGCCGAGTGCGATGATCAGCACCGACACAAGCATCAACGGCTTGCGGCCGAACAGGTCGCCCAGGCGGCCGAAGATCATGATGGATGCCGCCGTCGCCAGCAGGTAGCCCGTACCGACCCAGGCATAAAGCGCCATGCCGTCCAGGGCCTCGGCCACGCGCGGCAGCGTGGTGCTGATGATGGTGGAATCGAAGGCCGCCAGCACGACGGTGGCAGCCACTCCGGCCATGCCCATCAGAAGGTCGTGGCGGGAGTGGGCGGGTTCCGTGGCGGGTGGCGGTGGTGGTGGCGCGGTCATGCCGCCAAGGATATCACCGGCCCTACGGGGTTCTACTTATAGAACGCGTGATAGCTCCAGAATACGGCAACCACCAGCACGACCAGCGCCCAGGACCAGCGCGAATTGGACAGGCCGCGAGGTTCGGGTTCGGGCGGCGGCGGCGGCGGGGCCAAGCGGGGTTGGCCAGCCATGTAGTCGATAAACGCGGTGAAGAACTTCGCGATGATCTTTTCACCGGCCTTGAGGATCAGGCCTTCGCCGCACTCCGCCAACTTGCCGCCAGTCATGCCGGCCACGGTGTAGGCGACCCTCGTACCCTGGTCTTTCGTCGACAGATTGACCTGGGCGGTACCGATGGCCAGGCATGCGGCGCGACCCTTGCCTTCGAACACCAGGGTGCAACTGTTGGGGGAATCCACATCCGAGAGCAGGATCTCACCTTCGTAGTCGGTGTCCAGGCCTGCGATCTTGGCTCGCAGCGTGACCCCATATTCGGTGGGGCTGCGCTGGACCACTTCGACGCAGCCGGGGATGCACCGCTGCAGCACGGAGGGATCGGTCAACGCATCCCACGTCTGGTGCTGGGTTGAAGGAATCCACTGGGCATCTGCAATGCGCATGGCTGTCTCCTTTTTGGAAGCGTTATGGCCCATTCTTGCTCCGATCGCAATATTTGGCTAGTCCGTATCGCTGCGCTGTCGCACCCGTGCAAGCCATTAACTACGCGTAGAAGGCCACCATGCGTTATTGATATTGATTATTTTTTGCAATACGCAACAAGAAGCGCGGTTTTGCTATTTGCTGAAAATTGGGGGGGAGCGAGCCGTTCGGCGGGCGACATTGTCGCGTCTGGCATGGCGCGGGCACACTATGCGGCGCGGCTGCAACGGTCGGGGAACAAGGCGTCAGTTCCAGGGCGAAAGGGGTGCGGCGTGGCGCGGCCCTTAAGCTACTATAGCCGGTTGAACAGGAAAGCGATGCAAGGCAATCAGCCTTGGCTGGCCGACAGGCCGCGTTCAAGTTCGTTGCTCATTGTCTTGTGGCTTGTATCGATGTAAGCAGCCCCTGGCCTGAATGCGGTCATGCACCACGCCGCAGCCGGGGAGGGTTTACGCATAAAATCGCGCCACTTTACTGCTGGTGTATCCCATGCTTTATGTTTTAGTCGCGTTCCTTATATCGCTTGCCATCACGCTACTGCTCGTCCGGTTCAATTCGTTGCATGGCAAGTATACGGCCGACCACGATATAACCAGCGTTCAAAAATATCATGTCCGCCCGGTACCCCGGGTCGGCGGTGTATCCATTGTAGTTGCCATGTTCGGTATTGGGGTGGTGGCCGCATTGCGCGAGCCCGGGCAAGGCGGGGAACTGGCTACCTTGTTGGCGGTTGCGATGCCGGCTTTCCTGGGAGGGCTGGCCGAAGACGTGACCAAGCGGGTTCGAGTATTGGTCCGATTGGGCCTTGCCATGATTTCCGGCGCCGCGGCGTTTTATTTCTGCGGTGCCACCCTGACTAGGCTGGATATTATCGGGGTCGACTGGTTGCTACAGTTTGGCGCGATCTCCCTAGTCTGCACCATGATTGCAATTGCCGGGGCAGCAAATGCGATCAATATCATTGATGGGTATAACGGCTTGGCGGCAGTGATCAGTGCAATGATTTTCGCCGGATTCGCGTACGTCTCATATTATCTTGGCGACCGCTTGCTTCTGATTGCTGCGGTGGGCATGATCGGCGCGATCGTGGGATTCCTGGTTTGGAATTACCCGCGCGGGCTCATTTTCCTGGGTGATGGCGGCGCGTATTTCATTGGCTTCATGATTGGCGCTATTTCAGTGCTGATGCTGGCGCGGCATCCGAACGTATCCGCATGGTTCCCGCTGTTGTTGTGCATCTACCCGGTATTCGAGACGCTGTTCTCGATATATCGGAAGAGATTCCTGCGCGGTCAATCCCCTGGCATGCCGGACGGTGTACACCTGCATATGCTCATCTACAAGCGTCTGGTGCGTTGGGCAGTCGGTTCCAGCGACGTGCGCCATAAAATCCAACGCAATGCGATGACTTCGCCATATCTGTGGTTATTGACCTCGTTCGCCGTCATTCCTGCCGTGCTGTTCTGGCAGAACGAATATCTGCTGATGTTTTTTGTCGCGGCATTTTCGACCACCTACATCATCCTGTACCGCAGGTTGGTGCTGTTCCGCATGCCCAAGTGGATGGTCATCAAGAAGCGGGCAAAGATCGTACGCCGGGGAATCAAGGAGAAATGATTTTCTTCGTGCGATCGTACGTAGCCGATTTCGATGCAAGGTTGGGCAAGTATTTCGCTGCACTGGCGGATGCGGGTTTGCCCTGGCATTTCATCGGCTGGAACAAGGACGGCTCTGCGCGAGCCGGGGGGCAGGGGCAGACGCTGTTTTCGCTCAGGGCCAAACTCGGTGGAGGCTGGCGCAATGCCGCGGCCTTGCTGCGTTGGAACGTCTTTGTCTTCCTGCAATTGTGGCGCTCGCGGCGCGAGGTACGGATCGTTCACGCCATTGACCTTGATTCCGCGTTCGCTGCCTGGCTGTTTTGCGCGGTCGCTCGCAAGCACCTGGTCTTCGATATCTACGACAAATATTCAGCGGTACGCAATCTGTCAGGCGTGGCCGGCCGGTTGCTGGATGCGCTGGAAACGCGTATTGCAGAAACCGCCGACCTGACGTTGATCGTCAGTGAGGAGCGCTATGTACAGCACGCTCTGGCCGAGGGGTTGCCTAACGTACTGGTGCTGGAGAACGTGCCAGGCGGGTCCGATTGCGAGCAACCGCTGCGAGAGGTGGGGCCGCCCTGGAAGATTGGGTACTTCGGCGTGCTCGAACCGCGCAACCGAGGCTTGGAAGACCTGCTTCGCGTGTGCGGCGGCCGGCGCGACGTGGAGCTGCATGTGGCGGGGTATGGGGGCTTGGAAGGCACTTTTGTCGCTGCTGCCGCCGAATTTTCCAATGTCCACTTCCACGGCGCCATGTCCAGCACCGAAGGCCTCACGCTGATGGGTGGTATGGACGTCCTGGTTGGAATGTACTACCTGACAGTCCCGAATCACTTGTACGCCTCGCCTAACAAATACTATGAACATCTGATGTTGGGGCGCGGTATGCTCACCACCATCGGTACCCCGCCGGGCTCGAAGGTTGGCAAGCTGGGAAGCGGGTGGGCGATTGCCGAGGGCGCGGCTGCAATCGCCGTCTGGCTGGATGAACTGAAGCCGGGCGATGTCCGGCAGACTGCTGCGCAAGCACATCTGCTATGGCGGCAAAGATACTCTTCCTATTACAACAAGTTTTATAGGGGTGAGTATGTCAGGCGCGTGAAAAAACTACTGGAGAGTAATGGATGACGCACTCGTCCGCGACTCCCTCGGTGTCCATCGTGATGCCTGCTTATAATGCACAGCGTTATATAAAAATCGCGATCGATTCCGTCCTTGGGCAGACTTTCAAGGATTGGGAGTTGCTCGTAGTGGATGATTGTTCCAGTGATGATACTGGAAAGTACGTGCTGGATTATCAAGATGAACGGATTCGATATATAAAAAATCCACAAAATCTTGGGGTCGCGCAAACACGCAATCGAGCAATCGAAGCCGCTCTCGGGAAATACATAGCGTTTCTCGACAGCGATGATGTGTGGTTGCCGCAGAAGCTTGCCGCCCAAGTGGCGCTGCTGGAGAAGGGCGCCACTATCAGCTACGGAAGCTATGTGCGGATAACTGAAGACGGAAGGCCCTTGGCAACCGTGGCAGTACCGAAATCCTTGTGCTACGGCGACATGCTGAAATCGAATTTCATCGGGCACCTGACCGGCATATACCGCAAGGACAGACTGCCTGAACTGCGCTTCGAGTCGGGAGGCCATGAGGACTATGTGTTCTGGCTGCGTGCGGTTAAAATGGCCGGCGAAATTCATGCCGCATTGCCGGGCACGCCGTTGGCGTATTACCGCGTCGTAAAGAATTCACTGTCATCGAATAAAGGCAAAGCGATGCGGTGGCAGTGGAAAATATATCGAAATGTCTTGAAGCTTTCGTTGCTGCGTAGTGCTTATTATTTTGTGTTTTATGTTTTTAATGCACTTCGCAAACGCTATCTGTCCCGGTTGGATAGTCGGATATAAAAATGGATTTTAAAATATCGTGAGCAGTTCGCACAGGCATCCTACCTCGCCTATCTCGTTGTTCAAGACCCTTTTCAGGTACCGCACTCTGATCAGCGATTTGGTCCGGCGTGAAGTCGTGGGCCGTTATCGTGGCTCGGCTTTCGGGCTGCTATGGTCTTTTTTCAATCCGGTGTTCATGCTGCTGGTATACACGTTCGTGTTCAGCGTGGTGTTCAAGGCACGCTGGCCAGGCGGGACTGAATCGAAGACGGAATTCGCGCTGGTGCTGTTCGCAGGTTTGATGCTGTTCAACTTTTTCGCCGAGTGCATCAACCGGTCACCTTCGCTGATTCTGTCCAACGTCAACTATGTGAAAAAGGTGGTTTTCCCCTTGGAAATTCTGCCTTGTGTCGCATTGGGTTCGGCGTTATTTCACCTGCTTATCAGCCTGGCGGTATGGATTGCGTTCTACCTGGTCTTTTACGGCGTACCGCATGCGACGATTCTGCTGTTTCCGGTAGTCGTGCTGCCTCTCGTGATACTGGTGCTGGGCGTCAGTTGGTTCCTGTCCGCGCTGGGGGTGTACTTGCGTGACGTTTCGCAATTCATTGGCATCGTCACGACAGTGCTGATGTTCATGTCGCCCATTTTCTACTCGGCGACCTCGCTGCCCGAACGCTATCGGGCGTTTCTCCATTTGAGTCCACTGACTGCCGTGGTCGAGCAAGCTCGCAATGTCCTCTTCTGGGGCATCGGGATCGATTGGCGGGTCTGGTCGCTATACACCGTTGCCGCATGCTTGATCGCGGTCCTGGGATACGCATGGTTCCAACGCACCAGGAAGGGGTTTGCTGATGTCCTCTGATTCCCTGGCGATTTCAGTTCGCAATCTCAGCAAGTGTTTTCATCTGTACGACAAGCCGCGTGATCGCTTGTTGCAGATGGGTTCGTTTGGTCGGCGCCAGTATTACCGGGAATTCTGGGCGCTGCGTGACCTCTCGTTCGATGTCCAGCGCGGCGAGACCGTCGGTATCATCGGGCGTAACGGTTCGGGCAAGTCCACTTTGCTGCAGATGATTTGCGGGACGTTGACCCCCACGTCGGGGGAAATCGTGACCAATGGCCGTATCGCGGCGTTGCTGGAGTTGGGGGCGGGCTTCAACCCGGAATTCACGGGCCGGGAAAACGTCTACCTGAATGCCTCGATCCTGGGTCTGACGCGGCGAGAAACGGACGAACGTTTCGACGATATCGCCGCGTTTGCAGACATCGGCAGCTTCATCGACCAGCCTGTGAAGGTCTATTCCAGCGGCATGTATGTGCGGTTGGCGTTCGCAGTGGCCATCAACGCCACGCCGGACCTGTTGATCGTCGACGAGGCCCTTGCGGTGGGCGATGCGCGTTTTCAGTACAAGTGCATGCGGCGCATCAAGGACATCCAGAATGCCGGCGCGGCAGTGCTGTTTGTCAGCCATGACGTGGGTTCCGTACGAACGCTTTGTCAACGGGCAGTGTGGCTCGACAAGGGCAGCCTGCGCATGGCGGGAGAGGTGTCTCACGTCACCAGCAAGTACGCGGAGTTCATCTATCAAGATGAAAACGGTTCGGAGCCTCCCGCGCAGGCGCTCGCGTCTGAGGTGCGGCAGGCCGCGTCCGAAGACGAGATGGCCGGCATGCCGCTAGCCATGCATTTGGATGAAAAGCCGGCATCTCATTGGGGCACGCAGACCGGGTTGATCACTCACGCCGCCGTGCATGCTGCTGCTGGTCAACGCAAGGACATCTTTGATTGGGGCGAGAGCCTTTGCGTGAAAATCGTGTTCCGGCGGCCGGCTGGCGTAGACCTTGGCAGCGTCGGCGTGGCTTTCTCCATCAAGAACGAGAAGGGCGTGGACCTGCTGGTTGCGAGTACGCAGGAAAATGGTCCGTTGCGCGTGTCACATGACAATTCCCTTGTGCATGTCGAGTTCAGCTTCGTGAACTACCTGACCCCGGGAAAGTTCCTCCTCGTTGCTGCCCTTGAGGATGCTAATTCCGCGGGCGCGTCCTACTTCGAATATTTCGAGGGAACGCACTACTTTTCAGTCATTTCTTCAAAGAAACTCATGGGTCTTTTTCGTCCTGATGTCGCGATTACGTTTGGTGGAGATGCCGCGTGAGTGCTACGGATATCAATAGCCAGGAATACTGGAATGGCCGGTTCGACAAAGACTGGGAGTCCAACCTGGGCAAAGAGCAGTCGCGTTTTTTTGCCAGGGTGGCGTTGGAGCAAATGCCGGCCTGGCTGCGCTCGACGGCCAATCACGAAAACTGGTCGGTGTGCGACTGGGGGTGTGCGCAGGGTGATGGCACGGATGTCATCGCCAACGCTTTTATCCGCGAACGGGTGACAGGTATCGATTTTGCCGAATCGGCAGTGGCAAAGGCGCGGGTAGCCTATCCGGCCCTGCGTTTCGAAGCACAAGACTGGATTGAGGGTCAGGGGCGCCAGGAGAAGTTCGACATGGTGTTTTCGTCGAATACGCTGGAGCACTTTACCGAGCCGTTCAAGGTATTGGTGAATCTGTTCCAGCATGCCGAGCACTGTGTGGTGCTGACGCTGCCGTACCGCGAGCTGGATCGCATATCCGAACACTTCTTCACGTTCACGGCCGAGAACATACCCTTGGTTCCGCATCCCGATTGGGTGCTGGTGCATTCGGCGGCCGTTGATTGCCGTCCCATGGAGCCGACCTACTGGCATGGCGACCAGGTCATTCTCGTATACGCACACAAAGGCTGGGCCCAATCCCGCAAGCTGGCGCTGGCCGATGGATTTCTGGGCTCGGACACGCAGACGATTGGCGCAACCTCGGTGCCCCAGAGGTTGAAGGCGTTGCTTGCCGAGAACGAACGATTGGCGGAACGGTTGACGGATCGGATAGAAACGATCAAGGCGCTGATGGAGCAACAGTTGCAGCAGCAAGCGAAAATCGAGCAAACGATCGAAATGCAACGTCAGGTCAACGAGCTGGCAAGCGAATTGGCGAAGATCAAAAATAGCAATTCCTGGCGCTTGACCGGCCCCTTGAGGCGCGTGTCGAGGAGCCTCAAGAAATTGTCCGGAAATTGAGGCCCAACAACCGTCGGCGATCCGCTCGGCGGTAGATATTTGATTTTGGCTGTCGAAGATTTTATAACCGGACGCACGCTCTGGAAGATATTATGAACAAGCTCAACGGCTTTGCCGTATCCTGGTTTTTCGCGCCCTATATCGGGTCTGCGGATATCGATTTCTATAAGCGCATCAGGAACACTAATATTGATTATTTAGTGGCTCAGGTCGCGCGCGATAACAGGGATGATCGGCTCATGCGTTACGCCGGAGCAGCGCATATCGAACGGGTAGAGATCAACGCGGATCACAGGAATCCGCGTACGGTATCGGCTCGGGAGAAGTTCTGCAACGAAGTGGTCAAGATTTTTGAAAAATCTGACCGAAAATTCGATTTCATTATTTCCCATTCGAATGAACTGATCAGTCACGAAGCGGCGGCGCGTATCCGGAAAAATCACCCGGACATTCCCTGGATTGCGTACTTCGGTGACCTGTTTGCACGCAATCCGTATATTGCGCACATGCATGGCTATCCTCTGGTAAAAGAAGATACCCAGATCGAACAGGATACTTTGCGTAATGCAGACTTGATTCTGCTGAATAACGAATACCAGCGGGATCTGATGTTCACGGGTGAGCTGGCGCAATATGCCAGCAAGGCGGTCGTAATCCCTCATTGTTTCGATCCGCAGATGTACCAGGGAAAGCCGAGGGACGAAGGCGGACGCTTTGTGTTCTCGCACCTGGGTACGCTCTACCACGTAAAACGTACGGCCGAGCCCGTGCTGCAAGCGGTTGATCGTCTGCTGGAAATATATCCGGAATATAAAAACAAATTCGAAGTGCGGTTTTATGGCGCCTCGCCATACCCGCATGACCTGCATGTCCACATGAATATGCGTTATCGCGAACATGTGCGTTTCGAATCCGCAGTTTCTTATGTGGACAGCTTAACGTTGATGCAACAGTCTGACGTTTTGTTACTTATTGACGGGATGTTCAATGAAGAACAGGATGGCATAAAATGCAATCCGTTCTTTCCGGGCAAACTTGCCGACTATATGGGAGCCGGCAAGCCCATTGCGGCGGTAACGATGGCGGCGGGTCCGACTGCGGAGATCTTGTCTCGCAGCCGAAATCTGATCGCCGATCTCCGGGTCGATCGCATCGCGTACGTCATGAAGCGATATCTCGACGGGAAGGTGAATCCCGACTTCAGCGTCTACGCTGATTATTCTATTAATACCATTGCGCCGAAGATGGAAGACGCAATCAGGTCGATCGTGAAAGGTTAGAATATTATGAACGCATACGATTTCATTATTGTTGGGGCGGGTTTTGCTGGTTCGATATTGGCAGAGCGCCTGGCATCGCAGAATAAAAAGAGGATTCTGCTGATCGAGCAGCGGGATCATATTGCGGGCAATATGTACGATTATGAGGATGAGCACGGTGTGCTGGTCCATAAGTACGGCCCGCACCTGTTCCGTACCAACAGCCCGCGCGTGTTGCAGTACATCTCTCAATTCACGGATTGGCATCCCTATCAGCACCGGGTGCTGGCGGACGTGCAGGACCAACTGGTGCCTGTGCCGTTCAACCTGACGTCGCTCGAGCGTCTGCTGCCCGAGAAAGCTGATGAATTGAAGGCATTGCTTGTGGCCGAGTTCGGTATGGACGTGAAAGTGCCGGTTTCCGTGCTGCGCAAGCATTCGGACGCCCGGATTCGTGAGTTCGGCGAATTCGTCTTCGAGAATGTCTATCTGAACTACACCACCAAGCAGTGGGGCGACAAGCCCGAGAATCTCGATTTCGAGACCATCACTGCCCGTGTGCCGGTGCATATTTCGTACGACGACCGCTATTTCCAGGAGCAACATCAGGCCTTGCCGAAGGAAGGCTACACCAAGATGTTCGAACGGATGCTGGCCAATCCTCTCATCGACGTGCGACTCGACACCAAGGCGAAAGACATCCTGTCGTTCGAGCCGGATACGGGCAAGATCCTGTTCATGGGCCAGCCCTTTGCAGGCGGCGTGATCTACACCGGCCCCATTGACGAACTCTTTGGCTACAAGTTCGGCGAACTGCCTTATCGTTCGTTGCGCTTCGATCTGGAAACGCACGATGTGGACTTCTACCAGCCTTGTGCAACGGTGAACTATCCGAATACGCAGCTCTACACGCGTATTACGGAGTACAAGCATCTGATGGCACGGTCGCCCAAGAAGACCACCATCATGAAAGAGTATCCGCAGGCCTATGACCGCCTGGTCCCCGCGCAGAGCATTCCGTACTATCCCATTCCCAAGGACAGCAACGCCGCGCTTTACGGCAAATACTCCGAACTGGCGGGCCAGTATGCGCAGTTGATGCTGGTCGGACGTCTCGCGGAATATCGCTACTACGATATGAACAACATCATCGAGCGGGCACTGGACGTGTTCGACCAAGAATTCAAGGGCGATGAAGCGAAATGAACCCGAAAGTCAGCGTCGTCGTTCCAGTCTATAACCTGGAGTTCTATATCGAGCGATGCCTGAGCTCGCTCGAGAAGCAGACTCTGGACAACGTCGAAGTCCTGGTCGTCAATGATGGCGGCACCGATGACAGCCAGCTGATCATCGACGACTATGTCGCGCGCCGGCCGGACATCTTCAAGTCCTTCATCAAGCCCAATGGAGGGCATGGCGCTGCCTGCAACTACGGCATCGAACGGGCCACCGGTGAATACATTGCCATTGTCGATGGCGATGACTTTCTGGATTCCGATTCCCTAGAGTTCATGTACAACAAGGCCCGTGAAACGGGCGCCGACCTGTTGATCGGGAATTTGCTGTACTGCTATACCGGCAGCACGGCACCGTTCAAACCGTTGCCATTCGAAGGCGAGCGGGAACTGAACCGTGATGATCGCGACCAGCTATACAAGAATTGGGCGACGCCTTGCGGCCGCTTGTACCACCGTTCGATTTTCGCGGATCCGGATGTTCGCCTGCTGGCTGGGGTGATTTTCGCGGATGCGAATTTCGTGCCCAAGAGCTACCTGGTTGCCAAGAAGATTTATTACGTAGACAAAGAACTCTACAACTACGACATCACGCGGCCCACCCAGTCGATGAAGCAGACCGACAAGCGAATCTTGAACATCGTTCCGGTCCTCGAAGACATGCTGGCCTTCTATAAGAAGAAGGGCGAGTTCGAAAACAATCGTACTCAGTTGATGTGGTACGTAGCCCGTCATTGCGCTGCCTGGATCGGCAAGGTGCAGACCTTGCAAGGCTATAGCCGTATCAAGGCGCTGCAGGAGATCCTCGGCGTGGTCGACAAGCATTTCAACGGTGATTGGATCAAGTCCGGCATCATCAAGGAATCGTTCAACCGCCGCGTGCAGACCAAGATCTCGATCGCGCGCATGTTCCGCTATTACCCTATCGTCTGGTTCTGGGAGCTGGTTCCGCGCGTGCACAGTGTGGACCGTGGAATCGAGAAGCTGCTGGGCTTGCCCTTGAGGGCTTATCAGTTTTCGAAGCGCCGTTTGCGCAAGCTGGCCAGTGCCTGAACGGCACGGTGCAGGAGTTGCGGCGCGGGATCTGGAAATGCAGACAACAATATTCGTAACGGGCGGGGCGGGCTATATCGGGGTGCACACCTTGGTGTGCCTGCTCGAGGCCGGGCACAGGATTCTTGTGCTCGATGATTTCTCGAACAGTTCCCCGCAGGCACTGGCCCGCGTTGAGGAAATAACCGGGATCAAGGTTCCCTTCGTGCAAGGCGACGTCCGCGACACGGAGATGCTCAAGCGTCTTTTCGCGGACTGCGCTGCGCACGAGGTACCGGTTTCCTGCGTGTTGCACTTGGCCGCATTGAAGGCGGTCGGCGAGTCGGTAAGCCTGCCGCTCAAATACTACGACGTCAATGTGACCGGTACGCTCAGCTTGCTCGAAGCCATGAGAACGGCAGGCGTCAAGCGCATCGTATTCAGCTCGTCGGCCACGGTCTATCGACCGGAGACGACGTTGCCCTATACGGAGCAGCATGCCATCGGGCCGTCCAACCCCTATGGCCAGACCAAGGCGATGGTTGAGCAGATCCTACAGGATTTCTGCCATGCGGATCGCGACTTCTCGGCGATCGCGTTGCGCTATTTCAATCCGATCGGAGCCCACCACAGTGGCCGGATCGGGGACCACCCGGCAGGCATTCCCAACAACCTCTTTCCATACATCACGCGTACGGCCATTGGCAGCCTGCCGGTGCTGCCGGTGTTTGGTACGGACTACTCGACCGTCGACGGCAGCGGCGTAAGAGATTACATCCACGTCTCGGATCTGGCCACAGGTCACGTCAAGGCGATCGACTGGTTGTGCGACAACGATATCCAGGGTTTTCATCCGTTCAACCTGGGGACGGGGCGCGGCACATCCGTGCTGGAGTTGATAGACGCCTTTGAAACTGCGAACGGAGTCGCGGTTCCCTATGAGGTACGCGCTCGCCGCAGCGGCGATAGCGCCGAGGCCTGGGCGGACGTTTCTGCCGCGAACCTGGTGCTCAACTGGCGAGCCCAGCACACTATTGAAGACATGTGCCGGGACGGCTGGAACTGGCAACAAAAGAATCCGAGCGGCTACGAGAAATAGCTCGGCGGACGGCGAGATCGATTTGGACGGTTGAAGCGATCTCGCCGTTGCAGTTGGGTACGGTCAGCGGCGCTGGAGCAGCGTATCGACGATGCGTTCGCTGGATTTCCCATCGCCGTAGGGATTGTGCGAGAAGCTCATCTTCTGATATTGGCTGACGTCCGAGAGCAGCAGCCTGAGCTGGCCCGTGATCTGTGCCACATCGGTGCCCACGAGGCGCACCGTGCCGGCGGAGACCGCTTCGGGGCGTTCAGTCGTGTCGCGCATCACCAGCACTGGCTTGCCCAATGACGGCGCTTCCTCCTGGATGCCACCGGAGTCCGTCAGAATGATGTGGGACCGGGTCATCAAATAGACGAACGGCAGATAATCGAGCGGCTCCACGAGATAGACGTTCTTGAGATGGCTGAGCAGCCGTTTCACCGGTTCCCGCACGTTGGGATTGAGGTGTACGGGATAGACGAAATCTTCATTCGGGAATTCTGTCGCTGCCGCGGCGATGCTTTCGCAGATGCGTTCAAAGCCCGCGCCGAAGCTCTCGCGGCGATGCCCTGTTATCAGGATCACGCGCCGATTCGCCTGCAAATAAGGGAAGCCGGCTTGCAGTTGCTGGCGCAATGCGTCGTCGATGTCGATCTTGTGCGTAACGGCCAGCAACGCGTCAATGACCGTGTTGCCGGTCACGATGATGCTGTTTTCTGGCACGCCTTCCCGCAAGAGATTAGCTTTTGACGTGTCGGTAGGTGCGAAATGTAGCTGCGCCAATGCGCCGGTCAGCTTGCGGTTGGCTTCTTCCGGCCAGGGGGAGTAAATATCTCCGGTGCGCAGGCCTGCTTCCACGTGGCCGACGGGAATCTTCTGATAATAGGCGGCAAGCGTCGCTGCAAACGTCGTCGCCGTGTCGCCATGCACCAGCACGTAATCAGGCCGAAACTCCTGCAGCACGTCTTGCATGCCGGAGAGGATGCCGGTAGTGACGGCGGTCATGTCCTGACCGGGTTTCATGATATTCAGGTCGAAATCCGGCTTGATCTCGAACAGCGCCAGCACTTGGTCCAGCATTTCACGATGCTGGGCGGTTACACACACCTTGGATTCGATCGCCGGATTGCGAGCAAGGGCGTGGACCAGCGGCGCCATTTTGATAGCTTCGGGGCGAGTACCGAATACGGTGAGGATTTTCATGGTTCAGCAGGGTAAGTAGCGTTATACGGGACGCAGCCGCGAGGGCTGGGAGGGCGCTGCGCCGGACGGTGACGAGCTCATAACGATAGCAAGAAATACCGTAAAATTGCGCCGCTTCACGGTATTGCCGTTATGCCGCAGGCCTGCGTCGGCATCATGTCTTGATGCCGCGTTGCCGCCTATCGGGTTGGTTGTGAAAGGGTGAATATGCGCTTTACGCAGGTGGGTGTCGGTCGAACAGCAGCGGCTGCATTGACGGTTGCCGTCTTTTTCTTGACCGCCGCGGTATTTCGGCCCGAACCCGTGTCCGATTTCCTGTACTACTGGATGGTTGCGGGCGCTCCTGACCTGTATCACAAGGGCGGGGTGGTGGGTTGGCTGTTCGCGCCGGTCAAAGCGGCGGACATCGCGCCCTATTGGGGCGCGGCGGCGCTCAATACCTTCGTGGCCATCCTGGCGATCTTCGCTGTGTTGCCGGCGGGTGGCAAGCGCAACTCGTCTATCGGCCTTGTTTCCTGGATCGGCGCGGCAGTGACCGTGCTGGCAATCTTGGTGGCGGCGCCAGCGTCGGCCTTGGTGGCAACGGATTTGATGGCGTGCGGTACTTTTATCGTCGGCATGCGCCTTTTGCTGAGGGCCGGTGGGCTGCCCCCACGGCGGCTGGCGGTTTTGGCTGCTGTGATGGCACTGGGACTGAGTGCATCGTTACGTCCGATCTATGCGCCGGTGATGATTGTCTGCGGCGCGGCGCTGATGGCAATCCAATGCGATATCCGCGTGCCGGATCTGCCGGCTGATCGCTGGACAGGCCGTCTGCGGGCTGCGGGATTCGGAGCCTTGCTTGTGTGCTGCGCATTGCTTGCGTCAAATCTGCTGGAGCGCGGCTTGTTGAGCCATTCGCGCACGAACGAATATGCTCCTGGTGTGGTGCGCGCCGTGGTGTCCATCGGTCATGACATCGGCGACGGCAAGGATACCTGCGGGCAGTGGTCGGAAAGTCGGGCGCGTTTCGGGCTGGAGCGGCGATCCGAGCCGTTGATCCCCTATATTCTGGAGCGCCAGCGCGAAGTGGGGTGGCTGCATCTGCCCGCGCTGTATGCTTGCAAGGTTTCCCGTCTGATTAGTTTTCGGGATTGGTTTGGCTCATGGCTGCAGGGCTCCCGGAACTATAGCCAGGATCGCATTCTGGCCGACAGCATGGGCGTGGATGTTTCCCTGGTCGATGAGGCAGCGCGGCAAAGCCATGTCTTCAGATCCGATGCGGCGCAACAGGCCTATACGGAGCGGGCGCGTCTGGTTTCGCGGGTTTCTGCCTGGATTGGCGGCATATTGCAGGGCCTAGTCCTGCTCTACTTGCTTGCGTCGACGGTGGCATTGGCGCGGGAGCGATCTATAGCGTTCGGTTTATATGCGCTTGGGGTTTCCCTACTGCCTGCAGTTGCCCTGATTGTCCTGCACGGCGTATTTTTCGAAGTCCAGGCACGCTACGCGTTTCCGATCTGGGTCCTGCCCCCTGTTTTCATGGCGCTGATCCGTCGGGTCTCCAATAGCGCTTCCTCGGCAGCTGCGGCCGCCGGTCCCGCCGCGCCCGATGTGGTGTAAATTCGCGAACTACCCGTTCCTGCTTCGTCTATTTCCGTCTTTTTGATGCCGACCCGCATTCTTATCGTACGCACTTCCTCGCTGGGCGACCTCGTCCACATGCTGCCGGCAATCACCGATATTGCCCGGCATGTGCCTGACGCGCAGATCGACTGGGTGGTCGAAGAGGCGTTCGCCGAGATTCCGTCTTGGCATCCGGCGGTGAATGAGGTCATTACGGTGGCTCACCGTCGTTGGCGCAAGGCCTGGTGGTCCGCTCAGGTACGGGCTGAGCGGCGCGCGCTGCGCGAGAGGCTGCGCTCGGCGCAGTACGACATCGTGCTGGATATGCAGGCGTTGCTGAAGTCGGCTTGGCTGGTGCGCCAGGCGCGTGGCAAGCGTCACGGGCTGGATTGGCGGTCGGCGCGCGAACCCTTGGCATCGTTGTTCTACGACGTGCGTCACCGCGTGGAATTCTGGCAGCCCGCCGTCATCCGCCAGCGCAAGTTGGCCGGGCTGACTTTCGGGTATCAGCACGCCGGCTTGCCGGATTTCGGCTTGCAGTCCTTTGTTCGGCAAGCCGGGCAAGCGGCGGATCCGGTGCACGACGTGCCAAGTGAAGGGCTCAATGCCATGGAACTGCCCCGGCTGCATCATGTAGACGCGGACCGCGGCTATGCCGTGATCATGCCGTCGGCCAGCCGTGACGACAAACTCTGGCCCGAAGACGACTGGCGGGCCGTGTTCCGCCGCCTTCTGGACGCGGGGTGCTCGCTCAAATTGCTGGCCGGCAACGAACAGGAAGCCGAACGTGCCCGGTTGTTGGTGGCCGGCATGGAAGATGTCGAAGTCATGCCACGCATGGACCTGAGTTCGGTGGCCCGACTGTTGGCGGGATCCCGCCTGATGGTGGGGTTGGACAGTGGCCTGACGCACCTGTCGGCGGCCCTGGGCCGCCCCACGATCGGCATCTATCGCGCGTCCACGCCGGTGCGCACGCCCTTGGTCGGTTCCAATTACACGGCCAGCCTGGGCGATCGCGGCGCTTCGCCTTCGCGCGAGGCTGTCATGGCGTCGGTGGAGCAGGCCCTGGCGGCGCACTGACATGAACCGCGGCGTCTACACCCTGGCGTTGCGGGCGCTGGCGCCCCTGGTCTGGCTGTGGATGGCCCGCCGGGCCAAGCGGGCAGGCGGCGAATGGCAGATTTTTTCACCCGAACGCTTTGGCCGGAACGCCGCGCATCATTCCGCTGCCGTGGCGGACGCGACGGCGCCCGCTCCCGTCTGGGTGCATGCCGTGAGCCTGGGCGAGACGCGTGCCGCCCAGCCGCTGCTGCAAGCGCTGCTGGACCGCGGCCTGCCCGTGTTGCTGACCCACATCACTGCCACGGGCCGCGCCGAAGGCGCGCGGCTGTTTACTGACGCGATCGCACGCGGACAGCTTCGCCAGGTCTGGCTGCCCTACGATTTTCCCGGCGCCACACGGCGCTTTCTGGCGGCCAACACCCCCCGCTGCGGTCTGCTGATAGAACGCGAAATCTGGCCCAATCTGTTGGCGGCTGCCCGGCGTGCCCGCTTGCCCATGGCGCTGGTAAGCGCGCGCTACTCGGAATCTTCGCTGCGCCAGGCCCGTCGTCTGGGCAGCGTCATGCGCGAAGCGCTGCAGGGGCTGGATCTGGTGCTGGCCCAGACCACGCAGGACGCCGACCGGTTGGCCCAGGCTGGCGTGCGCAATCCGAGCGTGTCAGGCAATTTGAAATTCGATCTGGCCTTGCCTGACCAGCAGGTTCAGGAGGGCCGGGCGTGGCGCGCCCGCTTGGGCCGGCCCGTGGTCGCCTTGGCCAGTACTCGCGAAGGCGAGGACGCGCCGTTCATCGACGCGATCAAGCGCCAGTCGGCGACGGCTGGCGGGCCCTTGTTCTTGCTGATTCCCCGTCATCCCCAGCGGTTCGACGAGGCTGCAGCGATGTTGGAGCAGGCGGGCGTGCCTTATGTCAGGCGCTCGTCCGGACAGGATCCTGGCGCGGACACGACCGTGCTGCTGGGCGATACGCTGGGCGAGATGGCCTTTTATTATGCGGCCTCGGACGTGGCCGTGGTGGCCGGCAGTTTTGCGCCGCTGGGCGGACAGAACCTGATCGAAGCGTGCGCGGCAGGTGTGCCGGTCATCGTGGGGCCGCATACGTTCAATTTTCAGCAGGCTGCCAGCGATGCCATCGAGGCGGGTGCTGCACAGCGCCAGCCCGATCCGGCACAGGCAGTGGCGGCCGCCTTGGCGTTGGTGGCCGATCCGTCCAGGCGGCAGGCGGCTGGCCAGGCGGCGCAGGCTTGGTTTGCCAGCCATTCGGGCGCCACGGTCCGGACGATGGCCGCATTGGCGCCCTGGCTGGATTGATGAAGGCACGGCGCAGGCGCCTGCGTGGCGTCCTGGCCGGTAGCTTGGCGTGCAAGCCGCCGCGAAGCCTTAACGGGCGGTTCTGGACACCAGCGTGACGGCGCCAGGATTCAATTCCTGGCTGAAACGGCGCGGATCACGGCCTTCGTCCGCCGGTCGCGTGCCCAGCCAACCCTGGCCCAGCGCCAGCACCCACAGATTCGCCAACAGGATCAGGATGAAGAGCACTCGCATGCGGCGGCCTCGTGTCAGGCGTCCGGTGCCGGGGTGGCGCGCGCCATGGCGGCCAGCCCGTCCAGGACGGGGTGGTTGAGGTAGACAGGCACGGGCGCGGCGCCGAACGCGCCGCCGGCATCCGCCAGCAGGCGTTCGATTTCCTGGTGCACTTCCGGCCAGCCGCCGCCGGCCGCGAAGATCTGCGGCGTCTGGCCGTAACGCTGGCGGCCGGCCAGCCATTGGCGCACCACGGCGCCGGCCTGGGCGGCGGCGATGCCCGAGGCGATGGCTTCGTGCGTATCGGTGGGATAGGCCACGACCTGGCCCTCGGCGATCGGCAGGTTGGCCGTGCCGTGGGCCAGCGCATTGCGCATCATGGCGGGTCCGGGCAGGATCAGGCCGCCGGCAAAGACGTTATCGGGCCCCACTGTGTCGATGGTGGTGGCGGTGCCGAAACTGGCCAGCAGGAACGGCGGATGGGCCCCCGGCAGGCGCGACAGCACGCCCAGCAACGACGCCCAGCGGTCCGCGCCCAGTTGTTGCGGTGTCTTGTAGCGATTGACCAGCCCCAGGGTGGTGGCCTGTGAGGTGGCCCAGGTGACCGCACAGCCGCGGCGCTGCAGGATGGCCGCAATGGCGGCGCCGCGTTCGGCGCCCGCGACGTTCACGCCCAGCGCGCGCGTCGGCTGCTGGGGCAGGGCGGTCAGCCAGCGGTCCAGCGCGTCCAGGTCAAGGCCGTCGAAGGCGACGGCGGCGGGCTCGCGCGGCATGTCGGGGCTGGAAGGGTCCAGCCAACCCACTTTCAGGCGGCTGTTGCCGGAGTCGATGAGGATGATCATGCCTGCTGCCTGATCGAGATTTCGCCGACCGATATCGGCGTGGCGCCCTGGGGCGTCTGCACCAGCAGGCGGCCCTGGCTGTCGACGCCACAGGCCGTGCCGCTGAGGATGACGTCGCCCTTGTCGAGCACATTGACCGCGCGGCCGGCCAGCGCATCGACCTGGCCGAAACGTTGCGCGAAGGCGCCAAAGCCCTCGCGTTCCAGCATCTGCACGGCCTCGTGCCAGGCGGTGGCCGCGGCGCAGACCAGGTCTGCGGCGGTGGCGGGGTGGCCGGGCGCGTGTTGGGTGACCTGGGTCCAGTCGGCCACCTGGCGGCCCAGCGCCTGCGACAGGGCGTCAGCGTCGACCAGGTTCACGCCCATGCCGATGACGACGGTATAGCCGGTTTCGCGGCCGCCCGGGTTGCGGGTGGTCTCGACCAGCACGCCGGCCAGCTTGGCGTCGCGCCATTGCACGTCGTTGGGCCATTTCATGCAGAGGCCGTCGGCGTCGGGGCCGGCCACGGCGCGCAGCGCCTCGCAGGCGGCCAGGCCGGCCAGCGGCGACAGGGCGGGCAGTTGGGCGGCCGGCAGGTGCACGTCGAAGGCGCACGAGAACATCAGCGCCGCACCCACCCGGTTCTGCCAGGGGCGGCCGGCACGGCCACGGCCCGTTGCCTGCAGGTGGGTGCCCAGCAGCCAGGGTTTGCCGGCGGCCGCGCCGCTGCGGGCGCGCGCCAGCAGGTCGGCGTTGGTCGAGCCGGTGCTGGCGGTCCAGGCAATGTCTTGGAAGGCGGGCAGGCGCGAACCCAGCATCCGGGCCAGGTCGTCTGGCGCGGGCAGGTCGATGGGGCAGACTTGAGCGGACATGGCGGCGATTGTAGGGCACGCGCGGGCCGGGTTCGCGGCGTTTCGGCCTCAGCGTATATGATTGTCGATACATTTTGCATCGGTATCCTGTCTTCATGCCGCATTCTTCCCCATCCGCGTCCGCCGCTGCGCCCTTCCGCCAGGAAGCGGGCGTGTGCCATGTGGGGGGCGACTGGAGCGTTCTGGCGCTGGCCGAGCCCGGCGAGGTCGAACGGCGCCGCGCTGCGATGGCCAAGGCCGTCAGCGAGGACGCGCGCTGGGACCTGCACTGCATCAGCCGGCTGGACACCATCGGCGCCCTGCTGATCTGGCAGGCCTGGGGCGAAAAGCTGCCCGAACGGGTGCGCTGGTCGGCCGGGCAGCAGGACGTGTTCAATGCCCTGGCGCTGAACAAGGGCGAGCGCCAGGCGCCGCCGCGCCCCGAGGCCTCGTGGGGCTGGGTCCGGTCCGTGGGCGACGCGGTGTTGCAGGCGGCCGAGAATGGCCGCGCCCTGTTGGTGATGCTGGGGCAGCTGGTGCTGGATTTCTTCGGCATGCTGCGTCGGCCTTCTCGGGGCCCTTGGCGCGAGATCTCGGCTCAGATCTACCGCACGGGGGCGCAGGCGCTGGGCATCACGGCGCTGGTGGGGTTCCTGATCGGCGTGGTGCTGTCGTATCTGTCGGCGCAGCAGTTGCAGATGATCGGCGCGGACCGCTTCATTGTCAGGTTGTTGGGCGTGTCCATCGTGCGCGAGCTCGGGCCGGTGCTGGCTGCCATTCTGGTGGCGGGGCGGTCGGGGTCGGCCATCACCGCGCAGATCGGCGTCATGCGGGTCACGCAGGAACTGGACGCGATGCTGGTGATGGGCATTTCGCACGGCCAGCGGCTGATCCTGCCGCGGGTGGTGGCGCTGGCGGTCACCATGCCGTTGCTGGTGCTCTGGACCGACGCCATGGCCATTCTGGGCGGCATGCTGGCCGCGCAGGTGCAGCTGGGCGTGTCGGCGCAGTGGTTCCTGCAATCCTTGCCCGACGCGATTTCCCTGACCAATTACTGGATCGGCATCCTGAAGGGCGTGACCTTCGGCATGCTGATCGCGCTGATCGCCTGCCATTTCGGCTTGCGCATCCAGCCCAACACGGAAAGCCTGGGGCGCGGCACCACGACCTCGGTCGTTACGTCCATCACCGGCGTGATCCTGCTGGACGCGTTGTACGCGGTGATTTTCAGTTCGGTGGGTATCTGATGGCCGGCGCCGAACAACATCGCCTGTTCACCGAAGAGCATGTCACGGTTGCGCCGGTCATTACCGTGCGGGGCCTGCGCACGGCCTTCGGCGACCACGTCGTGCACGACAACCTGGACCTGACGGTGTTTCCCGGCGAGATCCTGGTGCTGGTGGGCGGCTCGGGCACGGGCAAGACGGTGCTGCTGCGCCAGATCATCGGACTGGACCAGCCGGCCGCAGGCACGATCCAGGTGCTGGGCAATACCTTGTCCGAGCTGACGACCGCCGAGCGGCGCCGCCTGTCGTACCGCTGGGGCATGCTGTTCCAGGCCGGTGCGCTGTTTTCGGCGCTGTCAGTGTTCGACAACGTGGCGCTGCCGCTGCGCGAACTGCGCACGGTGCCCGAAGACCTGGTGCACGACGTTGTGATGTGCCGGCTGGCGATGGTGGGCCTGACGGCGCAGGACGCCGGCAAGCGGCCATCGGACCTGTCCGGCGGCATGGTCAAGCGCGTGGCGTTGGCGCGCGCGTTGTCGCTCGACCCGGAACTGGTGTTCCTGGACGAGCCCACGGCGGGCCTGGACCCGCTGCGTTCGGACGAATTCGTGGACCTGGTGCGCAGTCTGCACCGGCAGTTGGGATTTACCGTTGTCATGGTGACGCACGATCTGGACACGCTGCTCGCGTTGGCCACCCGTGTGGCCGTGCTGGCGGACAAGCGGGTGATCGTATGCGACACGGTGCCGGAAGTACTGAAGGTCGATCACCCGTTCATTCACACATTCTTCCTGGGCGAACGCGGTCTGCGCGCGCTTGGGGACATGGCGCCGAAGGGAACGCATCATGGAAAACCGTAGTCACGCGCTCATGGCGGGCATCTTCACGCTGGTCCTCCTGGCCGCCGCTGCGCTGGTGGCCGTCTGGATCGGCCGCGACCGGACCAAACTGCAAACCTATGAAATCGTGTCGGCCACTGCCGTCAGCGGCCTGAACCCCCAATCGACCGTCCGTTACCAGGGCGTGCCGGTGGGCAAGGTGCAGTCGCTGGCGCTGAACCCCGACAAGCCCGGGCAGGTGCGGATCCGCATCGGCGTGGCGCCCAACACGCCCATCACCGAATCGACCTGGGCAGAGCTGGGCGTGCAGGGCGTGACCGGCATGGCCAATGTGGAGCTGCGCGATGACGGCAGTTCGTTCAAGCGGCTGGCCTCCAGCGACGCCAATCCCGCCGCGATTCCGCTGCGCCCCGGCTTCCTGGACCGCATCGAGCAACGCGGCGGCCGCCTGATTTCCAATGTGGAAGATGCGACCGAGCAGTTGCGTCGGTTGCTGAGCCAGCAGAACGTGCAGGCGCTGACCGCCAGTTTGCAGAACGCCGCCGACATCACCCAGTCGCTCAAGGACGCCACCCGCGACCTGAGCCCGACCCTGGCCAAGCTGGGTCCGCTGATGGATTCGCTGGGCAGCACGTCGCGCCAGGCCGACCGTGCGGCGCGCGAGGTGGCCGACCTGGCCCAGCAGGCGCGGCAGTCGCTGGCGCGCCTGAACGCGCCCGACGGCCCGCTGGCCACGGCCACGCGCAGCCTGAATGACATCGCTTTTGCCGCCTCGCGCCTGGACAGCGAGACGTTGCCTGCCGTCGCCAGCATGGCCGCCAACGTCAGCGCAGCCGCGCGCGGCGCCACCTTTACCCTGCGGCGCGTCGACAACTCGCCGCAATCGTTGTTGTTCGGGCCGGCGCCGGTTGCGCCCGGGCCCGGCGAGGCCGGGTTCGCCGGATTTGGGAGACAGCCGAAATGAAGATGCGCAGCGCAGTTCTGATCCTGACTTTGGCGCTCGCTGGCTGCGGGGTAGGCCGCGTCGGCGCGCCGCCCGCCGTCTTCGACCTGGGGCTGGATGCCCGCCCCACGCCGCAGTTGCCGGCGCGTGAACCCATCGCGCTGGTGTTCTCGGCCGTGCCGGCGCTGTCCGATACCGGCATCGTCTGGCGGGTGGGCGACAGCGCCGCGCCCAAGGCCTACGCCACTTACCGTTGGTCGTCATCGCCGTCCGATCTGGTGCGGCAGCGCCTGATCGAACGCCTGTCGCGCCAGGGGCCGGTGCTGGCCGAGCGGGCCAGCGGGCAGACGCCGCAGTTGCAGGTCTATCTGTCGCAGTTCGAGCAGGTGTTCACGCCCGACGGTTCGGCCAGCGAGGGCCGCGTGCTGCTGCAGGCGGTGCTGCTCAATGGCCGCGACGTGGCCGGTCAGGTCCGTATCGCAACCCAGGCCCCGGCACCGACACAGGACGCCGCCGGCGGCGTGGCCGCCTTGCGCCAGGCGACCGATGACGCCGCAGACCAGTTGGCGCAGTGGCTGGCCAGCAATCCGAAGGCCGCGGCGCGGCCAGCCCGCTGATGCCCCGCCGGTTAACATTCCCTTTTTCACGCAGCACGAGTACCCCCTATGCCCGCAAGCACTGAAACCCACGCCTTCACCGGAGCCGCCGGCCGCATCGATTGCGCGGTGGATTGGCCCGACGGCACGCCGCGGGGCTGGGCCCTGGTGCTGCATCCGCACCCGCTGCAAGGCGGCGCCCGCGAAAACAAAGTCGTGACCACGCTGTCGCGCGCTTGCGTGCAGCACGGGCTGGTGGCGGTGCGCCCCAACTTCCGCGGCGTCGGCTTGTCGGAAGGCGTGTTCGACAAGTCCGTGGGCGAAACCCAGGACATGCTGGCGGTGGTGGCGCAGATGCGCGAACGCCATCCGGAACTGGCTGCCGCGCCCTGGGTGCTGGCCGGCTTTTCCTTCGGCACCGCCGTGGCCGCGCAGACCTATGCCGCGCTGGCGGAGCAGGGCGAAGCCGTACTGCCCAGCGCCCTGATGCTGATGGGGCCGGCGGTGAACCGCTTCCAGTCGCATGAGGTCCAGGTTCCTGACGATACGCTGATGGTGCATGGCGAAGAGGACGAAGTCGTGCCCTTGTCCGAAGCCATGGACTGGGCCCGGCCGCGCTCGATTCCCGTGGTGGTGATCCCCGGCGCGTCGCACTTCTTCCATGGCAAGCTGCTGGTGCTGCGCCAATTGGTGCAGGCGCGCCTGAAGGTTGCGCTGGACTGAGCCGCGCGCCGCGACGCGCGGCGAGTTGCATCAGGTTGCATGTTTTAAATGACCAAGGAACCCATCCCGGGGCGGATGGGTCCTATCGACTGCCTATAATTGTCAGCCACTTGCCCCGCGCCAGCGGGCGTCTTTCCTGGACCCACGTTGCCGATGAAGAATTTGCCTTACTCCGCTCAATCCCCCGTTGTCTTTGCCCGTCGCGCGTTGGCCGGCGCGGTGTTGTCGGCGATGCTTGCGGCGTCGCTGCCGGCCTGGGCTCAGCAGGCGCCCGCCGCGGCACCCGCGGCCGCCGGCGCCACGGCACCCGCGCCGACGGCCTCGGGGGTAGTGCCGGTGGGCGATGTGTCGGCGGTGCCGGCGCCCACCATCGCGGCCAAGGCCTGGATCGTGGTCGACGTGAACAGCGGCCAGACTCTGGCGGCCTCCAACCCGGACATGAAGGTCGAGCCGGCCTCACTGACCAAGATCATGACGGCCTACGTCGTGTTCAACGCGCTGGAAGAAAAACGCCTGACGCTGGAGCAGACCGTGCCCGTGTCCGAGCATGCCTGGCGTACCGGCGGCTCGCGCATGTTCATCGAGCCGCGCAAGCCGGTCACGGTCGACGAACTGAACCAGGGCATGATCGTGCAGTCGGGCAACGACGCGTCCGTCGCGCTGGCCGAAGCGGTTGGCGGCAGCGAGTCCGCCTTTGCCTCTCTCATGAACCAGGAAGCCGAACGCCTGGGCATGCGCAATACCCACTTCATGAACGCCACGGGCCTGCCTGACCCGCAGCACATGACGTCCACGCGCGACCTGGCCACGCTGTCGGCGCACCTGATCACCGACCACGCCGAGTTCTTCCACTACTACAAGCAGAAGAGCTTCACCTACAACAAGATCACCCAGCCCAACCGCAACCGCCTGCTGTGGGCCGACCCGTCGGTCGACGGCATGAAGACCGGCCATACCGATTCCGCCGGCTACTGCCTGGTGTCGACCGCAGTGCGCGGCGACCGCCGCATCCTGGTCGTGGTGGTGGGTACCGACAGTGAAGCCACGCGCGCCGAAGAAAGCCTGAAGCTCCTGAACTGGAGCTTCCAGAACTTCGACACGGTCAAGCTCTTCGACAAGAGCCAGCCTGGCATCGACGCCCGCGTCTGGGAAGGCACGGCCGACAACGTCAAGCTGGGCCCGCCCAACCCGGTGTCGGTGGCGGTGCCGCGCGGCAAGGCCGGCGACCTGAAGCCGGTGGCGCAGCGCACGGACCCGCTGATCGCCCCGCTGGCCAAGGGCCAACAGGTCGGCACGCTGCAATTCACGCTGGATGGCAAGGTGCTGCGCACCGAACCGCTGGTGGTGCAGGACGCCGTCGAACGCGCGGGCTTCTTCGGCCGCATGGCCGATACCGTCAAGCGCTGGTTCCAGTAAGCGGGCGCGCCACGGGCGCGGCCGCGGGTGTAAGCTTTATCCCAAGGGGCGGGCCGGGTGGCCCGTCCCTATCCATTTGATTCTCAGGAGCGGCTCATGATTCCGGGCGTACCGGGCGAAAGCCAGGTGTTTCTCAATGGCGAGTTTCTGCGCGTGGACGAGGCCAAGATCTCTGTCCTGGACCGCGGCTTCATTTTCGGCGACGGCATCTACGAAGTCGTGCCGGTCTATCGCGGCAATGCGTTCCGCATGGCCGAGCACCTGGACCGTCTTGACCGCAGCCTGGCGGCCTTGCGCATCGCCCAGCCGTTCGACCGCGCCGGCTGGATCGACCTGATCGAACAGCTGCTGGCGCGCTCCAACCTGGAAACCTGCATCGTTTACCTGCAGGTTACGCGCGGCGTTGCCAAGCGCGACCACCAGTTCCCGGCCCAGCCGGTCACGCCGACCGTCTTCGGCATGGTGTCGGCGTGGGCGCCGCCGTCGGCCGCGGCCCGCACGCAAGGCCTGTCCGCCATCAGCATTCCCGACGAACGCTGGCTGCACTGCGAGATCAAGTCCGTGTCGTTGCTGGGCAACGTGCTGGCCAAGCAGCAGGCTGTGGACGCCCATGTCGACGAAGTGCTGCAGTTCCGCGACGGCTTTCTCACCGAAGGTTCGTCCACCAACATCTGGGTCGTGTCCGGCGGCAAGCTGCTGGCGCCGCCCAAGAACAACCTCATCCTGGAAGGCATCCGCTACGGCCTGATGGGCGAGCTGGCGACCGAAGCCGGCATCGCCTTCGAAGCGCGCCGCATCACCCAGGACGAAGTCGCTCAGGCGGACGAACTGATGCTGTCCTCGGCGACCAAGGAAGTCCTGGCGATCGTCTCGCTGGACGGCCGGCCGGTGGGTTCGGGCAAGCCCGGCCCCGTTTTTGAGCAATTGCGCGCGGGTTATGATGCCCGCATCGCCGCGCTCTAAGCCGGCCCTGCGGGGGGCGCTGTTGCCAGCCCCCCGCGTCGCCCGCCCTGACGGGCGGGCCTTGCCTGGGCGATGCCTGCCCCCATATAGATGAATTGACGCTCCAGGCCATCCATCATGCATATTCCGCCCGAAGACTCCCTCATCGAGTACCCCAGCGACTTTCCCATCAAGGTCATGGGCAAGCAGCACCCCGATTTTGCGCAGACGCTGACCGAAGTCGTGCTGCGCTTTGACCCGGGCTTTGATGCCGCCACGGTCGAAATGCGGCCTAGCAAGGGCGGTAACTACATGGGCCTGACCTTCACGGTGCGCGCCACCTCGCGCGAGCAGCTCGACGGCCTGTACCAGGCGCTGCACGGCCATCCCATGGTGTCGATTGTCCTGTAAGGCAAGAAGGCTGCCGTGATCAAGTGGCTCGCGCGGCCGGCGGACTACCTGTCCGTCTGGCGGGACATGCAGGCGTACACCGACCAGCGGTCGGCCGAGACGCCCGATGAAATCTGGCTGTGCGAGCATGCGCCGGTGTACACGCTGGGGCAGGCGGGCCTGCCCGAGCACGTCCTGAACCCTGGCGCCATCCCCATCGTCCACTGCGATCGCGGCGGCCAGGTGACCTACCACGGACCCGGCCAGGTCATGGCCTACGCGCTGTTCGACCTGCGCCGCGTCGACATGTACGTCAAGGAATACGTCGCCTTGCTCGAGGCTGCCGTCATCGACACGCTCGAAGAAATGGGCGTGGCCGGCGCGTGCCGCAAGCCGGGGGCGCCGGGCGTCTACGTGCCCGCGCCGGGCGGGGGCGACCTGGCCAAGATCGCGGCGCTGGGCATCAAGATCCGCAACGGCCGCGCCTATCATGGCGTGTCGCTCAATGTCGCCATGGACCTGGCGCCGTTCCTGGGCATCAACCCCTGTGGTTACGCGGGGCTGCGCACCGTCGACATGGCGGCCTGCGGCGTGCGGCAAGACCCCACCGACGTCGGCGACACGCTGGCGCGCAATCTGGCCCGCGCCTGGCGCCAGGCAAGGACCCCTGCATGACATTCAGCTTCACCCCGGCCGACGTGGCCGCGACCTCGCCCGAGCAATTGGCGCAACTGCGCGCCGGACCGGTCGAGGCGTACGCGGCCTGGATACAAACCGCGGCCGGCATGGGCCTGGCCGAGGCGCAGACCATTTTTGGCCAGATGCTGCTGGACGGCATCGGCATGCCGCAGGATCAGGCCGAAGCGCTGGCCTGGTTCAAGCGCGCCGCCAATGGCGACAGCCTGATGGCCATCAACATGGTGGGCCGCTGCTACGAGAATGGCTGGGGCGTGGCGCCGGACGATACCGTGGCGGCGTACTGGTTCCGGCTGGCCGCCGATCGCGGCCTGGACTGGGGCATGTACAACTATGCCCACATGCTCAAGAGCGGCCGCGGCGGCGTGGTGCAGAACCGCGCCGCGGCGCTGGCCCTGTACCAGCAAGCGGCGCAGGGCGGCCATGTGAAATCCATCGGCGTCGTGGGCCGCTTCTATGAAGCCGGCGACGTCGTGCCGCAAGACCTGGAGCGCGCGTTTGACTGCTACCAGCGCTGCGCCGAAGGCGGCGACTTCCGCGGCATGTTCCATCTGGGCCGCATGCTGCTGCTGCGCGGCCGCAAGGACGACGCGGTGCAGTGGCTGGTGCGCGTGCCCGAAACCGCCACGCCGGCCTTTTTGCGCGAGGCCGACGCCATGCTGCGCGACAGCGGCTTTCCGCCCCTGTACGAAACCGGCGCCTGACCGGGCGATACGCTTGCGGCCGCTGCGGATGGCCGCGTGGCGCCTGGTGCCGGAGACGCGTCCTAGGTGCTCAAGCGCGTCTCGAACCCCACCTCCATCGTTATCCGCGTGCCGGCGGGCTGCTCGCCGTCCAGGCGGTCCAGCAACAGCTGGCCCGCGCGGCGGCCCAGTTCTGCCGCATCCATGCCCAGCGTCGTCAGCCCCTGCACCCATTGCGGCGCGCTGCCGTCGTCGGTAAAGCCCAGCACCGCCAGATCCTGCGGCACGTGCAGGTCGCGGTTGTGGGCTTCCGAGACCGCGGCCGCAGCCAGCAGGTCGGACGTGCAGAACACGGCGTCGAAGATCGTATTGGTCGCCAGCAGGCGCAGGAAGGCCATGCGGCCGTCGTTCATGTGCTGGGCTTCGGGTTGCACGATATCGGCGACCTGGCTCAGCCCCAATGCGGCGGCGGTGCCGATGAAGCCCTCGCGCCGGGCGCGTTCCCAGGGGTTGTCGGTGCTGATGCAGGCCACCTGCGCAAAGCGCTTGTCGGCGAAATGGCGGGCGGCCTGGCGGCCGGCCTCGGCATTGTCGACGGTCACGGCGCTGTCCAGCGGCGTGTCCGACAGGCTCCAGGTTTCCACCACGGGTACCTCCAGCGCGGCCAGGGCGACCCGCAACTGCGGATCGTCCAGCGGACCCACCACCAGGGCGGCAGCCGGGCGCAGCAGCGCCAGCCGGGGCAGCAGGGAGGGGTCGTGCCAGGGACCGGCGGCCAGGTAGTAGCCGGCGGGCGCCAGCCGGTCGGCGCAGGCCTGGATGGCGCGGGCGGCGGGGGCCGCATCCAGCCGGGGGGCGATCAGGGCGACGGGGCGGGGGACAGGCAGGGAAGACATGGCGGGCAGGGGGGAAATTCGTCAGGCGTGACGATAACCCAGACCGCTGCGCCCGCCCTCCGTATGGCCATTCGGGGCGGATCCTGGTGGCGGAGGGTAAAATGCCTTTTTTGTCTCAGACCGGGACGCCGCGCGCGCCGGTCGTGAAGGTGTCTCATGTCTACGCTTGCCGAGTCGTCTGTTCCCTCGAACGAACCTGCCGCTGCGCCCGCCGAAGCGGTCTACGATCCGACGCAGAAGCAGAAATCCCAGGCCAAGACGGCGCGCATCCCGATCAAGATCATTCCTGCCGAACGCCTGAAGAAGCCGGAATGGATCCGCGTCAAGGCCGCCCAGCCCGGTTCGCGCTTCTACGATATCAAGCGCATCCTGCGCGAGCACAACCTGCATACGGTGTGCGAGGAAGCCTCCTGCCCGAACATCGGTGAATGCTTCGGCAAGGGCACCGCCACGTTCATGATCATGGGCGACAAGTGCACCCGCCGCTGCCCGTTCTGTGATGTGGGCCATGGCCGTCCCGATCCGCTGGACACCAAAGAGCCCGAAAACCTCGCGCGCACCATCGCCGCGATGAAGCTGTCGTATGTCGTGATCACCTCGGTCGACCGCGACGACCTGCGTGACGGCGGCGCCGGCCATTTCGTCGACTGCATCACGCACATCCGCGAACTGTCGCCGTCCACCCGGATCGAGGTGCTGGTGCCCGACTTCCGCGGCCGCCTGGACCGCGCGCTGACCATCCTGAACGCGGGCCCCCCGGATGTGATGAACCACAACCTGGAAACGGTGCCGCGCCTGTACAAGCAGGCGCGCCCGGGTTCGGACTACATGCACTCGCTCAAGCTGCTGGCCGAGTTCAAGAAGCTGCATCCCAATGTGCCGACCAAGTCCGGCCTGATGCTGGGCCTGGGCGAGACGGACGAGGAAATCCTGCAGGTGATGCGCGACATGCGCGAGCACAACGTCGACATGCTGACCATCGGCCAGTACCTGCAGCCGTCGGAACACCACCTGCCTGTGCTGCGCTACGTGCATCCCGATACGTTCGCGATGTTCGAGCGTGAAGCCTACGCGATGGGCTTTTCGCACGCGGCGGTGGGCGCCATGGTGCGTTCGTCGTACCACGCCGACGAGCAGGCCCATGCGGCGGGCGTGCCTAACTGATCCACGGCGCGCGCAGTTTCCGTCACGATGAAAAATGCCCCTTGCGGGGCATTTTTCATTCCGCGGCAGGGCGCGACACGCGGCTGGTCCAGAACACGTCCGGCCGGCCCGCCTGGTGGTTCAGGTAGCGCGCCAGCACGAACATCAGGTCCGACAGCCGGTTCAGGTATTGCCGCACCGGCGTGTTCACGGCATCGGCGCGCGCCAGCGCCACCACGGCGCGTTCGGCGCGGCGGCAAGTCGTGCGCGCCAGATGGGCGTACGCGGACGCGCGCGAGCCTCCTGGCAGGATGAATTCGCGCAAGGGGGCAAGCGCCGCGTTGTAATGGGCCAGCCGTGCATCCAGATGCGCCACCTGGGCATCGGCCAGCGCGACATGGCCGGGGATGCACAATTCGGCGCCCATATCGAACAAATCGTGTTGGATGGTCAGCAGATCTTCGGCCACTTCGGACGAAACCGGTTCGGTCAGGAGCAGGCCGATCACGCTGTTGAGCTCGTCCACGTCGCCCAGCGCGGCGATGCGGGCGGCGTCCTTGGGTACGCGCGACCCGTCCCCCAGCCCGGTGGTGCCATCGTCCCCGGTGCGGGTGGCGATGACGGAAAGGCGGTTGGCCATGAGAGGTCCTTTGAAAACAACCGTCAAGATTGTTGCGTTATTGCGGGTGAACTATTGCGTAAGGACGGTATCCTAGCATTGTGGAAAGTGCATAAAGGCCGTAATGCCCGTGTGCGCTTTCAATGCAATCGGAGGATAAAGCATGGCTTTCAACCGCAAATACGCAATGCCCATGGCCGTCGCTACCGCGATGGCTGTCGTGTCGCTGGCGACGCCGCTGGCGTTTGCCCAGCAGGCCGACGCCAGCGGCGAGGTGCGGCGCGTGGACCCGGCTGCGGGCAAGGTCACCATCAAGCACGATGCCATCAAGGCGCTGGACCTGCCGGCAATGACACTGGTGTATGACGCCGATCCCGCGCTGCTGGCCAAGATCAAGGCGGGCGACAAGGTGCGCTTCACGGCCGAGCGCAAGGACGGCAAGTACGTGGTGACGGCGATCACCAATTAAGCCGCGCCTGGCCGGCGCCTCGGCCCAGGGGCTGCGAGGGCCAGCGCCGCTTCAAGAACAAAAAGGCCCGCCGCAATCGCTTGCGGCGGGCCTTTGCCTTGGCGGCCTGGGCCGCGCCTACAGCACGTAGCGGGCCAGGTCCTGGCTGCTGGCGGCTTCGGCCAGTTGGGCGTTGACGTAGGCGGCGTCGATCTTGACGGTCTTGTCGCTGCTGGAGGTGGCGTCGAACGACAGTTCGTCGAGCAGTTTTTCCATCACCGTGTACAGGCGGCGGGCACCAATGTTCTCGGTGGTTTCATTGACGTCGTAGGCCAGCTCGGCCAGGCGGCGTACGCCTTCTTCGGTGAATTCCAGCTGCACGTCTTCGGTGGCCATCAGCGCCGTGTACTGCTTAGTCAACGAGGCATCGGTGTCGGACAGGATGCGCACGAAGTCTTCGGCGGTCAGGGATTCGAGTTCGACGCGGATCGGGAAACGGCCCTGCAGTTCAGGGATCAGGTCCGACGGACGGGCCAGGTGGAAGGCGCCCGACGCGATGAACAGGATGTGGTCCGTGCGGACCATGCCGTAGCGCGTGTTGACGGTGGTGCCTTCGACCAGCGGCAGCAGGTCACGCTGCACGCCTTGGCGCGAGACGTCGGCGCCGCCGCTTTCCTGGCGGGCCGCGATCTTGTCGATTTCGTCCAGGAAGACGATGCCGTTCTGTTCGACATTATTGATGGCGACGGTGCGCAGGTCTTCTTCGTTGACGCGCTTGGCGGCTTCTTCGTCGACGATGAGCTTGAAGGCTTCGCGCACCTTCATTTTCTTGGACTTCTTCTTGTCGCGGGCCATGCCGGCAAACATGCCGCGCAGCTGCTCGGCCATTTCTTCCATGCCGGGGGGCGTCATGACGTCCATCTGCGGCGCGGCCTGGGCGACTTCGATCTCGATTTCGAGGTCGTCGATCTTGCCCTCGCGCAGACGCTTGCGGAAGGTCTGTCGGGCGCTGTTGTCTTCGCCGCGCTCGGGTTCGCCGGAGGCGCCGCGCGGGGGCGGCACCAGGGCGTCGAGGATGCGGTCTTCGGCGGCGTCTTCAGCCTGGGTGCGCACGCGGCGCATTTCCAGTTCGCGGGTCTGCTTGATCGAGTATTCGGTCAGGTCGCGGATGATGGTGTCGACGTCGCGGCCCACGTAGCCCACTTCGGTGAACTTGGTGGCTTCGATCTTGATGAACGGCGCGTTGGCCAGCTTGGCCAGGCGGCGGGCGATCTCGGTCTTGCCCACGCCGGTGGGGCCGATCATGAGGATGTTCTTGGGGTGGATTTCGTGGCGCAGGGGCTCGGCGACCTGCTGGCGGCGCCAGCGGTTGCGCAGGGCGACCGCCACGGCGCGCTTGGCGCGGTTCTGGCCGACAATGTATTTGTCGAGTTCGGAGACGATCTCTCCGGGCGTCATGTTGGATGCGGACATGAGGGCGAATCCTTGGAAAGCTAGGGCTGGCTGGGGGAAGCGCGCCGCGGCGCAGGAAGCGGCGCCGCGCGGCGGGCGTCAGTCGCCCAGCGTTTCGATGACGTGGTTCTGGTTGGTGTAGATGCAGAGGTCGCCGGCGATCTCGAGAGATTGTTTGACGATCGTCTCGGGCGGCAGTTCCGTGTTGCGCAACAGCGCCAGCGCGGCGGACTGGGCGTAGGCGCCGCCCGAGCCGATGGCGGCCAGGCCGTGTTCGGGTTCGAGCACGTCGCCGTTGCCGGTCAGCACCAGGGTGTGTTCGGTGTCGGCCACGATCAGCATGGCTTCGAGCCGGCGCAGGACGCGGTCGGTGCGCCAGTCGCGGGTGAGTTCCACGGCCGCGCGCATCAGGTTGCCCTGGTGCTTTTCGAGCTTGGCTTCGAAACGTTCCTGCAGCGTGAATGCGTCGGCGGTGGCGCCGGCGAAACCGGCCAGGATCTTGTCGTGATACAGGCGGCGGATCTTGCGTGCCGTGCCCTTGACGACGATATTGCCCAGGGTGACCTGGCCATCGCCGCCGAGTGCGACGCGGTTGCCGCGGCGCACACACACGATGGTGGTGGCGTGAAATTGTTCCATGCGTTCCTTCCTTTGAAACGACTAGCTGGGGGCGATCCAAGGGAAATCAAGGCTTTCCGGGGCGCCAATAAAAAAGGCCATGCTGGGGGCAGCATAGCCTTTCAGGGTGAAGCCGGAAAACGGGACGGATCAGTCGCCGTACAGCTTCTGGCGCATTTCGCGGCGCTCTTGAGCTTCGAGCGACAACGTGGCGGTGGGGCGGGCCAACAGGCGCGGAACGCCGATGGGTTCGCCCGTTTCTTCACACCAGCCGTATTCGCCGCTGTCGATGCGGGCGATGGACTGTTGCACCTTTTTCAGCAGCTTGCGCTCGCGGTCGCGGGTACGCAGCTCAAGGGCGTGTTCTTCCTCGATGGTGGCGCGGTCGGCGGGATCGGGCACGAACTGCGTTTCACGCAGGTGCTCGGTGGTTTCGCCGGCATTCGCCAGGATGTCCTGTTCGAGTTGTTTGAGCCGTTCCTTGAAGAATGCCAGCTGGCGTTCGTTCATATAGTCGGACTCGGGCATGGCCAGCAATTCCTTCTCGCTGGGCAGATCAATCGCCGTATCGCTCGTCGACTTGCTTGATTTTTTGGTTGCTGCCTTGGTAGCCATGAAAACACTCCACTATGAATCGATCCTGGCGCGGGCGGTTCTTCCCGGTCCGTGTGCTTGCTGCCTACGCTATCCGTACCTCACAGTACTGCCTTCGTCGCATCGAGTCACGTATCCAAAAAGGGGATCACCCCGCCAGGCACTGCTCCAAGCCCCGGGTGAAAATCTCCTGGGGCAGCTTGCGTCCGATGAAGACCATCTTGGTGGACGGTTTTTCGGCCGCGGTCCACGGTTTGCCGGGTTCGGCGCCCATCATCATGTGCACACCCTGGAACAACATGCGGCGGTTGATGCCCTTCATGTACAGGATGCCCTTGTAGCGCAGCAGGTCGGGACCATAGACCTGCACCACACCGCCCAGGAATTCCTCAAGGCGCGCGGGATCGAACGGCTTGTTGGAACGGAACACGAACGCGCCGATTTCGTCGTCGTGCTTGTGGTGGTGGTGATGATGCGCGTGATTGCAATGCGCCCCGCAGTCGCCTTCGTGATCATGGTCGTGACCGTGGTCATGGCCGTGATCGTGCCCATGGTCGTGCCCGTGGGCATGGCTGTGGGCGGCGTCGGGGTGCTCATCGGCCAGGAATTCCGGGTCGATGTCGAGAATGGAGTTCAGGTTGAAGCCGCTGATGTCGATGATGGACTTCAGGTCGGCGTCGCCGAAGTTGACCGCGGTGATGGGCGCGCGCGGGTTCATGTGCACCAGGCGGTTGCGCAGCGCTTCGTAGTCGACTTCGTTGACCAGGTCTTTCTTGGAAATCAGGATGCGGTCCGCGAAGCCGACTTGTTTCTGGGCTTCGGGCTGCTCGTCCAGCGTGACCATGCCGTGCTTGGCGTCGACCACCGTGACCACCGCGTCCAGGCGGTAGTACTCGGCGATGTCGTCGTCCATGAAGAACGTCTGGCACACCGGGCCGGGGTTGGCCATGCCGGTGGTTTCCAGGATGACGCGTTCGAAATTCAGGGTGCCGGCTTCGCGCTTGGCGCGCAGCTCGGACAGGGTGCGCATCAGGTCGCCGCGCACCGTGCAGCAGACGCAGCCGTTGGACAGTTCGATGATTTCTTCATCGCTGTCTTGCACCAGCAGGTCGTTGTCGATGCTTTCCGGTCCGAACTCGTTTTCGATGACCGCGACACGGCGGCCGTGGAACTCGGTCAGGATACGTTTGAGCAGGGTGGTCTTGCCCGCACCGAGAAAGCCGGTGAGGATGGTGACGGGAACCATTTTGTCCAAACTGCGCGGGGTGTTCATGGCGAAGCTGCTTGCGTGAAGTAAGGCGGCGAAGGGTCGCTGCCACAGGCTGCGAGGGCCGCCTAGAGCGGCCGGACGCAGGATTACAGCACAGTCGGGGGCGGGGGGCAAACCCCGGGCCAACCCGGGGGCCATAGCCGCCCAGTTCGCGGCTGTACGCCGTCAAGTATCGGGCGATATCACTATTTTGGGGCAATTTTCCGGATTTCAAGGTCCGGATCAGGCGGGCGGCCGGGGCCGAGGGGCACGCGCCTGCCGCAGGGCAGGGACGTGCCGGCGCCTCAGTGGTGATGGTGGTGGTGGCCGGCGTCTGCGGGCTGCTTCTGCTGGCACTGGGGGCACAGCGCCCGGATCTCGGTTTCGTGGGTAGCCAGGGCGTAGCCGGTCTGGGCCACGCGTTCGGCCAGCTGGCGGCTCATGGCGGGGTCGGAGACTTCGGCGACCGCGCCGCAGCCGGTACAGACCACCAGCAGGTCATGCGGCGCGCCGCCGGCATCGTGGCAGGCGCTCCAGGCGTTGACGGCGTCCAGCCGGTGGATCAGGCCTTCGTCCATCAGGAAGTCCAGGGCGCGGTACACGGTGGGGGGCGCCGCGCCGGGATGGACTTCGCGCATGGCGTCCAGCAGTTCGTAGGCCTTCAGGCTGCGGCCGTGGCGCAGCAGCAGTTCCAGGACCTTGCGGCGGATGGGGGTCAAGCGGCGGCCGCGTTGTTCGCACAACGTCTCGGCGACGCTGAGCTGGGCGCCTACGGTGTCGCTGCGGGGGGAACGGGGCGGAGCGGGCATGGCGGGCTTCATCTGAATTAGGGACGCGCGCGACGCGCGCGAGATGCCAGGAAGGTAGCAGAAAACACTCTGATGCGGGCGAAAGGCACCCTTTCAAGCCTTGTTAGTTATGATATAACATAATAAATCTGTTTCGTAGCCTGTCGTTTCCATGTCTCACTTTTCGCTCTTGCCCCCGCGGCCCGGCGCCGCGCCGGGGCCGGGCGCCTCCCACCGTTCCAGCTTCCTGGCGTCTGCCTGGCGTCGCATGGCCTACGCGCTGGCCGCGGCCGCCGCGCTGTGGGCGCTGACCGGCTGGGCCATGGACTGGTGGCCGCGATGAACGCGGCACCGGTCGCCATCGAGCTGCGGGACGCATCCTTCGGCTGGCACGGGCATGCGGCGCTGCGCGGCGTGTCGGGCCGCTTCGAGCCGGGCGCAATGACCGCCGTGGTGGGTCCCAACGGGGCCGGCAAGTCGACGTTGATCAAAGGCATCATGGGGGTGCTGCGGCCGTTGTCGGGCAGCGTCACCGTGGGCGGGGCCGGGCGGTCGGAACTGGCCTGGCTGCCCCAGGCCGCCGAACTGGACCGTTCGTTTCCGGTGTCGGTGCTGGACCTGGTGGCGATGGGCGCATGGCGCCGGGTTGGTGCCTGGCGGCGCTACGGGGCCGAGGAAATCGATCGCTGCCTGCACGCGCTGGAGACCGTGGGCCTGGCCGGCATGGCGGGACGCGGGGTGGACACGTTGTCCGGCGGACAGATGCAGCGCACGCTGTTCGCGCGGATGCTGGTGCAGGATGCGCCGGTGCTGCTGCTGGACGAACCCTTCGCCGCCGTGGACAGCCACACCGCCGATGACCTGATGGCGCTGCTTTGCGGCCTGCATGGCCAGGGGCGCACCGTCATCACCGTGCTGCATGACCTGGACATGGTGCGTGACCATTTTCCGCAATGCCTGCTGTTGTCCGGTTCGGTGGTGGCCTGGGGTGATACCGCGTCAGCCCTGTGCGACGAAAACCTGAAGACGGCGCGCCAATGGCACGCGGGAGCGTTCGCATGAGCGCGCTGCAATGGGTCGTGTCGCCTTTCCTTGACTACGGTTTCATGCGCCGCGCACTGGCCGGCGCCTGCGCTTTGTCGTTGGGCGCGGCGCCGCTGGGGGTGTTCCTGGTCTTGCGCCGCATGAGCCTGATGGGCGACGCGATGTCGCACGCCATCTTGCCGGGCGTGGCGGCGGGCTTCCTGCTGTCCGGCCTGTCGCTGGGCGCGATGATGTTGGGCGGCGTCGCGACCGGCCTGGCCGTGGCCTTGCTGGCGGGGCTGGTGGCGCGGCTGACGCCGCTGCGCGAAGACGCCAGTTTCGCCGCTTTTTATTTGATCTCACTGGGCCTGGGGGTGCTGCTGGTGTCGCTGCGCGGCTCCAACATGGATCTGCTGCACGTGCTGTTCGGCACGGTGCTGGGCCTGGATGACGCCGCGCTGCTGCTGGTGACGGCCACGGCCAGCGTCACGCTGGTGGTCCTGGCGGCGTTGTACCGGATGCTGGTGGCGGAATGCCTGGACCCGGGCTTCCTGCGGGCCAGCGGCGGACGCGGCGGCTGGGTGCACATGGGCTTTCTGGTGCTGGTGGTGGTGAACCTGGTGGCGGGCTTCCAGGTGCTGGGCACCTTGATGGTGGTCGGCATCATGATGCTACCGGCCGCCGCGGCCCGCTTCTGGCTGCGTTCGGCGGCCGGCCAGATTCCCTTGGCCGCCGGCATCGGCGTGGCCGCGTCGGTCTTCGGCCTGTTGGTGTCGTACCACTTCAACGTGCCGGCCTCGCCCGCCATCATCCTGGCGGCCGGCGTCTGTTACCTCTTTTCCATCGTTTGCGGCCCGCTGGGCGGGCTGCTGCGGGCGCCGCGCAGACCGCGCCGGGCCTGATCCTTCAAGGAGATCCGCTATGACTTCCCTATCGCTGGCGCTGTCGCGCCGCCGTGCCTTGCTGGCTGCCGCCGGCTTGTGGCTGTCCGCGACCTTCGGCGTGGCGCATGCCGCCCAGCCGCTGCAAGCCGTGGCCAGCTTTTCCATCCTGGGCGACATCGTGCGCGAAGTCGGCGGCGATGACGTGCAACTGACGACCCTGGTGGGACCGGACGGTGACGCCCATGAATACGAGCCCACCCCCGCGGACGCCAAGAAGCTGGCCGCCGCCAAAGTGCTGTTCGTGAACGGGCTGGACTTCGAGGCCTGGTTGCCCAGGTTGGTCAAGGCATCTGGCTTCTCGGGCCAGACGGTGGTGGCGTCCAAGGGCGTTACCGCGCGCAAGTTCGCCGGCCACGGCCACGATCACGGCGACAAGGACCACGATCATGACCACGCCCCGGCCCACGCCCATGGCGAAGCGGACCACGGCCACAGCCATGGCGACAACGACCCGCATGCCTGGCAGAACCTGGCCAACGGCGTGATCTACGCGCGCAACGTGGCCGACGGCCTGGCCGCCGCGGACCCGGCTCATGCCGACGCCTACCGCAAGCGCGCCGACGCCTACATCGCCCGCATCCAGGCCGCCGACGCGTCGGTGCGCAAGACCTTTGCGGCGATTCCCGCGGAACGCCGCAAGGTGGTGACCTCGCATGATGCGTTCGGCTATTTCGGTGATGCCTACGGGGTGCAGTTCATTTCGGCGGTGGGTGTGTCCACCGCTGCCGAGCCGGCGGCTGGCGACGTGGCGCGCATCATCGAACAGGTCAAGCGCGAGAAGGTGCCGGCGGTGTTCGTCGAGAACATCACCAGCCCGCGCCTGGTGCAGCAGATCGCACGCGAAACCGGCGCCAAGGTGGGTGGTACGCTTTATTCCGATGCGCTGTCCAAGCCCGGACAACCCGGCGCCACCTACCTGGAAATGTTTGAATGGAACGTACGTCAGCTCGCCGCGGCCTTGCAGCCCTGATCGCCGTGACGGGCGCGTTGGCGGCCAGCGCCGCCAGCGCGCACCCGCACATGTGGATCGACGCCCGCGCGGTGGTCGACCTGGACGAGCAGCACCGGATCACCGCCGTGCGGCAGGTCTGGCTGTTCGACGAGATGTTCGGCGCCTACGCCACGCAAGGCCTCAAGAAGGGCAAGAGCGGCACGCTTGCCGACGACACCTTGAAGGGCATGGCGCAAGACTGGATGAAGGCACTGGGCGAGCCGGTCTCGCACTATTTCACGCGCGTCACGGTGGCGGGCAAGACCATGGCGTTTGCCGCGCCGCGAGATGCCCGCGTGACGTGGAACCCCAAGACGGGCCGATTGGCGCTGGCGTTCACGCTGCCGCTGGCCGAGCCCGCCGCGCTGGACGCCGCGGGCGCCCAGGTGGACATCTACGATCCGACGTATTTCGTGGCCTACGCCTTCGATGAAAAGGGCGCTGTCACGCTGGGTGGTCCCGGCGCGGCGGCCTGCAAGCCGGCTTATCGCAAGCCGAAGGAACTGGATTGGAACACCATGCAGCAGCTGGCCGCGATCCCGGCCGATCCGGACGCGCTGCCGGAAGAGCTTTTCGCCATCACCAAAGGGTTGACGCACCGCATCGAGGTGCAATGCGCCTGACGGCGGGCGGTTCGGCCGCCGCCGCGTGCGCGTGGCTGCTGGCGCTGGCCGCCATGGCCTGGACCGGGGTGGCCGATGCGCAGGGCGCGCATCCGTTTGGCGTGCCGGAAAGCGGCGCAGGCATGGGCGGGCCAAGCTGGCTGGCGAGCTTTTTCGGCCAGGTGTCGGTGTGGCAAAGCCATTTCTACCGGCAACTGACATCGGCCGTGCGGGCCTGGCAGGCCGACGGCGGGGCGGCCTGGATGCTGATCGGCCTGTCGTTCGCCTACGGCGTGTTTCACGCGCTGGGACCGGGGCACGGCAAAGCGGTCATCTCTTCTTATGTGTTGGCCAACCGGCAGACGGCTCGCAATGGGGCCTTGCTGGCCCTGGCGTCGTCGTTGGTGCAGGCGTTGGTGGCGATCGCGATGGTGGCGGTGTTGGCGCTGGTGTTCAACGCCACGGCAGCCACGATGAACCAGGCGACGCGCTGGCTGGAGCTGGCGTCGTATGCGTTGGTGACGCTGTTGGGCGTGTGGCTGGTGTGGGTCAAGGCGCTGCGGCCATTGCTGCGCCGGCGGCCTGTTGCGGCGCAGCCGGCCATCCGTGGCGTTGAGGGGCCAAGACCGTCTGCGGTAGCCGGGTCGGGCCAAACCTTGAAAGGGGCTGCGGCGTTGCGGGCCATCTCGGTGCAGGCGGCGCCCGTGCGGCAAGGCCCGGCGGCAGCCGCGTTGCCGAGCGCGTTGCACGACCCTGCCCATCACCATCACGACGATTGCGGTTGCGGCCACGCGCATGTGCCGCCGCCGGAGCAGGTGGCCGGGCCGCTGAATTGGCGTCGTGCCTGGTCGGCGATCCTGGCGGTGGGACTGCGGCCGTGCAGCGGTGCGTTGATCGTGCTGGTGTTCGCGTTGTCGCAGGGGTTCTTCATGGCGGGCGTGGCGTCGGCATTGGCGATGGGCCTGGGCACGGGCCTGACGGTCGCGGCGCTGGCGTGCCTGGCGGTGGCCGCGGGCGGCGCGGCAACGGCCCTGGGCGGCCGGCTGTCCAGCGTGGGGGCGGCGCGATTGCGCTATGGCGTGGAGGCCTTGGCCGCACTGGCGGTCTTGGCGCTGGGCGTGCTGCTTTTGGGCGGGATGCTGGCCGGCGGCGGCTGAACGGCCAGCGTCAGGATTTGCGGCCGGCGCGCGGATGCGCCTGGTCGTAGGCGCGCGCCAGATGCTGGAAGTCGAGCCGGGTGTAGATCTGGGTGGTGGAAATGTTGGCGTGGCCCAGCATTTCCTGCACGGCGCGCAGGTCCTGAGCCGATTGCAGCACGTGGCTGGCGAAGCTGTGGCGCAGTACGTGCGGGTGCACATGGGTGGGCAGGCCGGCGGCCTGCGCGATCTGCGCCAGTTGCAGCTGAACCACGCGCGGCGAGATGCGTCGTCCGCGTGCGCCCAGGAACAGGGCGGCCGCGTCTTCGGGTTGCGCGGCGGGCGGGGCCAACTGTGGGCGGACTTCGATCCAGCGGCGCAATGCGGCCAGAGCCGCCTGGCCTATCGGCACCGAACGGCGCTTGCCGCCTTTGCCCAGCACGATGACTTCGGCATCGTCCAGGTTGAGCCAGCCGCGCGATTCATAGTGGGCCGCGCGCTCGTAGCGCAGGTCCAGCCCCACCAGTTCAGACAGGCGCAGCCCGCTGGAATACAGCAATTCGAACATGGCCTGGTCGCGCAAGGCGGCCGGCTCGGTGGCGACCTGTGCCTGAGGACGGTCGAGCAGGGCCTGGGTCTGTTCGACCGACAGGGCCTTGGGCAGGCCGCGCGGCGCCTTGGGGGCGCGTACGCCCGCGACGGGATTGCCAGCCAGGCCGACGACCGGCGCCCACCACTGATAGAAGCCGCGCCACGCTGCCAACGTGCGCGCCAGGCTGCGCGGGCCGCGGCCCTGGGCGTGCAGTCGCGCCACGAATTGGCGGATGTGCCCGTTGCCCAGGGTGTCCAGCGGCAGTTTGGCGCGTTCGGCGAGGTCGCGCAGGAAGTGCAGTTCGCGCCGGTAGCCTGCGAGCGTGTGCGGGGAATAGCGGCGGTTGGCTTCCAGATGGCGCAGCCAGGCGGCCATCGGGTCGGGCAGGGGGGCGTCCGGTGCTTGCGGTGCCAGCATGGGAGCCCCCGCGGTCATGGGGTCAGGCCTTGGGGGCGGCCGGGTTCAGCCGGTGCAGCGCGGCCGAGGCCAGTTGGCCGATGGATTCGAGGAACGCGGTGCCCATGTCGGGCGTGAAGCGTTCGGCGTCGTCCGAGCCCAGCACCAGCAGGCCGACGCTGGCGCCGTCGGCTTCCAGGCGCAGCGGCACCAGCGCCAGCGATTTGGGCTTGGCGTCGAGCCAGCCGGCGGCTTCGAAGGCGGAGTCGGTGCCGCAATACGGCGTTTTCAGGCTGTCGGTGAACGTGCGCACGTCTTGCGTGACGGGTTCGCCGTAGCCGGTTTCGGGCAGTTCGGGCAGGTTCCACAGACGCAGGGCGACGTGGTTGATGTCGAACTGCTCGGCCAGGCCCAGGGCGATTTCGCCGGGCACGAGCTGAGGATCGTTTTCCGACAGCAGGCGGCAGCACCATTTGGCAACATGGCCGCCGATGGTTTCATTGGCGGTGGCGTTGCGCACCAGTTCGTTCAGACGCCATTCGAGTTCGCGGTTGCGTTCGCGCAGCGTGAGGATCTGGCGTTCGCCCAGCGAGATGGCGCGCGAACCATGCGGATGCGGCACTTGCAGCGTCGCGAAGACGTCGGCGTGCTGGTCGAAGAAGCCGGGGTGTTCCTGCAGGAAGGTGGCAATGTCCTGGGCGGTGAATGCGGTATCGGTCATGGGTTATCGGTTCAGCGCCATGGAGAAGACGAGCTTGTCGATGTCGACCTGCCCCGTGAAGACGGATTCGGCCGGGCCGGTCATGCGCAACTGGCCGTCGGTCCAGGCGATGGTCAGCACGCCGCCGCGTGTTTGCACGCGCACGGGGGAATCGAGCAGGCCGCGGCGGATGCCGGCTGCAACGGCGGCGCAGGCGCCGGTGCCGCAAGCCAGGGTTTCGCCGGCCCCGCGTTCGTGCACGCGCAGCCGGATGGTGTGGCGATCGACGACTTGCATGAAGCCGGCATTGACCCGGCGCGCAAAGCGCGGGTGGGTCTCGACCAGCGGGCCGACGATGGCGACAGGGGCGGTGTCGACGTTGTCGACCACCTGCACCGCGTGTGGGTTGGAAATGGCCACGGCCGACAGGCTGACGCTGCGTGGCAGGCCCGCGGGCGTGTCCAACGGCAGTTCCCAGAGGGTGTCCTGGCCTTCGGCGCGCGAGGCCAGGCCGGCGGTGTCAAAAGGCAGGGCGGCTGGATCGAAACGGGTGCTGCCCATGTCGACGGTGACTTGTTCGTCGTCGCCTTCATCGAGGACGAGGATGCCGGTGGCGATCTCGGCGCGCAGCGGATTGCGGTCGGACAGGCCTTGTTCGTGCACGAAGCGCACGAAGCAGCGCGCGCCGTTGCCGCAGTGTTCGACTTCGCTGCCGTCGGAATTGAAGATGCGGTAGCGGAAATCGGCGTCGGGGCGGGTGGCGCGTTCGACCAGCAGGATCTGGTCGGCGCCGATGCCGAAGTGCCGGTCGCCCAGCGCGCGGGCGCGTTCGGGCGTCATGTCGATGACTTGGCGAACGCCGTCGAGCACGACGAAGTCGTTGCCCGCGCCATGCATTTTGGTGAAGTTCCAGTTCATGGGGGGATTATCGCCCATTCTGGCCGGGGAAACCGTGGGCGCTGCCGCGGGCGGTGATCCCGCGGCAGGCGCGTGCGGCCTAGTAGATCTTGGCTTCGCCCGGCGGCCGGGTCTTGAAGCGGCGGTGGACCCAGTAGTACTGGCTGGGGCAGCGGCGCACCCAGGCCTCGAGTTCGCGGTTCAGGCGGGCGGTGGCTTCCTCAAGCGAGTCCTCGCCCGGGAAGTTTTCCAGCGGCGGCAGGACTTCTGCGTGGTAACGACCGGTTTCGGGGTTCCAGAAATCCAGGATGGGCAGCACGGCGGCGTCCCACTTCTTGGCCAGTTGGGCGGTGGCCAGCAAGGTGGCGGCCTGCACGCCGAAGAACGGTGCGAACACGGCGCCCTGGCGGCCGAAGTCCATGTCGGGCAGGTAGTAGACAGGGCGCGGGGCGCGCAGGTGGCGGATCAGGTCGCGCACGCCGTCCTTGCGGCTGACCAGGAACACTTCGTTGAAGCGGGCCCGGCCGGCAGCCACGACCGCATCGATGTGCGGGTCGCTTTGCGGGGTGTACATGGTGGCCGCGCTGGGCACTTCCATGGTGAGCCGGGTGGCGGCGGCATCCAGGCCAATGAAGTGCGGCGCCAGCAGGATGACGCTGCGGCCCTGGGCGGTGAATTCGTTGATGCGCTCGGCGCCGCTCTGGGTGACCATGTCCTTGATGGCCTCGGGCGTGCCGTACCAGAGCACGCCGCGGTCGACGATGGATTGCGCCAGGGCGCGGAAATGTTCGCGTACCCAGCGTTCGCGGACGGCCTCGGGCTGGTCGGGAAAGCACAGTTCGAGATTGCGGCGCACGATGCGGGTGCGCGATTTGGCCAGGCGCATGGCCAGCCAGCCGAGCGTGGCACCGATGCGTTGCCGCGTGGCGGGCCGCATGCGGCCAAACCACTTCAGCAGGGAAACCAGCGTGCGCGTTTTTGATTCGTTCATGGGCAAAATAGGGGCATAAGACCGGGGCGGAGCAGGGGCGCGGACCGGGCGTCAGCCGGGCTCGGCCGCGGCGCCGTCGGCGGGCGCGGGTGGCGCGCCGCGCGGGGTCTTATAGCGGTTGTAGCTCCAGAGGTATTGTCGCGGGCAGCGGCGGATCAGCGTTTCCATGGCGGCGTTCAGCAGCGCGGCCTGGGCCTGGGGGTCGGCGGGCAGGGGTTCCGGCACGCGAACGTAATGGATGCGCCAGCCGCGGCCGCCGGGCAGGCGTTCGCCGGCGGTCAGGATGATCGGCACGCCGGTCTGGCTGGCCAGCTTGCCCGGCAGGGTCATCGTGTAGGCCATGCGCCCGAAGAACGGGGCCCAGACGCCGTCGCCGACGCCGGGGGCCTGGTCGGGCAGCATGCCGACCGATTCACCTCGGCGCAGGGCGCGCACGAATTCGCGCACACCTTGCATGGTGGCCGGTACGGCATTGACCGCCGAGCTGTTGCGCGCGGTTTCCAGCAGCGGTGCCAGGATGTCCTTGCGCGGCGGGCGGAACATCACGGTCATGGGCATCTGGCGGGCCAGGTAGCGGGCGGTGATCTCGAAGCAGCCCAGGTGCGGGGTCAGGAACAGGATGCCGCGGTTTTCGGCGCGGGCGGCGTCCACGACGGCGTTGTCGTCCGACACCACCTGGGCCAGGCTTTGCTCATTGCGGAACCAGACCCGGGGCATTTCCAGGATCATGGCGCCGGCTTCGCCCGCCGCCTGGCGGGCAAATGCCGCGCCGGGGTAGCCCGCCTGGGCCGCATTGGCCTGCAGGCGGCGCCGGTACTTGCCGGGAAACGCATAGGCCACGCGGCCAAGCAGGCGCCCCAGCGCGTGCGCGACGGGCAGGGGCAAGGAAGCAAACAGGCGAAACAGGGCTAGCAGCATGCGGCAAATGGCTGAGATCGGGCATGGTGATGCCGGTGCTCGGGGGAAAGACCCCAATGGCGGCACAAGCATAAGTAACGCATTTTCGCTTAAAATCGGCAGGTCGCCGAGTTAACCGACAACTTGCGGGGCGACGGCAGGGGTCCAGCGCATTGCGCGTCTCTTGCCAAATCCGCTAAAGCGTCGCGCCCAGATCAGCGTATGTCAATGCAGTCCGGGGTGCTACGCGCCTCGTGAACCTATGTTCCGGCTGTACCGGACACGAAAGGACGCATCTGTGGCCAACAACGACTTTCTCTTTACTTCCGAATCGGTTTCCGAAGGGCATCCCGACAAGGTAGCCGACCAGATTTCCGACGCGATTCTGGACGCCATCTTCACGCAGGACCCCAACGCCCGCGTTGCCGCCGAAACCCTGTGCAACACGGGTCTGGTCGTGCTGGCCGGTGAAATCACCACCACCGCCAACGTCGACTACATCCAGGTCGCACGCGACACGATCCGCCGCATCGGCTACGACAACACCGAATACGGTATCGACTACAAGGGTTGCGCGGTGCTGGTCGCCTACGACAAGCAGTCGCCGGACATCGCCCAGGGCGTGGACCGCAGCTCGGAAGACTACCTGAACCAGGGCGCGGGCGACCAAGGCCTGATGTTCGGCTACGCCTGCGACGAAACCCCCGACCTGATGCCGGCCCCGATCTGGTACGCGCACCGCCTGGTGCAGCGCCAGAGCGAACTGCGCAAGGACGGCCGCCTGCCGTGGTTGCGCCCGGACGCCAAGTCGCAAGTGACCTTCCGCTACATCGACGGCCGTCCGGCTGAAGTCGACACCGTGGTGCTGTCGACCCAGCACGCGCCCGACGTCACGCAGGAAACCATCCGCGAAGCCGTCATCGAAGACATCATCAAGCCCAGCTTCCCCGACGGCCTGATCACGCCCCAGACCAAGTTCCTGGTCAACCCGACCGGCCGCTTCGTCATCGGCGGCCCGCAAGGCGATTGCGGCCTGACCGGCCGCAAGATCATCGTCGACACCTACGGCGGCGCATGCCCGCACGGCGGTGGCGCGTTCTCGGGCAAGGATCCGTCCAAGGTCGACCGCTCGGCTGCCTACGCCGCCCGCTACGTGGCCAAGAATATCGTGGCCGCCGGCCTGGCGCGCCAGTGCCAGGTGCAGGTCAGCTACGCCATCGGCGTGGCCGAGCCTATCAATATCACCGTCTACACCGAAGGCACCGGCGTCATCCCCGACGACCAGATCGCCAAGCTGGTGCGCGAGCACTTCGACCTGCGTCCGAAGGGCATCGTCAACATGCTGGACCTGCTGCGCCCGATCTACACCAAGACCGCCGCCTACGGCCACTTTGGCCGTTCCGAGCCGGAATTCTCGTGGGAAGCCACGGACAAGGTCCAGGAACTGAAGAAGGCGCTGTAAACCGCCTGCTTCCAGCAAAAGAAAACGCCCCTGCAAAGCACTTGCAGGGGCGTTTTCTTTGGACGACTGCTTGGGGCTACAGGCCCCATGCCGAGAGGTCGGGGGTGCGGGGCACGGGCGCCAGCACCCGTTCGATGGCCGCGGCGCAGTCCAGCATTGCGGCATCGCCGCCCGCGGGGGCGAGCAGCTGCACGGCCAGCGGCATGCCGTCGGCGTCAAAACCGGCCGGCAGGGCGATGGCCGCCGCGCCCAGGAAGTTGGCCGGGCGCAACAGTTTTCCCAGGCCGGTGTGGCGGACGTCGGCCGCGTCCAGCGGTTGCGCGGCCTGGTCGCAGGCGGGCATCAGCAGGGCGTCCAGCCCCTGCATGGCGGCGGCGAACGCGGCCATGTCGGCCTGGCGGCGTTGCAGGGCCGCCTCGTACTCGGCCTGGGTGATGCGACCACCGGCAGCGATGCGGGCGCGCACCACGTCCCACAGGGGCTGGGCGGGGTCTTCGGCCAGCGCACCGTAGTAGCGATAGGCCTCGTAGGCGAGCACAAGCGAATTGTCGTCCGCCATGCGGGCAAACGACAACGTGGCGGGCGGATGCCAGGTTTCGGGCGTGCAGCCGGCCTGATCCAGGCTTTCCTGGGCGTCGTGCCAGATGCGCAGGCCTTCGTCGGTCAACGGGGTCGGCCAGGCTTGCGGGGCCAATACCGCTACCGCCGTACGCCGACGCGCGGCGGGGCGGCGCAGGGCCGTGATGCAGTCGGGCGCCAGCGCCAGTGTCGCGGCATCATCGATGTCCGGACCGGCCAGCAACTGCGTCAACAGGCGTGCGTCCGCCACGCTGCGGGCGATGGGGCCCAGCACATCCAGGGTGTCCGACAGCGGCAGGCATCCGGCGCGGCTGATGACGCCCGAAGAGGGTTTGTAGCCGACGACGCCGTTGAGCGCCGCGGGGGCGCGCACGGAGCCGCCCGTGTCGCCACCCAACGCCAACGGCGCCAGGCCGGCACCAACGGCCACGCCGGCGCCGCTGGACGAGCCGCCCGGCGCGCGCGCTTCGCGGGCATCCCAGGGGTTGCGGGCGGTGCCCTGCGTAGGGTTCTGGCCGGACAGGCCAAACGCGAATTCGGTCATGCGGGTCTTGCCCAGGATGGGTATGCCCTGCGCGGCCAGCCCGCGCGCAGCAGCCGCGCTTTCTTCGCTGACCACGCCGCGGCGGGTCTGCGAGCCCCCGCTGATCGTGGTGCCTGCCCATTGCACGCTGTCTTTCACCGCCACGGGTACGCCGTGCAGAGGGCCCATCGAGATGCCCGCGGCTTGCAGGCGGTCGGCGGCGTCGGCCTGGGCCAGCGCGCGTTCGGCGGTGACTTCGCTGTAGGCAGCGAGCTGCGGCGCACGTTCGATGCGGTCCAGGAAGTGGGTGGTGACCTGCCGCGACGTCAGTTCGCCATCGCGGATGGCACGGGCGAGTTCGCGGGCTTCTCGGAAATGCAGGGCGGTGTCTTGGTCTGGCATGGCTCTCACGAAAATGAAAAAGCCTTCCGGCCCGTCGGGGCCGGAAAGCGTGGCATGGGATGCTGCAAGAGGCGCGTTACTTCAGCGATTGGCCCCGGGTTTCAGGCATGCGGATGAAGGTGATCAGCGTGATGACGGCGCCCGCCAGCACGTAATAGAAGAACCAACGCTCCATGCCCTTGCTTTGCAGCCAGGTCAGCAGGTAGGGCGTGGTGCCGCCCAGCAGCGCGACGACCAGGTTGTACGGCGCGCCGATGCCGACGGCGCGCACGCTGGTCGGGAACTGCTCGGACATGATGGCCGGGGCGATCGACGTGTACATGGCATACAGCACCAGGCCGAACAGTTCCACGGCCAGGATCGAGCCGAACGACGGGCCCAGCGTGCTCATCAGCGGGTAGAAGAAGATCAGGTAGCCGGCGGCAAAGAAGATCAGCTGCGGCTTGCGGCCGATGCGGTCGGACAGCATGCCGAACACCGGCTGCACCAGCATGAACACGATCAGCGCGATGGTGTTGGCGGCGAACGCGACCTGCGGGTCGGCCTTGACCTGGCGGATGGCGTAGGTAGGCACGTAGGCCACGAAGATGTAGAACGCGAAGGTCGTCAGGATGGAAAAGCCGACGATGCGCAGCACTTCGCGCGGGTGGTCGCGCAGCAGGGTGCGCAGCGGCTGCTTTTCGACGCCGGCTTTCTTGGCGTGCGAGAACGCTTCGGTTTCGGGAATCGAGCGTCGGATCCACATGCCGGCCAGGCCGCCCAGCGCGCCCAGGGCGAACGGAATGCGCCAGCCCCAGGCGGCCATGTCAGCCTTGGTCAGCGTCGACGTCAGGATCCAGCCCACGGCCGAGGCGGCCAGGATGCCCACCGCGGCGCTGAAGAAGACGAAGCTGGAATAGAAACCGCGCTTTTCGGGCGGCGCCATTTCCGCCAAAAAGGTCGTGGCCGAGGCATACTCTCCGCCCAGCGACAGGCCTTGCAGCAGGCGCGCCGCGGTCAGCAGCAGGGGCGCGGCCAGGCCGATGGCGGCATAGGTGGGGGTGACGGCGATGATCAGGGAACCGCCCGCCATCATCAGGATCGTCAGGCCCAGCGCGGCCTTGCGGCCGTAGCGGTCGGAAAAGATGCCCAGCACCCAGCCGCCCACCGGACGCATGAAAAAGCCGACGGCGAAGATGCCGAAGGTGTAGAGCAGGGCGGCGGTTTCGTTGCCTTCAGGGAAGAACTGGCTGGAAAAGAAGATGGCGAACGACGCATAGATGGTCCAATCGAACCATTCGACGGCATTGCCTACACTTCCGGCCAGAATCGTGCGGGCCCGCGACACGGGCGCGGCGCTTGCCCCTTGCGTGGCGCGCAGGGTTGCGGATGGGGTGCTCATAAGATCCTCGGGTATTTATTTTTGGTCAATTTGACCGTTTAATTTTGTGTTTTTATCAATGCGCGAACGTTAGATTAATGAATATGGTCACGTCAAGTAAGGGTAAGTCCCTAATGCCGGCGCTCGATGACACCGATCTGGCCTGCCTGATTGCCTTGCAGGCGGACCCGCGCGCGTCCTGGCGCGAGCTGGGCGCGGCCACCGGCATCGCCGAGCGCACCGTGGCGCGGCGCATCAAGCGGCTGATGGACGCCGACGCCCTGCGCGTCATCGCCGAAGCCGACCCGCTGGCCACCGGCCGCGGCGTGGTGCTGCATGCCTGGGTGCGCTGCCGGTCGGGCCGCGTGCCGGACGTGGCCGAGGCGCTGGCGCGGTTGGGCATCACTCAACTGGTGGTGACGCTGGCCGGCACTGCGGACCTGATGGCGGAATTGACGCTGGAAGACGCGGCGGACATGCCCGACGTCGTGACGCGCGTGCTGCCGTCGATTGACGGGGTCGAGCACGTCGAGGCCCGGTTGGTGCTGCGGCCGTTCCGGCGGGCGGGCCAATGGCGCATCCAGGCCGATGCCGAGGCGCCGCAAGACGCGCAGGAACCGTTGTTGGCACCGCCGTCTGCACTGACGGACGCCGAGCAACGCATCGTCGCCCATCTGATGCGCGACGGTCGCGCCAGCCTGGCGGAACTGGCCGGGCACGCCGACGTCAGCGAGCCCACCGCGCATCGCCTGCTGCAACACCTGGTGGACCGGCGCGCGTTGAGCTTTCGGGTCGAGGTTGAGCCTGCCCTGGTGGGCTTTCCGGTGGAGGCGGTGATTTCGGTGCAGGTGCGGCCGCAGGCGGTCGACGCGCTGGCCGCGCACCTGGCGCTGGATCCGAACACGCGATGCCTGTTCGGCACCAGCGGCGCATCGCAATTGTTCTGGCACGTGCTGTGCCGTGACAGCCTGCACCTGTGGGATGTGGTCACGCGCCGGTTGGGCGAGCTGGACGGCGTGCTGGCCAGCGAAGTGGGTGTGGTGATGCGCGCCTACAAGCGTTGCGGCATCGTGCGCGAAGGCGCGCGGCTGAGCGGCGAAAACGCCTGATCGGCCTGCAGGGAAACGCGGGCCGGCTGGCGGGCAGGGCGTCCGAGCCGACCCGAGCAGACATGAACTGACTCGGGCAGACCCGATTCGTCCCGAGCCGGCCCGACAGCGCCCGCGTCGCTACGCGCCCAGGTAGGCGCGGGCCAACGCGCCATCGGCCGCGATCTCTTGCGCCGTGCCCTGCGCCGCCACGCGGCCAGATTCCAGCACGTAGGCGCGGTCGGCCAGGGACAGCGCCAGCGCGGCCATCTGGTCCACCAGCAGGATCGTCATGGATTCGGCGCGTAGCCGGTCCAGCGCTTCGAACAGCTCGTCAATGATCTTCGGCGCCAGCCCTAACGACGGTTCGTCCAGCAGCAGGATGATGGGCTTGGACATCAGTCCGCGCGCAATGGCCAGCATCTGCTGTTCGCCGCCGGATAACAGGCCGGCACGCTGGTGCAGCCGCTCGCGCAGCCGCGGAAAGCGCGTCAGCATCTCTTCTACCCGCGCGTCGCGGTCAGCCGGATGCAGGAAGGCGCCCAGCCGGATGTTGTCCAGCACGCTCAGGTCGGGAAACACCTGGCGGCCTTCGGGCACCAGCACCAGTCCTCGCGCCACGATGCGGTCCGCCGTCAGCCCATTGAGTTCCTGGCCCTGCAGGTGCATGCCGCCTTGCGCCGGCCGGTGCAGACCCGCCAGCGTGCGCATCAACGTGGATTTGCCCGCGCCGTTGGCGCCCAGCAGTGCCACCATTTCGCCTTCGCGTACCTGCAGGTCGATGCCATGCAGCACGGGGTTGGCGCCGTAGCCGGTGGTCAGGCTGCCTACCCCCAACACCTCGGGGGCGATGCCGGCGCCCGCCGAGGGGGGGCGTGCGGCGGGTGCGCGCCGCGCGGCGTCGTCGCCCAGGTAGGCTTGCCGCACCGCGTCGGATTGCTGGATCTGGGTGGGCGTCCCTTGCGCCAGTTCGCGGCCGGCGTCGATGGCGACGATATGGTCCGACACGCCCATGACGAGCGCCATGTCGTGTTCGACCAGCAGCACGCCTGCGCCGGCCTCGGCGATGCGCCGCAGCAGTCCGGCCAGGCGGGCCTTGTCTTCGCGCGACAGGCCGGCCGCGGGTTCATCCATCAGCAGTACGTCGGCATCCGTGGCGAGCGCGCGCGCAATCTCCACCAGCCGCCTGTCCACGTGTGGCAGGTCGGCGGCGGGCGTGTCCAGCGCGCCTTCGTAGCCGCAAAATGCGAGCAGGGCGCGCGCCCGTTCGCGCGCGTCGGCGGCCAGGTAGCGCCGCTGCGTCAGCAGTCCGCCAAGGCGGCCGCGCAACAAGCCCAGCGCCACGTTGTCTTCGACGCTAAGCGTGTCGAACAGCTGCGAGGTCTGGTAGGTACGCGCAATGCCGCTGCGCGCCACGCGGTAGGCGGGCAGCGCGGCCAGGGGATCCTGGCCCAGGGCCACCGTGCCGGCGGTTGGCGTGTAGTAACCGCTGAGCATGTTGATGACGGTGGACTTGCCGGCGCCGTTCGGCCCGATCAGCGCGGTGACGGCGGCGGGGGCGACGTTGAATGACACGTCCTGCACCGCGCGCACGCCGCCGAAGGTCATGGTCAGCCCTTGGGCCTGCAGGGCACGGCGTGGCCTGCCACTGGCCGTGATGCCTCCTTGGCGGGGCGCCAGCCGCGGCGCCGCGCGGCGCTGCCGCCAACGTCCGAGCAGCCCGGCCGCACCGTCGGGCGCGGCCCACAGCACCACCAGCAGGAAGGCGCCGAAGAACAGCAGCCGGTATTCCTCCAGGCCCGCCAGCACTTCGGGCAACAGGCCCACCACCAGGGCGCCCAAGAGCGGCCCGGCCAGCGAGCCGGCGCCGCCGATGGTCACCGCCAGCACGAACAGGATGGACTGCATGAAATTGAAGTTGTGCGGCGTGATCATGCCGGCTTGCGACGCATACAGCCCGCCGGCCAGGCCCACCACCGCCGCGGACACCATGAACGCCACCGCCTTGACGACCAGCGGATTGATGCCGATCGATTCGCTGGCGGTCTCGCTGTCCTTGACCGCCCGCATCGCCGCGCCCCAGGCGCCGCGCGCCAGCCGCGCATAGCCCGCCAGCACGACGAACACGGCAACGATGGCCAGCATGGCCACGCCGCGGTCGCCGCCCAGGCTGCCCAGCGAAGGCTGCACGATGCCCATCAAACCGTTCTGCCCGCCGGTCACGTCACCGCCTTCGATCAGCGCGTGTTCCACGATGAAGCCGAAGGCGATGGTGATCATCGCCAGGTAGGGGCCTTTGACGCGCAGCGCCGGCACCGCCAGCAGCAGGCCGAACGCGCCGGCCACCAGCGCCGCCACCGGCCAGGCCAGCCAGAAGCTCCAGCCTGCCTGCCCGGTCAAGATCGCCACCACGTAGGCGCCAATCGCATAGAACGCCGCGTGGCCGAACGACATCTGCCCGGTCAGCCCCAGCAGCACGTTCAGGCCGATGCCTGCCAGCGCCAGCAGCGCCACGTTGCCCAGCACGAAGACGTAATAGCCGTTGACGCAGGCGGCCAGCGCCAGGCTGGCAACGGCCAGTAGCGCGTAGCCCGCCAGCGCCAGCGGAAAGGATGCAATGCGTTTGTCCATCAGACTTTCCTTGCGGCAGCGCGGCCGAACAGCCCGTCGGGGCGAGAGGCCAGCATCACGATGACCAGCGCGAAGCTGATGATCTGCGTGTACCCGGAACCCAGCGTCACGGTGATCAGCGCTTCGACCACGCCGAACAGCAGCCCCGCCAGCATCACGCCCCAGGCGCTGGTGATGCCGCCCAGGATGGCTACCACGAAGGCTTTCAGGCCGAACAGCGTGCCCATGTCGGCCTGCACGTTGAACAGTGGCGCGACCAGCGCGCCTGCAATGCCGGCAAACAGCGTCGACACGGCAAAGGCCGCCATGATGGCGTGGCGCACGGGGATGCCCATCAGGCGCGCGGCATTGGGGTTCTGCACCACCGCCAGCAGCGCCACGCCCCAGCGGGTGCGGCGCGACAGCGTATGCAACGCGGCGGCCAGCGCCAGCCCGATCAGCGGAATCAGCAATTGCAGCGGATACACGCCCAGGCCCAGCCCGCCGATCTCCAGCGGCGCTTGCGCCAAGGGCGACGGCAGGCTGCGCGGCTCTTTGCCGAAGGTGAACATCACGACGTTGTCGAGCACGATGCCCAGCGCCACCGTGGACATGAGCCAGGCGTTGGAGCCGCGGCTGGCGAATGGCCGCACCGCCAGCCGCTCGACTACCAAGCCGTACAGCGCGCACAGCGCCAGCGCCGGCGGCAAGGCGGCCGCCAGCGGCCAACCCAGCGTCTGCGCGAAGGTGTAGGTCAGCACGGCGCCCAGCATCATCGAACTGCCCTGCGCGAAATTGACCGTGCCCGATACGGCGTAGGTCAGGTAAAAGCCCAGGGCCATCAGCCCATACATGCTTCCCAGGCCCAGGCCGCTGACGATGGCGGACATCCACAACATGCGTGTCTCCCGTTGGCGATGGTGGCGGTGCGCGCTTACTGCGCGCCAGCGACCGGCAGGATGCGGTTGTCCACGAAGTGGGTCCACACGTAGTCGTTCTCGCGCAGCGCATCGTGCGAGGCCGGCGTGAAAGGCTGCTCGTAGGTCTTGATCAGGCCTTCGTACTTGCCGATCTTGTAGAAGCCCTGGCGCACCGCGTCGCCGTCGGTGGAACCGGCCTGGGCAATGGCCAGCGCCGCCAGCCGCATGCCGTCATAGGCGTTGGCCACGCCCACGGCCGGCGTGATGTCCTGCGGGCCCTTGATGTCGGAATACTTGGCCTTGAGCGCCTGCATCACCTTTTCGCCGACGGGGCTTTGCTTGCCGAAGAAGCTGTAGGTCTGCACGAAGTGCACGTTCTTGGCATTGGGACCAGCCAGCTCGGTGAAGCGCCCGCCCGCGGGACCCCAGTGCGACACCACCGGCACCTTCCAGCCCATGCGGTCCAGCGACTTGACCACCTGCGCCGACGGGCCCACGTTGCCCACCAGGAACAGCGTGTCGGCCCCGGCCGCCTTCAGGCGGCTGAGCTGGGGCGTGATGTCCAGGTCCGCGGGCTGGAATTTCTCGACGCCAGCCGGCGCGATCCTGGCGGCGGCCAGCGCCGCGTTCAGGCCCTTTTCGTTCGATTCACCCCAGGGGTTGTTGACCAGGATCATGCCCGGCTTGGCGCTCTGGAACGCCTTTTGCGCGTACTGCACCATGGCGCTGTCGACGATCTCGTCCATGGCCGACACGCGGAAGACAAAGTTGGGATTGCCCTTGTTCTGCGTGATCGCGGTGCCGGCGGCCCACGGGCCCATGAACGGCACTTTCTCCTGGTTGACGATGGGCACGATTGCCATCGATACCGGCGTGTCCAGCCCGCCGAACAGCACGGTGACCTTTTCCTTGTAGATCAGCTCGCGCGCGGCGGCCATGCCCTTGGCCGGGTTGCCTTCGTCGTCGCGCCGCACCAGCACCACCTGGCGTCCGCCCAGCAGGCCGCCACTGGCGTTGATCTCGTCAATCGCGATGGTCATGCCGCGCGTCAACGCTTCGCCGGCTCGGGCCGATTCGCCCGACAGCGCGGTGATCAGGCCGATCTTGATCGGGTCGGCGGCCAGCGCCGGTTGCATGGCCAGGCCAGCCGCGAACAGGGCGGCGCTGGCGGTGCGAAGCAGGAAGGAACGGCGGGTCGGGGTCATCGGGCACTCCTGGAAAAGTGGAACGGATCTTGCATGGGTTCAAGTGCTGCTCCGGTTCCCTATGCAAGATCCATGCCACCTGGCCGGCCCTGCGCCGCAGCTGTCGCGCAAGGCTTGGTTCCTGGGGGATGTGGACGGTTTGTCAGACCGTTTGTCGCGCCTTAACCAAAATTTTGTTCCCAAAACATCAGGATTTTTGTTCACAATCACGCATCAGGATTTGCACCAAAATGAATCCATCCCCGCTCTCAAGCACCAATCCGGGGCGCGACGCGCCCGCGCCCTGGGCCCCTGCGCCGCTCGCCAGCCATGGCCGCTTCCCGTACCAGGCCATTACCGGCCGGGCGGACTACGCCTGGCCCAACGGCGCGCGCCTGGCGGTGTACCTGGGCTTCAATATCGAGCACTTCGCCTTCGGCGAGGGCCTGGGGGCCGAGCTGGGGCCGGCCTCGCCGCATCCCGACGTGCTCAATTTCGCCTGGCGCGAGTACGGCAATCGGGTGGGGGCGTGGCGCTGCCTGGAACTGTTCGACGAATTGGCATTGCCCGCCGGCGTGCTGATCAACACGGCGCTGTATGAACACTGCCCCGAACTCGTCGACGCCTGCCTGGCGCGGGGTGATGAACTGATCGGACACGGCTACAGCAACGCCCACCGCCAGGGCGGCCTGTCCGAACCCGACGAACGCGCGTTGCTCGAACACTGCCGCGACCGCATTGGCCAGCACGCTGGCCGTGCGCCCACCGGCTGGCTGTCGCCCTGGATTTCCGAAAGCCACGCCACGCCCGACCTGTTGGCTGAAACGGGCTACCGCTACACCTTGAACTGGTGCCATGACGACCAGCCGGTGCGCATGCGCACCCGCGCGGGCGACCTGTGGGCGATTCCATATCCGCAGGAGCTGAACGACATCCCCATGATCATGGGCCGCAAGATGGACGCCCGCGACTTTGCCGATATGATTCTTGACCAGTTCGAGGAAATGCGGATGCAGGCGCAGCGCCAGCCGCTGGTCATGGGCATTGCGCTGCATCCGTATATCGTGGGCCAGCCCTATCGGCTGCGGCACCTGCGCCGGGCGCTGGCGCCGCTGGCTGCCGCGCGCGACCGGGGCGAAATCTGGTTCGCTACGCCTGGCGATATCTGCCGCCATATGGATAGCTTGACGCCCACGGCCTGACCCCACCCGCTGATCTTTTTCCCTGCGACCTTCTTGCCAATACCGAGCTCCGCCATGCCTACCCGCAGCCCCGCCAAACCCCGTTCCACGCCGGCCGCCAAGCGCCGCGCCGCTGTCGTCGCACCCGCCCTCGACGATGCTGCGCCTGACGCCGACCAGGAACGCCGCATCTGCGAGGCCGTCTACGAAAGCGTGATGAGCCAGCGCCTGACGCCCGGCACCAAGCTGCCAGAAGCCGCGCTGTGCGAGATCTTCGGCGTGTCGCGCTCGGTGGCGCGCAAGGCCTTGCAGCGCCTGGCGCACGAACACGTGGTCGACCTGCACCACAACCGCGGCGCCGTGGTGGCCGAGCCCACGCCCGAAGACACCCGCCAGATCTTCCAGGCGCGGCGCGCGCTTGAGGCCGCGTTGCTGCCGCTGGCCGCCGCCCGCGCCACCAAGGCCGACTACGCCTCGCTGCGCAAGCAGCTGCGCGACGAGCATGCGCTGCTGCATCGCGCCGGCCAGCCGGCCTGGGCGCGACAGGCCAGCGCCTTTCACGTGCGGCTGGGCGAGCTGTCGGGCAACGCCATCCTGCACGGTTACCTGGCCGAACTGGTGTCGCGTTGCTCGCTCATCGTGGCGCTGTACGAACCGCCGGGCAACGCCGCCTGCGAACACGGCGAGCACGTGCTGATCGTCGACCTGCTCGAACGCGGGCAGGTGGCCGAGGCCGTGAAGATCAACGACAACCACCTGGCGGACCTGGAACGGCGCATCAGCCTGGAACGTCCGCAACCCGCTCAAACCCTTGCCCAGATGCTGGGACTGGCCTGACATGGACATCGACTTCGATTCAATCACCGAATACCAGCGCTACAAGCTCATGGCGAGCCTGATCGTGCCGCGGCCCATCGCGCTGATCACGACCTTGTCGGAAACCGGCGTGGTCAACGCCGCGCCCTTCAGCATGTTCAATATGCTGGGCGAGGACCCGCCCATCGTCATGGTCAGCATCAACCGCCTGGAAGACGGCAACCTGAAGGACACGGCGCGCAACATCGCACGCACCGGCGAATTCGTGGTGCACCTGACCGACGAAGCCATGGCCGAGAAAATGCACCGCTGCGGCGACCGCCTGCCGGCCGACGTCAGCGAGCTGGCCCACGCCGGCCTGGATGCCGCGCCCAGCCGGAAGGTCGCGCCGCCGCGCATCGTGCAAGCGCCCGTGGCGTTCGAATGCACCTTGTTCGAAACCCTGGAAACCGCCAGCCGCCAGATCTTCATCGGCCAGGTGCGCTGGCTGCACGCACGCGACGGCCTGATCGACACCGACACCTGGCGCGTGCGCCTGCAAGACTATTTTCCGGTGGGCCGCTTTGGCGCCAGCTTCTACGTCACCACGCGCGACCGCTACGCCATCGGCAGCGGCGACGCGCCGGCCAGCACGGCCATCGACGAGATCTAGTGATTTTTCCCGGCGCCGCCAGCGGCGTCACCAGACCGCGGCTTGCGATCCGGGCGCGCGCAGGTGCCGGGCAAAGCGCTGCGCCAGGAAGTCCACGAACGCCAGCGTCTTGGCCGGCAGGTTCAGGCGTTCCGGGTACAGCACGTGGATATCGGCCGGCGGCGTGGACCATTCGGGCAGCACCTGCCGCAGTCGGCCGGCGCGCAGGTAGGCCGCCGTTTCCCATTCCGACCGCATCACGATGCCGTGGCCGTCCAGCGCCCATTCCAGCGCGCTCTGGCCGTCGTTGGAACTGACCGGCCCGCGCACCTTCACGGTTTCCGCGCGCTGGCCGGCTTCCAGCCGCCAGGTGCCATAGGCCACGTCGTTCTCGCGCACCACGATGCAGCGGTGGCGTTGCAGCTCGCCCGGCGCGCGGGGTTCGCCATACGTGTCCAGGTAATGGGGCGAGGCGCACAGCAGGCGCCGGTTCGACGCGATCTTGCGCGCGGTCAGCCGGGCGTCGGGCAGGTCGCCGAAGCGCACGGCCACGTCAAAACCTTCTTCGATCAGGTTCAAGGGCCGGTCGGTCAGGCGTAGCTGCACCTCGACGTCGGGGTACTGCCGCGCAAAGTCGGACACGGCCGGCGCGACGTGGGCGCGGCCGAAGCCGAACGTGGCGTTCAGCCGCAACAGGCCCTGAGGCTGCGCGCGGCTGCTGGAAACCGATCGTTCCAGCGCTTGCAGGTCGGCCAGGATGCGGCCGCCTTCGGCCAGGTACAGCTCGCCTTCCTGGGTGACGCTGACGCGCCGCGTGCTGCGATTGAGCAGGCGCACGCCCAGCCGCTGTTCCAGCTTGGCCAGGCGCGTACTGACGGCGGGCGGCGTCAGGCCCAGTTCGCGCGCGGCGGCCGACAGGTTGCCGTGCCTGACCAGCAGCGAGAAAAACGCCAGATCCGAGAGCGCGTCCATGGGCTTATTTATAAATCTAATTTAATAAAGATTTAGTTTAGTCATTAATTATAAGAATGGAACCGGCTTATACACTGAGTTCACCGATACGCAGAGCCGCCCGACGCGGCCAACCAAGAGGAGACCCGATCCATGAAGAACCCCCCCACCGCCTTGCGCGCCCTGTCCCTTGCTGCCGCGGCCACGATTGCCGCGTCCTGTTGGATCGCGCCGGCCATGGCAGCCGACGCCTTCCCGCAGCGGCCCATCACGCTGGTCGTGCCGTTCGCCCCGGGCGGCAGCGTCGACATTGCTGCGCGCCTGATCTCCGACGCCTGGGGCAAGGCCCTGGGCCAGAGCGTCATCGTCGAGAACCGTGCCGGCGCGTCCGGCAATATCGGCATGGCGGCCGTGGCGCGCGCCGAGCCCAACGGCTATACGCTGGCCATCAACACCATGTCGCTGGCGATCAACCCGGCGCTGTTCAAGACCATGCCCTTCGACACCGCACGCGACCTGCGTTCGGTGGGCACCGTGGGCACCTCGCAGCACGTGCTGACCGTGTCGCCGTCGCTGCCGGTGGACAACGTGCAGGCGCTGCTGGACTACATCCGCGCGCGCCCCGCCAATGAGCTGAGCTTTGGCTCGGCCGGTACCGGCAGCACCTTCCACATGGCCGCGGAACTGTTCAAGTCGGTCTCGGGCACGCAGATCCTGCACGTGCCCTACAAGGGCGGCGGTCCGGCCATGGTGGACACCATCAGCGGCCAGGTGCAGATGAGCTTTCCGGTGCTGTCGGCGGCCAAGCCGCAGGTCGATGGCAAGAAGCTCAAGGCGCTGGGCGTGACCGGCACGACGCGTTCGCCGCTGTTGCCCGACGTGCCCACCATCGCCGAGTCGGGCCTGCCCGGCTATGCCTTCAACACCTGGTTCGTGATCAGCGCGCCCGCGGGTACGCCGCAGGCTGCCGTGGATACGCTCAACGCCAAACTGGCCCAGGCGCTGCAATCGCCCGCGCTGGCCGAACGCATGGGCCGCGAGGGCTTCGACCCGCTGATCTCCACCCCGGCCCAGACCGACGCCATGGTCGCCACCGAAATGACGCGCTGGGCCGGCATCGTCAAGGACGCCGGCATCGAGGCCAACAACTGACGTTCCGCATTCGTTTCATCGCGCCCCGCGCGGGCGCGTTTTTCTGCAAGGAAGCCCCGACATGCCCGGCATGACGCTATACGACAAACTGGTGGCCAGCCACGAAGTGGCCCGCATCGACGACGAGCACATCCTGCTGTACGTGGATCTGCACATCATGAACGAATACACCAGCCCGCAAGCCTTCAGCGGCCTGGCCGCGCGCGGCCGCCAGGTACTGCGGCCCGGGCAGCAGATGGCGGTGGTGGATCACATCATCCCCACCCATCCGGTGCCTGCCGCGCTGCGTGTGATTCCCGATGAAGCGTCGTCGCGCCAGGCCCGCAACCTGAAGCGCAATTGCGACGAGCAGGGCATTGCCCTGTTCGACACCACCGACCCGCTGCAAGGCATCGAGCACGTGATCGCGCCTGAGCACGGCATGATCCTGCCCGGCATGGTGGTGCTGTGCGGCGACAGCCACACCACCACCTACGGCGCGCTGGGCGCACTGGGCTTTGGCATCGGCACGTCGGAAGTCGAGCACATCCTGGCGACGCAGACGCTGGTGTATCGCGTGGCGCGCAACCTGCGCATCCGTGTCGATGGCCGCCTGCCCGCAGGCGTATCCGCCAAGGACCTGGTGATCTACGTCGTGCACCGCATCGGCGCCCAGGGCGCGCGCGGCCATGCCGTGGAATTCTGCGGCAGCGCCATCGACGCCCTGTCGGCCGAGGCCCGCATGACCCTGTGCAACATGACGGTCGAAGCCGGCGCACGTGCCGCGCTGATCGCACCGGACGCCACCACCGATGCCTACGTGACCGCACACGCGCCGCAACTGCATGGCACCGAACTGGCGCAGGCGCGGGCCTATTGGGCCACCCTGCATAGCGATGCCGACGCCATCTTCGACGTCGAACACGTGTTCGATGCCGCGTCGATCGCGCCGTTCGTCACCTGGGGCACCAGCCCCGACCAGGCCATGCCGGTCACCGGCACCGTGCCCGATCCGCAGGCTGAACCCGACGCACTGGCGCGCCTGGCCCTGGAAAAGGCCGTGGATTACATCGGCCTGCAGCCGGGCGCGCCCATTGCCGGCGTGCCGATCGACCGCGTGTTCATCGGCTCGTGCACCAATGGTCGCATCGAAGATCTGCGCGTGGTGGCTGACGTGGTGCGCGGCCGCCACGTGGCGGCCGGCGTGCGGGCCATGGTGGTGCCGGGGTCGGGCGCGGTGCGCGCCCAGGCCGAGGCCGAAGGCGTGGCCGCCGCGCTGATCGCGGCCGGCTTCGAATGGCGCCAGCCGGGCTGTTCGATGTGCCTGGCCATGAACGACGATGTGCTGCGGCCCGGCGAGCGCTGCGCATCCACCACCAACCGCAATTTCGAAGGCCGCCAGGGCAGGGCGGGCCGCACCCACCTGATGAGCCCGGCCATGGCCGCCGCCGCCGCGCTGGCCGGCCGCATCGTCGACGTGCGTGACCTGGAGCAAACACGATGAACCAGACCATCCAGGGCGTTGCCGCGCCCTTGCCGTATTCCAATCTGGACACCGACCAGATCATGCCCAAGCAGTTCCTGCGCATCATCGACAAGGCGGGGCTGGATCAAGGCCTCTTGTACGACCTGCGCTTCGATGCCGACGGCGCACCGCGCCCGGACTTCGTGCTGAACCAGCCCGCCTACGCGGGCGCATCGATCCTGGTGGCCGGGCCCAACTTCGGCTGTGGCTCCAGCCGCGAACACGCGGTCTGGGGCCTGATGCAGTTCGGCATCCGCGCCGTGATTGCCGCCAGCTTCGGCGAGATCTTCTACTTCAATGCGCTCAACAACGGCCTGCTGCTGGTCAGCCTGCCGCCGGCCCAGGTCGACGCGCTGCTGGCGCGCGTGTCCGACCCGGTGTCCAATACGGCAGGCAACCGCGTCGAGATCGACGCGCTGGCAGGCACCGTGCGCGCCGCCGACGGCTGGACGGCCACGTTCGACCTGCCGACGCGGCATCGCCGCATGTTCTCGCAAGGGCAGGACATGGTCGGCGCATCGCTGCAGCAGTTGCCGGACGTGGAACAGTTCGAGGCCGGCCACTGGGCCCGGCATCCGTGGATGAAAGACGTGGCGCGCCGTGTGCGCGACCGGCTGGACAACGAATAGGCGCAAACCGCAATGACCGCATTCTTCGATCTTCCCGTGCAACGACACGAGGTCAACGGCATCCACATCGCCGCCCGGGTGGACGGCGCGGGTCCGCCCCTGCTGCTGCTTCACGGCCATCCGCAGACCCACGCCATCTGGCACCGGGTCTGGCCCGAGCTGACCCGCCATCACACCTGCGTGGCGGCCGACCTGCGCGGCTACGGCGACAGCGACAAACCCGCGGCTTCGCCCGACCATGCCGCGCATTCCAAGCGCGAGATGGCCACCGACATGGTGGCGTTGATGCGCGCCCTGGGCCACACGCATTTCGACGTGCTGGCGCACGACCGCGGCGCGCGCGTTGCCCACCGCCTGGCGCTGGACCACGCGGCGGCCGTGGGGCGCATGATGCTGCTGGATATCGCGCCCACGCTCGATATGTACGAAAACACCACCCGCGCGTTCGCCCAGGCCTACTACCACTGGTTCTGGCTGATCCAGCCCGCGCCCATGCCCGAGACCATGATCGAGCGCGATCCGGTCTTCTACCTGCGTTCGGTCATGGGCGGACGGCCTGGCGGCCTGGCGCATTTTTCGGCCGAAGCCATGGCCGAATATGAACGCACGGCCAGGCTGCCGGGCTGGGCTACCGGCATCTGCGAAGACTACCGGGCGTCCGCCACGCTGGATCTCGACCATGACCGGCAGGGGCGCGCGGCCGGGGAACGCCTGCGCCTGCCGCTGCGGGTGCTGTGGGGCGAGCGTGGCGCGGTGGGCCGCAATTTCGACGTGCTGGGCCTGTGGCGCGCGGTGGCCGACGAGGTCTCGGGCAGCGCCTTGCCCGGCGCGCACTACCTGGCCGAGGAAACCCCCGACGCGCTGCTGCGCGAAGTGGCCGATTTCTTCGGCTGGCGGTGATGTCAACCAAGCCACGCCAGACAATAGGGCTATAAAAAAAGGGACACAACCCTGGTGTTAACCTTCGGCCCATGAATCGTTCCTTTGCCGATCTGACCCAATTGCCCGACCCCGAAGACGCCCAGCGCGCTTTCCGGGCCACCGATTCCCCCTGCGTCGCCGTATGTTCCACGCTGTTCGACGACATCTGCCGGGGCTGCGGGCGCACGGCCATGGAAGTGGCCAATTGGGTCTTCATGACGGACGAGGAAAAGCGCGAGGTCTGGATCCGCATCAAGGCCCAGGGCTACCCCCGCCGCAACAACTAGGGCAGGGGCGGCCATCCGGCAAACGGATGGCCGGCAACGGGCAGCCGGCCGCGGCCGTCTTGGGCGTGTCACATGCCGCGGGCTAAATCGCGGTATTGCCCACTTCCGGCCCCATCATGCGCATCGTCCTGGTCACGGATGCCTGGCATCCGCAAGTCAATGGCGTCGTCCGCACCTGGACGACCATGCAGCAGATCCTGAGTGAATGGGGCCACGAACTGATCGTGGTGAACCCGCAGGGCAGCCGGACCATTCCGGCTCCGTCCGAGCCCGACCTGCGGCTGTGCCTGCAGCCCGGCCGGCAACTGCGCCGCATTCTGGGCGACACCATCCCCGACGCTCTGCACATCGCCACCGAAGGCCCGCTGGGCCTGGCGGCGCGGCGCATGGCGCTGTCGCGCGGCTGGCGCTTCACCACCTCGTTCCACACCATGTTTCCGGACTACCTGCAGGCGCGCATGGGTATACCCGCCGCGTTGCCGTGGCGTTATCTGCGCTGGTTCCACCGGCCCTCGCAGTGCGTGCTGGTACCCACCCCCACCGTGCGCGACATCCTGGTGCGGCGCGGGCTGGCCAACCTGCGGGTCTGGTCGCGCGGGGTAGACCCGCGCAAATTCCAGCCCACCGCCGGTCAGGCGTTCCAGGACCTGCCCCGTCCCGTTTTTCTATCGGTCGGCCGGGTGGCGCGGGAAAAGAACCTGGACGCCTTCCTGTCGCTGGACCTGCCAGGCAGCAAGGTCGTGGTCGGGGCCGGACCGGACGAGGCGCGCCTGAAGAAGCGCTTTCCGCAGGCTGTGTTCCTGGGCATGCAGAAAGACGACGCCCTGCCGGCGTTCTACGGCGCGGCCGACGTGTTCGTGTTTCCCAGCTTGACCGACACCTTTGGCCTGGTGATGCTGGAAGCCATGGCCTGCGGCACGCCGGTGGCGGCCTTTCGCAGCGAAGCGCCGCTGGCGGTGGTGGCGCAGGGCGTCACCGGCATCCTGGACGACGATCTGGCCCACGCCTGCCGCGCCGCGTTGCCGCTGGACCGCCACGCGGTGCGCGAACATGCCCTGACGCGCAGCTGGGATTCGGTCGCCTCGGACCTCCTGGCCTCGCTGGTGCCGCTGACCCCCGGCGCCGAGATCGACCGGCGCCTGGCCCAAGCGGGCTGATCGGTTGCCGCAGGCGGGTCCCCGGCGTCTGAGGAATTTGGCGCGCCGGGCGTTTCCCCCCGCTGGGCAAACCGGTACAATGCTTGCCAATCCTGAGGAGCGTTGCGACGACCATTTTCAACATCTGGTCGCCAGGCTCAGGAATTCCTGTTCAAGCGCTGCGCATCGCGCGGCGCTACAGCAACGGCGCTCACCTTTGTCGCGTATGGCGGAAAAGGCGAGCACTCGATTGTCGTGGTGGTTTCGCGTTGTCCGGCCGTATCGTGCGCCGTTCGTTTTTCACGTGGAGCCTACACACCATGAACGCTGTAACCGATAAATCCTTCTCCGACTACCTCGTCGCCGACCTGTCGCTGGCAGGCTGGGGCCGTCGCGAGCTGGCCATCGCCGAAACCGAAATGCCCGGCCTGATGGCCATCCGCGAAGAGTTCGCCGCCAAGCAGCCGCTCAAGGGCGCCCGCATCGCCGGCAGCCTGCACATGACCATCCAGACCGGCGTGCTGATCGAAACGCTGGTGGCCCTGGGCGCCGAAGTGCGCTGGGCCTCGTGCAACATCTTCTCCACGCAAGACCACGCCGCCGCCGCCATCGCCGCGTCGGGCACGCCGGTCTTCGCCGTCAAGGGCGAAACGCTGGAAGAATACTGGCAGTACACCCACAAGATCTTCGAATGGCCCAACGGCCAGAACGCCAACATGATCCTCGACGATGGCGGCGACGCCACGTTGATGCTGCACCTGGGCACCAAGGCCGAGAAAGACATCTCGGTGCTGGCCAACCCGGGCAGCGACGAAGAGCGCGTGCTGTACGCCGCCATCAAGGCCACGCTCGAGCGTGACCCGAAGTGGTACTCGACCCGCCTGGCGCTCATCAAAGGCGTGACCGAAGAAACCACCACCGGCGTGCATCGCCTGTACCAGATGTCGCAGAAGGGCGAGCTGGCCTTCGCCGCCATCAACGTCAACGACTCGGTCACCAAGTCCAAGTTCGACAACCTGTACGGCTGCCGTGAATCGCTGGTCGACGGCATCAAGCGCGCCACTGACGTCATGGTCGCTGGCAAGATCGCCGTGGTCGCCGGTTATGGCGACGTGGGCAAGGGTTGCGCCCAGGCGCTGGTCGCCCTGCGCGCCCAGGTCTGGGTCACGGAAATCGATCCGATCTGCGCCCTGCAGGCCGCCATGGAAGGCTTCAAGGTCGTGACCATGGAAGAAGCTGCCGCCCACGGCGACATCTTCGTCACCGCCACCGGCAACTACCACGTCATCACCCGCGACCACATGAACGCCATGAAAGACCAGGCGATCGTGTGCAACATCGGCCACTTCGACAACGAAATCGACGTCGCCGGCCTGGCCGACTGCAAGTGGGAAGAGATCAAGCCGCAAGTCGACCACGTCATTTTCCCGGACGGCAAGCGCATCATCCTGCTGGCTCAGGGCCGCCTGGTGAACCTGGGTTGCGCCACCGGCCACCCGTCGTTCGTGATGTCGTCGTCGTTCGCCAACCAGACCATCGCCCAGATCGAGCTGTTCACGCGCAACGAAGCCTACAAGTCGGGCGAAGTCTACGTGCTGCCCAAGCACCTGGATGAAAAGGTCGCACGCCTGCACCTGGCCAAGCTGGGTGTGAAGCTGACCACGCTGCGCAAGGACCAGGCCGACTACATCAGCGTGCCGGTTGAAGGTCCTTACAAGCCGAATCACTACCGCTACTGATGCTTGTAGCAAAATAGGGAAGTATCCGCGCCATGTCGGCGCGGGCTTTCCGGTCCGCGGGGTTCCCCCGTGTCGCCTGGCGATGACGGGGCCGCGGAGCGTCAATACAGGAGGTCGAACATGGCATTGATACTCGTCTGGATCCTGAACGCGGTGGCCCTGCTGGCCGTTGCCTACCTGCTGCCCGGCATCACCGTGGCCAGCTTCGGATCGGCGCTCATCGCCGCCCTGGTGCTGGGCCTGGTCAACATGCTGGTCAAGCCGGTCCTGGTATTGCTGACGCTGCCCATCACGATCGTCACGCTCGGTCTCTTTCTCATCGTCATCAACGCCTTGTTGTTCTGGTTCGTCGGCTCCGTGCTCAAGGGCTTCCAGGTCAACGGGTTCTGGTGGGCCGTGGGCGGTGCGATTCTGTACAGCCTCATTTCTGGCCTGCTCACCAAACTGATTCCCTAATGTCTGACTCGACTACCCCCGCTTTCAGTCTGGAATTCTTTCCCCCGCGCGATCTGGCCGGCCAGGAACGGCTGGTCCGCGCGGCCAAGCAGATGCTGGCGATCCAGCCCAAGTACGTCAGCGTGACCTTCGGCGCGGGCGGTTCCACCCGCGCCGGCACGGCAGACGCCGTGCGCACGCTGCGCAACCTGGGCTGCGACGCGGCGCCGCACTTGTCGTGCGTCGGCGCGTCACGCCAGGACCTGCGGGACATCCTCCAGACGTACAAGAATGAAGGCGTGCGGCGCGTGGTCGCCTTGCGCGGCGACCTGCCTTCGGGCATGGGCGGCGACGCGGGCGAACTGCGCTATGCCAACGAACTGGTGTCGTTCATCCGCGAGGAAACCGGCGACTGGTTCCACATCGAAGTCGCGGCCTATCCCGAAATGCATCCGCAGGCGTCCAGTCCGTCGGCCGACCTGGATCATTTCGTGGCCAAGGTGAATGCCGGCGCCAATGCCGCCATCACCCAGTACTTCTTCAACGCCGACGCCTATTTCGACTTCGTCGACCGGGCCCAGGCCAAGGGCGTGCGGGTGCCGATCGTGCCGGGCATCATGCCCATCACGAACCACACCCAGCTCTTGCGCTTCTCGGAAATGTGCGGCGCCGAAGTGCCGCGCTGGATTCGCCTGCGTCTGGCCGAATTCGGCGACGACAAGGCTTCCATTCGCGCTTTTGGCGTGGACGTGGTCACCGAGCTGTGCCAGAACCTGCTGGACAACGGGGCGCCGGGCTTGCACTTCTACACCCTGAACCACGCGGACGCGCCGTTGGCCGTGTGGAAGGAACTGGCGGTGTAAGCCAGATTGCAAGGGCGACCCGCCCAGGCAAGGCAAGGCCGGCATACGCCGGCCTTTTTTCATGCGCGCGCTTGCGAGGGCGGGGTCACGTCCCCGCGCGCACGGTCATCAGTCCGCATAGACGCCCGCCTTGCGGATGATGGGTCCCCACTTGTCCACTTCGGATTGCAGCCAGCGTTGCAGGCCTTCTGGCGTCTGCTTGGCTTCGGGCACGATCTCGGCGCCCAATTCGGCCATCTTCTGCGTGAAGGCCGGGTCTTTCAGCGCGGCGCGCAGGGCTTCGTTGAACTTGGCGATGACCTCGGGCGGCGTGCCCTTGGGCGCGTAGACGCCGTGCCACACCTTGACCTCGAAGCCCTTCACACCGCCTTCCTGCAAGGTGGGCGCATCGGGCAGCGCCTTGATGCGGTCCAGGGTGGTGACGCCGTACAGCTTCACGCGCTGGCTCTTGATATGCGGGATGGTCTGCGTGGTCTGGTCGCACAGCACGTCCACCTGGCCGCCCAGCAGTGCCGTCAGCGCGGGCGCCGTGCCGGCATAGGGCACGGTCGTGAACTGCACGCCCAGCGATTCCTGCAACAACATGCCGCACAGCTGCGACACCGCGCCCAGGCCCGCATTGGCCAGGTTAATCTTGTTGCCGTTGGCGTGTGCGTACTGGATGAATTCGGCCATGTTGCCGGGCGGCAGATCCTTGCGGCCCAGCAGCGTCATCGGCACGTCGGCCACCTGGCCGACATAGGAAAAGTCGGTCAGCGGATTGAACGGCGGCTTGCGGTACAGCGCGGGCGCGGTGGCCATGCCGTTGTGGTGGATCAGGAAGGTATAGCCGTCGGGCGCGGCGCGCGCCACGTGCATGGCCGCCAACGTGCCGCCGGCACCGGTGCGGTTCTCGATGATGATGCTCTGGCCCAACGTCTTGGACATCGCGGCGCCCAGGCTGCGCGCCACGACATCGGTGGGGCCGCCGGCCGAAAACGGCACCACCAGCGAAATGGCATGGTTGGGATAGTTGCTCTGGGCCGCGGCGGGGCCGCCAGCCAGGCAGGCCAGGGCCACCAACGGCCCGGCCAAGCGCGAGAGTGCGCGCGAGGAAATAGGGGTCATGTCTCGTTCCTTGTGGTTTTATCGTGACCCGCAAGGCGAAGCATGACGGGCTGGCACCAGTGTGGCGCGCCAGCCGGAAGATGAGAATTTGCGGTTTTACAAGCCGGGCTTAGGGAAGCGGAAAGGAGGGTTTATACGGTCAGACACTGTTGCTGGTCGCGAGCCGAAAACACGAAAGCCCGCAGCAATTGCTTGCATGCGGGCTTCGGAAGGTGGGCACATGAAATCTCATATGCGTTGAAATCAGTGTATGTCGGCCCCGGATCGCCCGCAAGCATCATGGCGTCAATTAGCGGCCAGCGGCCTCCATGGCGCAATAAGTAGGACGAAACCTGCTAAAGACCTAGCGGGTTTGCTGGGGGTTCATTTTGTCCCTAATTAGCCTGATCCTTGCCAGGATCTTCCGCCAGCACCTGCGGGGCGGCGTAGACGGCCAGGGGCACGTCTACCGGTTCGGCGCGCAGCGGCTGGTGGATGCGGCTGGTGGGCACCAGCGAGGTGGGGTCTTCGGGGTTGGCCCAGAGTGGGTCGGGGATTTCGGCGAAGACCTGGCGCAGGCGTTCGCCCCAGGTGCCGCGGATCATGCGGAAGTATTCGTTGTGCTCGTCGATGCTGGCGAAATGCGTGACGCGCAGCGCGTGGGTGTCATACACCAGCAGGTCCAGCGGCAGGCCCACCGAGATGTTCGAGCGCAGCGTCGAATCCATCGAGATCAAGGCGCACTTGGCGGCCTCGTCCAGCGTGGTCTCGGGGCGCAGCACGCGGTCCAGGATGGGTTTGCCGTACTTGGCTTCGCCGATCTGGAAATAGGGGCATTCCGAGCCGGCTTCGATGAAATTGCCGGCCGAATACAGCTGGAACAGCCGGCAGCGTTCGGTGCCGATCTGGCCGCCGAAGATCAGGCTGACGTTGAATTCCACGCCCTGCTCGTGCAGGGCCGCGGCCTCGCGGTGATAGACGTCGCGCACGGCGGCGCCGACCCGGCGGGTGGCCTCGAACATGTCGGGCGCGTTCCAGACGGTTTCGCCGCCTTCGTCGTGCTGGCGTCCCAGCGCGTTCAGCACCGCCTGGCTGACGGCCAGGTTGCCGGACGTCATCAGGACCATCACGCGGTCGCCCGGGCGCTCGAAGACGGTCATCTTGCGGAACACGCTGATCTGGTCGACACCGGCATTGGTGCGGGAGTCGGACAGGAAGACCAGGCCGGAATCGAGGCGGGCTGCGACGCAGTAAGTCATGATGGGAAAAAAAGAAAAGCCACGCCGCATTGTATTGCGGCGCGGCCGGCAGGGGTTATTGCTGCAAAGTCGTCTGCACTTCCACGTGGACCTCCATGGATTCCTCGCCGCCGCCGCTGCGCACGCCGCGCACCGGCGAAGCCGAGTCATAGTCACGTCCCACCGCCAGCCGGCAGTGGCAATCTGACGCGAACTGGCGGTTGGTGATGTCTACGCTGGTCCAGCCGGTGTCGGGCAGCCAGACGTCTGCCCAGGCGTGGCTGGCCGCGTGCTGGGTGGTGGTGTACAGGTAGCCGCTGACGTAGCGGGCGGGAACGCCCAGGCCGCGCACGCAGGCCAGGAACAGGTGGGCGTGGTCCTGGCAGACGCCGTGGCCCATGGCCAGCACCTGGCTGGCCGCGGTGGTGACGTCGGTGGTGCCCGGTTCGTAGGCCACACGGTCGCAGATGGCGCTGGCCAGCGCCAGCACGTCGGCCGGCGCATTCAGGCCGCCGGGCAGCACATCGCGGGTGAAGGCGTGGATGGTGTCGTCGGCCTGCGTCAGCGGCGTCTGCACGCAATACGCGTGCACCGGCAGGCGGCTGTCTTCGCCGCCCAGCGCGCCCAGCGTCAGGGCGCCCACCTGCACCTGGCCCACCACGCGCAGCTCGATTTCGGTGTGCGGGCGGTTCAGCGTCAGCGTATGGGTGATGTTGCCGTAGGCATCCACCTGCTGTTCCAGCGCGCCGGGCGCTTCGATGTGCCAGCGCAGCACGCGCTGGTGCTCGTCGTCGCGCGGCGTCAGCCGCAGGGTCTGGATGCTGTAGGTGACGGGCGCGGTATAGCGGTAATGCGTGACGTGCGTGATGATCTGTTTCATGCCTGTCTCCTTGTCATGCCGACAGCGGCACCAGGAAGTCCTGGCTGATGCGGTTGCCCAGATCGTTGATACGGTCCAGGAAGTGCTCCAGGTACTGGTGCAGGCCGCTCTGCAGAATGTCTTCGACGCGGCCGAACTGCAGTTCGGCGCACAGCATGCCGGCGCGGCGCTGCGTTTCGGTCGAGCGTTGGTTCGACACGCGCGCCAGGTCCTCGGACACCGCCCGCATCGACGCCAGCAGCGAACGCGGCATGTCGGGGTGCAGGATCAAGAGTTCGGCCACGCGGTCCGGCGTGATGACGTCGCGATATACCTTGCGATAGATCTCCAGCCCCGACACAGAACTGAGCAGCGCCGACCAGCGGTAGAACTCGCTTTGCAGGCCGGTTGTGGCGCTGCCATTGCCGTCGACGCGGCCGTCCTGCTGCTGTTGCTGCTGCTGCGAGCCATTGGGCGGTGCAGCGCCATTGCCGTCGCGTTCGTGGAACTTCACGTCCAGCATGCGTGCGGTGTTGTCGGCGCGTTCCAGGTGCATGCCGATGCGCAGGAAGTACAGCGCCTCGTCTTCGAGCATGGTGCCGATGGTGACGCCGCGGGCCAGGTGCGAACGGAACTTCACCCACTCGAAGAATTCACCCGGGTTGCGTTCCAGCAGGCCGGTGTGCAGGTGCTTGAGCAGTTCCAGCCAGGTGGTGTTGTAGGTCTCCCAGACTTCGGTGGTCAGGCTGCCGCGCACGGCGCGCGCATTCTCGCGGGCGGCGCGCATGCAGGTGTAGATGGACGACGGGTTCTCGGGGTCGCGCACCATGTATTGCAGCACGTCGTGTGGCGAAATGACGTCGTGCTTGGCGCGGTACAGGCCTTGCAGTTCCGAGATGCGCAGCACGGCGTTCCACGAGCCCTCGCGGGTCTGCGCGTCTTGCGGCAGCAGCGACATCTGCAGGTTCACGTCCAGCATGCGGGCGGTGTTCTCGGCGCGCTCGATGTAGCGGCACATCCAGAACAGGTTGTCGGCGGTTCGGCTCAGCATCGTTATTCCTCCAGAACCCAGGTGTCCTTGGTGCCGCCGCCCTGGCTGCTGTTGACCACCAGCGAGCCTTCGGTCAGCGCCACGCGGCACAGGCCGCCGGGCACGGTGCGGATGTCCTTGCCGCACAGCACGTACGGCCGCAGGTCGACGTGGCGCGGCGCCACGCCCGACTCGACATAGGTGGGCACGGTGGACAGCGCCAGCGTGGGCTGCGCGATGTAGTTGGCCGGGTTGGCGCGCACGCGGTCCTTGAAGGCTTCGACCTCGGCGCGCGAGGCCGACGGCCCCACCAGCATGCCGTAGCCGCCGGCGCCGTGGACTTCCTTGACCACCAGTTCGTGCATGTTGGCCATCACGTGGGACAGCTCTTCGGGACGGCCGCAGCGCCAGGTCGGCACGTTCGACAGGATCGGCTCTTCGCTCAGGTAGAAGCGGATCATGTCCGGCACATACAGGTAGGTGGACTTGTCGTCGGCAATACCCGTGCCGATGGCGTTGGCCAGCGTCACGCGGCCGGCGCGGTACACCGACAGCAGGCCGGGCACGCCTAGCGCCGAATCGGCCCGGAACGACAGCGGGTCCAGGAAGTCGTCGTCCAGCCGGCGGTAGATCACGTCGACCTTGCGCGGCCCTTGCGTGGTGCGCATGTACACCGTGTTCTGTTCCACGAATAGGTCCTGGCCTTCGACCAGTTCCACGCCCATCTGCTGCGCCAGGAAGGCGTGCTCGAAATAGGCCGAGTTGTACATGCCCGGCGTCAGCACCACCACGGTCGGGTCGTCGCCGCCATGCGGCGCCACTTCGCGCAGGTTGTCCAGCAACAGGTCGGGGTAATGCGCGACGGGTTCGACCTTGATGCGGCTGAAGGCGTCGGGCATCAGACGCATCGACATTTTGCGGTTTTCCAGCATGTACGACACGCCGGACGGCACCCGCAGGTTGTCTTCCAGCACATAGAATTCGCCGGCGCCGGCGCGCACGATATCCACGCCCGCGATGTGGCAGTAGATGTCCTCGGCCACGTCCACGTCCTGCATTTCGGGGCGGTACTGGGCATTCAGGAACACCTGTTCGGCCGGCACGATGCCGGCGCGCACGATGTCGTGGCCGTGATAGATGTCGTGGATGAACATGTTCAGCGCGCGCACGCGCTGCTTCAGGCCGGCTTCCAGGCGGCGCCATTCGTCGGCGGGAATGATCCGCGGGATCATGTCGAAGGGAATCAGGCGTTCGGTGCCGGCCGCGTCGCCGGCCACCGAAAAGGTGATGCCTACCCGGCGAAAGCTCAGGTCGGCTTCCAGGCGGCGTGCCGCCATGGCTTCCGCGGATTGCTCGTCGTGCCAGCGCTCGAAGGCCTGGTAATGGGAGCGTATGCCGCCTGCGCTGTCGCGCATCTCGTCATAGGCGGCTGGACGGGATGGTCTGTCCTTCATGGCTCCTCCGTTGCAGATGCTGACGGCCGGCTTGGGCGCGGCCGTTATCCGGTCCGTGCAGACCGGTCTGAATGAATAAGCAACCCGCATGCCAGCTTTGCGCGGACAAACGTGGCCGCCCTTGGGCAAGCATATCCTTCCCTGGGTCTTGTGTGGCCAGCCCCCGGGGAAACGACAGGCGCCCATGGCGTGGCACAGGGCGGTCGAGGTGGCCGGCAAGGTCCCGGCGCGGGGGCGTGGTGGGTTCGTGACACCGCCATGGGGGAAAACCGCGGGCGGGGGATGAGCGACGGGCGTGCCGTGCTGTGGGGCGCGGGCTGGGCCTCGGCGAGGCGGTAGCCCGGAATATCAGGGTCAGATGATAGGGCTTGCACCAGGTTGGTGCAAGCCCCGGGGCAACTCTGGTGCGTCAGCGCAGCGTGTAGCTGTGCAGAAGGGTGCCGCCCTGGCCGGGTTCCTGCTGCGGGGCATGCGGCACCCAGCCGTCCGGGGTGATCACCGCGTCCAGGCGGAAATCATGGGCGGCCGGCAGGTAGCCGGGGTCCAGTTCGCCGCAGCTCCAGGCCACGCCGATGGTGGTGAAGGCGTGGCCGCGGTCGCGCAGCGCGGCCAGGGTCCGGTCGTAATAGCCGCCGCCATAGCCCAGGCGGTCGCCGGATTCGGTATAGCCCAGCGTGGGCACCAGCAGCACGTCGGGCAGCACCTCGGCGCCGCGCACGGGTTCCTGGATGCCATAGGGGCCGGCGCGCAGCTCGGCGTCCGGCGTCCAGGGCAGGAACACCAGGGGGGCGTTGCGTTCGCGCACCACCGGCAGCGCCACCGTCACCCCGTTATCGGTCCATTGTTCCAGCAAGGGGCGCAGGTCGGGCTCGTCTTCCATGGGCCAGAAGGCCGCCACCGTGGCCGGCGCCGGGCGGCCGGCGCGCACGGCTTCGTCGCGCGCCACGTTGAGCCAGGTGAACAGGCGCGCGCGCATCAGCAAACCGCCGCGGCTGCGTTGATCTTCGGGCAGTTCGGCACGCAATTTCCGCAATCGCGTGCGTAGCTGGACTGCGGTATCCTCTGGAGTATTTTGCGTAGTCATGCGGTAGCTGTAACAGGGGTGAAAAATGAAGGCGACAATGCGGATCAGCGATAACACCAACAACCGCGCGCACCATTGCGCGGACCCGCAAGCCGCTGGCAAGGCCGGCGCATGAAGCACACGCCCAACGACCTGACCATGGCCCCGGCCTCGCAATTCGGACGGTATCAGAAATCCGCCGGGAAATCCCCGCAGCCCGGCGACGCGCGCGCCGGCCTGCGCCGCTGGCTGCCGCTGCTGGCCTTGTTCACCGCGGCCTGTGCACCGGTCGACGCCCAGCAACGCAGCGCTGCGGTCAATCCGCAGCCCCAGCCTGCCGTGCAGACCCCGCAGCCGGCCATCGCCGTGCCGCCGGCCGTGCTGGCCGGCCTGCCGCCCACCAGCGACACCCCCGCGCTGGCTGCCGTGGTGGCGGCGCGTGAAGCCATGAACCGCAAGCAATGGTCGGTGCTGGGCGCGCTGGTGCCGCAAGCCAAGTCCGATCCGCTGGGCATGTACCCCGAATACTGGCTGCTGCGCTACCAGCTCTGGAGCCCACCCACGGGGGGCCGGCCCACCGCCGACCTGCAGAAATTCATCAACGGCAATCCCGATGCCTACCTGGCCGACCGCCTGCGCGCCGACTGGCTGCTGGCCGCCGCGCGCAGCGGCGACTTCGACACCGTGCGCAAGCTCGCGCCCGTCAAGAACACCAACGCCCAGGTCGAATGCGCCATCCTGGACGCCAAGCACATGACCGGCCAGCGCGCCACGGCCGCCCAGGCCATCGCTGCCTTCGCGCCGGGCGGCTCCTGCTGGGCGCTGTACGACCAGTTGGTCGCCGATCGCATCCTGGGCTGGGACGAACTCGAACCCCAGCTGCGCGATGCCATCGAGGCCAACAAGACCACCGACGCCCGCAAGTTCGTGCAGTACATGTTCGAGCCGCGCGACCAGAAAACCTACGACGTCCTCATCAAGGACCCGATGCGCTGGCTGACGCGGCAAGACCGCCTGCCCGTGGGCCGCAACGAAAAAGAGCTGGTCACCATTGCCCTGGCGCGCCTGGCGCGTTCGGACATCAACGTGGCCGATTCGTACCTGCGGCGCGAATGGGCCAAGTCCATGGCCAAGTCGAACCTGGCCTGGATTCGCGGCCAGTACGCGCTGGTGGCCGCGCTGAACCTGGATAGCCGCGCCGACGACTGGTACCACGAAGCCGGCCATATCCGCATGACCGACTACAACGCCGGCTGGAAGGTACGCGCCGCGCTGCGCCAGCCCAAGATCGACTGGAAGTGGGTCATCGAGTCCATCGACCAGATGCCGGCCGCGCAGCAAGCGGACCCGTCGTGGGTCTACTGGAAGGCGCGCGGCATGGCCGCCACCGGCCGCCGCGACCAGGCCAACGCGGCCTACGCCAGCATCGCCGATCGATTCGATTTCTATGGCCAGCTGTCGGCCGAAGAACTGGGCCGGCGCATCACCGTGCCCCCGCGCGCCACGCCCGTCAGCGACCGCGAAATCGCCGAAGCCCGGGCCAACCCGGGCCTGCGCCGCGCCGTGCAGCTGTTCCGCCTGGGCTGGCGCCAGGAAGCCGTGCCCGAATGGAACTTCGCGCTGCGTGGCATGACCGACCGCCAACTGATCGCCGCGGCTGAGCTGGCCCGCGCCGAAAACATCTACGACCGCGTGGTCAACACGTCCGACCGCACCGAAAAGGAATTCGACTTCAGCCAGCGCTTCATCGCGCCCTTCGAAGGCCGCGTCACCGCCAAGGCCAACGCCATTGCGCTGGACCCGGCCTGGGTCTACGGCCTGATCCGCCAGGAATCGCGCTTCATCATGGACGCACGCTCGCACGTGGGCGCCTCGGGCCTGATGCAGCTGATGCCGGCCACGGCCAAGTGGGTTGCCGGCAAGATCGGCATGAGCAACTTCACGCCCGACAGCGTCAACGATTTCGACACCAACACCGAACTGGGCACCAACTACCTGAACATGGTGCTGCGCGACCTGAACGGCTCGCAGATGCTGGCCAGCGCCGGCTACAACGCGGGGCCGCGTCGGCCGCACAACTGGCGTTCGACCTTCACGCACCCCGTCGAAGGCGCGATCTTTGCCGAGACCATCCCGTTCAACGAAACGCGCACCTACGTCAAGAACGTGATGTCCAACGCGGTCTATTACGCCGCCATGTTCAGCGGCCAGCCGCAGTCCCTGAAAGAGCGCCTGGGCAACATCGTGCCGCTGGGCGCTGAAACCACCAACCTGCCATGACGCAAGACGTGGCAACGCAGGGCTTGCAGGTGTTCATCGTGGGGGGCGCAGTGCGTGATGCGCTGCTCGGCCTGACGCCTGGCGATCACGACTGGGTGGTGGTCGGCGCCACGCCCGAAGACATGGCGCGGCGCGGTTTCATTCCGGTGGGCGGCGACTTTCCGGTGTTCCTGCACCCGGTCACCAAAGAGGAATACGCGCTGGCGCGCACCGAACGCAAATCGGGGCGCGGCTACAAGGGCTTTACCTTCTATACCGGCGCCGACGTCACGCTCGAAGAAGACCTGCGCCGCCGCGACCTGACCGTCAATGCCATCGCACAGCGTCCGGATGGCACGCTGGTCGACCCCCTGGGTGGCGCGGCCGACGTGCAGGCGCGCGTGTTCCGTCACGTGGGCGAGGCGTTCGAGGAAGACCCGGTGCGCATCCTGCGCCTGGCCCGCTTCACCGCGCGCTTTGCCGATTTCAGTGTGGCGCCCGAAACCCTGGAACTGTGCCGCCGCATGGTCGAGGCCGGCGAGGCCGACGCCCTGGTGGCCGAGCGCGTCTGGAAAGAACTGTCGCGTGGCCTGATGGCCGCCGCGCCGTCGCGCATGCTCGACATCCTGCGCCAATCCGGCGCGTTGGCGCGCGTCATGCCTGAATTGCAAGACTCGGAAATCACCGGTGCCGACATCGACCGCGCCGCTTCGTCAGGCCTGGCGCTGCCGGGCCGCTATGCGCTGCTGTGCCGGCTGTCGTCCGAGCGCGAAGCGCTGGGCCGGCGCCTGCGCGTGCCGGCCGAATGCAACGACTACGCGCGTTTGCTGCCCCAGATGCTGGCGGGGCTGGATGCCGCCCAGGCGGCCGGCGCGGACGCCGCCGATGCACAACTGGCGCTGATGGAACGCGCCGACGCGCTGCGCAAGCCCGAACGCTTTTTCGATCTGCTGGATACCGTGGCGGTGTTGCAGCCGGTGGACCGTGATGCCTGGCGTGCCCGCGTGGATGCCGTGCGCGGCGTGGATGCGGGCGCTATCGCCCGGGGCTGCGCGGGCGACCCGGCGCGCATCAAACAAAGCGTGCGCGATGCACGCTTGCAGCGGTTACGCGCGGGTTGATGGCGGGGGCGTGACGCCGGCGGGCGCGCATGCGGGCTAGGCGGCGCTTGCCCTGCAAGCATCTGGTCGCCGGTCCGGCGCCTTACAGCTTGCCCAGGCGGTCGCCGCGGGCAAATCCGATCAGCGGTTCCGTCATGCCTCGACCCACCGCCAGTACCTTGAACAGCTCGCCCATCTCGGCCTCCGACAGCAGCTTCTGCACCGGCGCCACCGCCTGCGCGTAGGCTTGCGCATCCGATGGGTCCAGCTGCGCCAGCAGTTCCATCAGGCCCGCGTTCATCAGGAAGCGCGCCTGCGAGGTATAGCCCAGCACCTGCAGCCCGGCCGCCATCGCGGCGTCTGCCATGGCGGTGAAATCCACGTGCGCGGTGATGTCCTGCAGCCCGGGCGCGGTGAAGGGATCGCCGTGCGCATGGTGGCGCAGGTGGCACATCAGCGTGCCGCCCGCGCGTTGCGGGTGGTAGTACTCGCTGCGCGGAAAACCGTAGTCCACCAGCAGCGCCGCGCCCTGTTCCAGCCAGCCACCCATCGCGTCGATCCAGGCTTCGCCCTGCAGATTGATTTCGGACACGTAGCCGGGCAGCGCCGGCATGCGCGCCTGCACCGCAGCGGCCAGGCGCGGCGAGGCCGGACGGTCTTCCCACACGAAGCCCTGCGCCGCGTCCACGGCCACGCCGCGTTCGAGCACGGTGCCATCGGCGCCCCAGGTGAAGAGCGATACCGGCATCGCGTCCAGCACTTCATTGGCCAGCACGCAGCCCCGGAAACGCTGCGGCAGCGCATCCAGCCATTGCACCCGCGCGCCGAACGGCGCCAGCCTTTCGGCCTGGCGTGCGCGCAGGTCGGCCGACACTTCCAGGATCAGGTACTGCGTGTCCGTCAGCCCCAGCGCGTCCAGTTCGCGCAGCACGCCTTCGGCCAGCGCGCCGGTGCCGGCGCCGAATTCCAGCACGTGGTGCGTGTCGGTCTGGCGCAGTATCTGCGCCACCTGGCGCGCCAAGGTGCGCGCGAACAAGGGCGTCAGCTGCGGCGCGGTGACGAAGTCGCCGGCAGGCGCGCGGCCATCGGTCTCGGGTTCGGCCAGCTTCACGTTGCCTGCGGCGTAATAGCCCAGCCCGGGGGCGTAAAGCGCTTCCGCCATCCAGTGGTCAAACGGCAGCCAGCCCGAGGCGGCGGCGATCGCGGCGCGCAGGTGCGCACTGGCGGCATCGCTGTGCGCCTGGGCGGCGGGGGAAAGGGGGGGCAGGTTGGCAGGGGCGGGGCGTTGCATGGCAGGAATCAGGACGTCGGGGCAATCACGCATTTTCCCAAAAAACAAACCCCGCGACAGGCGCGGGGTTTGCTGGGGGAAATCGACAGGCCGCCAGGCGGCTGGTCGATGTGCCGATCAGGGCTTAGCCGCGGCGGTCGCCGGCCGGCTTGGCGAAGCGCTTGGCGGGGCCGCCGGGGCGCTTGTCGAACGTGGGCTTGCCGCGGAAGCCGCCTTCGCGCTGCGGACGGTCGCCAAAGCTGGGGCGATCGCTGAAGCTGGGACGGGCGTCACGGTCGGCGCCGCGGAAACCGCCTTCACGAGGAGCGCGTTCGTTGAACGGGCGCGCATCGCGCTGGGGGCGGTCGCCAAAGCTGGGACGGTCGCCGAAGCTGGGGCGCGAATCACGGTCGGCGCCACGGAAGCCGCCTTCACGCTGGGGGCGATCACCGAAGGGACGATTGCCCTGGTAGCCGCCTTCGCGTTGGGGACGGTCGCCGAAGCTGGGGCGATCGCTGAACGAGCGGGCAGGGCGGTCGCCGAAGGGGCGATTGCCTTGGTAACCGCCTTCGCGCGGGGCGCCGTCGCGGGCGCCTTGGTAACCGCCTTCACGCGGCTTGAACTCGCCACGCGGGCCACCGAACGAACGGCCTTCACGCGAGCCGCCGTCACGGTTGCCTTGGTAACCGCCGCCGAAACCGCCGGGGCGCTTGCCGAAAGGCTTGCCGCCGCGCGGCGCAGCGCCGGTCGACGGACGCGGGGTGCGCTTGGGTTCCAGACCGGCGATCACTTCAGGGGTGATCGATTGGCCGATGTAGTGCTCGATGCGGCGAACCTTGTGGCGCTCGGAGTGCGTGGCCAGCGTGAACGCCAGGCCGTTGCGGCCGGCGCGGCCGGTACGGCCGATACGGTGCACGTAGTCTTCGGCTTGCATCGGCAGGTCGAAGTTGACGGCGTGGCTGATGCCTTGCACGTCGATGCCGCGTGCGGCCACGTCGGTGGCAACCAGAATGCGCAGCTGGCCGCGTTGCAGTTGCGACAGCGTACGGGTGCGTTGGCGCTGGTTCATGTCGCCGTGCAGGGCAGCGGCGGCAAAGCCTTGGTCGGCCAGGCGGTCCGCCAGGTCGTCAGCGCCGCGCTTGGTCGACGTGAAGACAATAGCCTGGTCCAGCGAGGCGTCGCGCAGCACGTGGTCGAGCAGCTGCATCTTGTGGCTGGCGTCGTCCGCGTACAGCAGGCTTTGCGTGATGTTGGTGTGCTTTTCCTTGGAGCCGGCCATCTCGATACGCTGCGGGTCGCGCATCATGCGCGCCGCCAGCTTGGCGATGGTGCCGTCCAGGGTGGCCGAGAACAGCAGCGTCTGGCGTTCTGCGGGCAGGCGGCTGACGATGGTCTCGATATCTTCAATGAAGCCCATGTCCAGCATGCGGTCGGCTTCGTCCAGCACCAGCGTGTGCACGGTGTTGAGCTTGACGCGGCCCGACTGCAGGTGGTCGATCAGGCGGCCGGGGGTGGCGACCAGCACGTCAACGCGGCGCGACAGCGCCTTCAGTTGGGCGCCGTAGGGCATGCCGCCGACGACAGTGGCGGTGCGCAGGTCGGCCAGCTTGCGGCCGTAGGTGGAGGTGGCTTCGGTAACTTGCAGGGCCAGTTCGCGGGTCGGGGTCAGGACCAGCACTTGCACGCCGACGCCCTTGTTGGCGGGCATCTGGGCAATGCGGTGCAGGGCCGGCAGCATGAAGGCGGCGGTCTTGCCGCTGCCCGTCTGCGAGGACACCATCAGGTCGTGGCCGGCCAGCGCTTGCGGAATGGCCGACGCTTGAACGGGGGTGGGGGTGCTGAAGCCAGCTTCTTGAACGGCCGACAACAGGGCGGGTGCGAGACCCAGGGTTTCGAAAGACATTACTTTCCCTTGCCGCGAAAAATGCGACGCAGTGCTTGGTCGGGCCAGGGGATTAGGCGGCCGGATCCAGGCGACGGTTGATGGAGCATCGTGCCGACCGAATCAACCGTGCGCGTGGCGCGTTCTCTTGATACTGCTTGGAACGCAGGGCGAAAGGAAAGGAGGTCAGGAATCGATGATGTTCGGCATGGGGCTCGGGCTTGGTTGCCCGGCAGACTGCTAAAACTTCCGCTAAATCAAGGCGGTAAATGCCGAACTCGTTTTGTGCAGTGCGGCGATCATAACCCGAATTCGCCCTGCATGGGAATTATTTTTTTGTCCAGCGCCCAATCAATAGGGTTTTTCCCTTGGTCGGCCAGCCAGCGATTGGTCGCCAGGAAGTGCCCGCAGCCCAGGAACGGCACCGGGGGGCGCCGGGCGGACAGCGGCGACGGGTGATTGGACATCAGCACCAGGTGGCCGCTGTTGCTGGGAAGCAACGCCTGCTTGGCCTGGGCATGGGCGCCCCACAGCAAAAATGCCTTGGGCGACGGGTCTTGGGCCACCAGCGCAATCAACGCGTCGGTCACCGTTTCCCAGCCGCGCTTGGCGTGGGATGCCGGCTGGCCGTCTTCCACCGTCAATGCAGTATTGAGCAGCAGCACGCCCTGGTCGGCCCAGGGGCTCAGGTCGTTGCCGGCGGGCAGCGCCGTGCCGGGGTATTCCTGGGCGATCTCATTGAAGATGTTGCGCAGGCTGGGCGGGCGCTTGCAGTCGTCCGGCACCGAAAACGCCAGCCCCTGGGCCTGGCCCGGGCCGTGATAGGGGTCTTGCCCCAGGATCACCACCCGCACGTCCGACGGCGCCAGGCCGTGCAGCGCCCGAAACGGCGTGGCCGGGTACACCACGGCACCCTCGGCCAACCGCTTTTCGACATGGGCGGTCACGGCTTGCAGGGCGTCGGCCACGCGCGGGGCGTGCAGCGCGGCCTGCCAGGCGGCGGGTAGTTGTGCCGTCTGGGCGGCGAGGGCGGCGGGAAGGAGGCGGTTATCGGTCGGCATGGGCGCGATTTTGGCATAGCCGGCCGGGGGCGGCGTTCACGTCGCCCCGCGGAATTTTCCTCACCCGATTTCAGATTCTTCCTATAGCAACGCATCCGCTCACCGAGATAAGTTAGCGGGGCAGTCAGCTGTTACGAAACATGTATCTCCATACGCGCGTCCCGTCGCTATGTATGCCGGATTATTCGTCAACAAACGGCATAAATTGAGATGTGCGCTTAATTAGTCCAAGTTCATACCGTTATTGGTAGAAACTAGTCATTTCAATAAGAAACAAGTGCACAAGTCCATACTGCGAAGCCGCCTCCGGCAGAGGCGCCTTCCCGGGTTGCTGTTGCCTGTTGCCATGGCGGCCCATTTCATCGGTTTTTCCCCGGTTGCGGCGCAGACCCTGCCCGCCGACGCCGCCTCGCGCGCCAGCGAGATCCAGCGACGCCAGGAACAGGAACTGGACGCCCAGCGCGCCCGCGCCGCCGAGCGGCCTGACGTGTTGTCTGCGCCGGCTGCCCCTGTTGCCGGCGAAGGGCCCCTGGCTTTTCCGGCCGAATCACCGTGCTTCACGCTGGGCCAGGTCATCTGGGATGGCCCCGAGCCCCCCGGCTGGCTGCGCCGCGAAAGCGAAGCCGCCCTGGGCCCCTGCGTGGGCGGTCAGGGCCTGCGCCTGCTGCAGGAACACTTGATGGCGGGGCTGATCGATCGCGGATGGATCACCGCGCGCGTGCTGGTGCCCGAACAATCGCTGGCCAGCGGCACGCTGACCCTGCGCTACGTGCCCGGCCGCATTTCCGGCGTCAAAAGCGACGGCGCGCCCGGCTGGTGGCGCACCGCCTTGCCGACCTGGCCAGGCGGCGACGTCAACCAGCGCGACCTGGACCAGGCCCTGGAGAACATCCGCCGCCTGGCCGGCCAGGCCGACGCCACCATCGACGTAGCCCCTGGCCCCGAGCTGGGCGAATCCGACATCATCATCAAGCCCGGCACCGGCAAGCGCTGGCATGCCTACCTGGGCGGTGACAACGCCGGCCTGGAATCCACCGGCAAGAACCAGGTCAACGCCGGCCTGACGCTGGATTCGCCGTTGTTCCTGTACGACCAACTGTCCGTGTCCTGGAACAGCAACGCCGACCTGCGCAACAGCGACGCCGGTTCGCGCGCCGCGTCCATCAACTACAGCATTCCATTCGGCTACTGGACCCTGTTCGCCGGCGCCAGCAAATCGCGCTATCGCCAGACGGTCGCCGGCTTTGACGAACCCATCGTCTACGGCGGCACCAGCAAGCAGATCGAGGCCGGCGTGTCGGTGGTGCCGTATCGCGGCGCCAGCTACAAGGGCACCGCCGTGCTGAAGTTCCTGCGCAAGCGCGCCAACAGCACCCTCAACGACGTCGACATCGAAGTGCAGCGACGCGACGTGGTTGGCTATGAATTCAGCTATGGCCACCGGCAGTACATCGACCAGCTGGTGCTGGATATCGGCGGAGGCGTGCGCGGCACGCTGCCGCAATTTTCCAACCAGTCCGGCTACGTCTACGGCGATCCCGACTGGAACGGGCGCAGCACGCTGCTGTCGGCCAACGCCGGCCTGTACCTGCCGTTCAAGGTGGCGGGCCAGCAGATGGCCTACCAGGCCAACTGGCAGATCCAGCACGCCAAGACGCCGGTCGTACCCGCCGACTACTTCACCATCGGCAACCGCTATGCGGTGCGCGGCTTCGACGGCCAGATGACCCTGGCTTCGGAAGACGGCTGGACGCTGCGCAACGACCTGTCGCTGAACCTGGGCAATCTGGGCCAGCAGCTCTACACCGGCCTGGACGCCGGTCGCGTTGGCGGCCCGTCTGCCCAGTACCTGACGGGCCGCACCCTGGTCGGCGCCGTCGCTGGCCTGCGCGGGCGCATCGCCATGCCCTATGTCAGCGCCAGCTACGACCTGTCGGCCGGGTGGCCCCTGAAAAAGCCCGACAACCTGAAGACGCAAAGCACGGTCTTCGCCGCCACGCTGATGTTCGAGTTCTAAGCCCGGGCGGCGCCTGGCGCGCCGCCTGCCGCATGACGTGCCGCGACCCAAGTTGCGCCACAAGTCGCTTCACACATTGCTTTGCGGGTTGCCTCGCCATGGGTCGACCCACCTCTACCGAGATTCGCCACGCTATGTCCAAGCTTCGCTCCGCAGTGCTCTGGTTGGTCCTCTACACGCAGATCTGGACGCCCGTGCTGGCGCAGACCTTGCCGATTTCGGTAGACCAGAACGTGGCCGGGCAGAAGCCCGTGGTGGGCGTGGCCAATGGCGTGCCGGTGGTGAACATTGCACCGCCTTCGGCCGGTGGGGTGTCCAACAACCGCTACACGCAGTTCAACGTCGGCCCGTCCGGCGTGGTGCTCAACAACAGCGGCGCGGCCAGCCAGACGCAAGTGGCGGGGCAGGTGGCGGGTAACCCGATGCTGGGTAATCAGCGTGCCACCACCATCCTGAACCAGGTCACGGCGCCCAATCCGTCGCAACTGCGGGGCATGCTGGAAGTGGCGGGCAACCGGGCGAACGTCATCGTTGCCAACCCGGCTGGCATCACCTGCAATGGCTGCGGGTTCTTGAATGCCAATCGCGCCACGCTGACTACCGGCAAGCCGGTCATTGGGCCGGACGGTGCGCTGGGCTTTGATATCGCCAGCGGGCGCTTGGCCATCGAAGGCGCGGGCTTATACGGCGCCAATCTCAGCCAACTGGACCTGCTGGCCCGCACGCTGGAACTGAACGCCCAGGTGTGGGCGGATCGCTTGAACGTGGTGGCCGGGTCGGCCCGCGTCGGGTATGACGGTATCGACGTCTCGGCCCTGTCCGGCGCTGGCGCTACGACTGGTGTATCCATCGACGTCGCGGCCCTGGGCGGCATGTACGCCAACAGCATCCGGCTGATCGGCACCGAGGCCGGTGTGGGCGTAAACATCGGTGGCAACCTGACTGCGCTGACCGGCACGCTGACCGTCAGCGCCAACGGCGACGTCAAGATTCTGCCGTCTGGCCGCATGCAGGCTGCCACTGACCTGTCGGTGCAAAGCGGACGCGATATCGTCAACGACGGTACGGTCACGGCGGGCGGCGCGTTGGCGCTCAACGCGCCCGGCTCGGTCACCAACACCGGCGCCGTTTCCTCGGCGGGCAATGCCAGTGTCATGGCACGGCAACTGGACAATCGCGGCGCCTTCACTGCTGGCTTGCAGGCCGATGGTTCGATCAGTCCTTTGGGTGCGCTGAGCGTGCAGGTCAGCGGCCTGCAGAATACCGGCACGCTGATGGCCGGCGGCAATGCTACGGTCACGGCCGATGCGCTGGGTCTGTCGGGCGGAAAATTCGTCGCGGGCGGTGCACTGACGTTGGATGCCAATGGCGCAATCACCAATCGCGCCGGTTCCGTGTACGGCGGTTCGGTGTTGCTGCGCGCGTCCAGCCTGGACAACACGGGTGGCAAGCTCACCAGCGGGGCAGGGCTGACCGCCAACGTCGCTGGCGCAATTGAAAATACGGCCGGCACCCTGGCGGGCACCGGCGCGGTGGCCATCACCGGCCAATCCATCGCCAACGCGGCAGGCGGCGTCGTCTCGGGCGACAGCGTCGCGCTGCGGGGAACGGCCGGCATCAACAACCAAGGCGGTTCCGTCCAAGCCAACGGCGCGCTACGTGTGGAAACGGCCGGCGCCTTGAACAACCAGGGCGGCAAGCTTCTGGGCGGCACGGCCGATATCCAGGCGGCCAGCCTGGACAACCGCAACGGCGTTGCGCAGGCGG